>JAFGVZ010000222.1 GCA_016937725.1 Paracoccaceae bacterium | reverse complement strand
TTGCGAGGTGACGGATGCCAGCGTGCAATGCGAATTGCATTATGACGGCTGGCGCTATGTCGCCTCCAGCGCATTCCACACGGACCAAGGGATGCTGGAAGGCTTGATGGACCTGCCCCCCAACACACCGATGACATGGACGGGCGATCTGGCAGGCTATGGCGGCGCGAATGTTGATGTCACGATCCGCGAAGCGCGCGTCGAGGGGGTAGACCCCTACGCGCAGGTGCGGGCCGATCTGCAAGGCTTCTGGACCTCGACAAGTGATCCGAATTACCAATTGCTGATCAGCGGTGGCGTGTTCGAGGAGTTCTATCAGAATATCCCGTCCGACACGCGGCTGATGGACTTGGCCAATAGCTGCGAGGGCGCGAGGGGCGACGGCCCTTATCTGCTGGCGCAAAGCTATGCGCGCGATGGCGATATTCGCTGCTTCGAGGTGTTCGAGCTGTCACAGGGCAGCCTGTCGCTTTTCCCGCTGGGCGTGATGCAGCCCTTGGATTTCTACCGCAGCGACTAGGCCCGCGTCCGACAGGTCTTTTCACCGTCATATACCCATGATAAGCGGCCCCCGCAGGCGGGAAATTCTTTTCCGCACCCAGACATATCCGGAGATTTAACATGGCCCTAGAGCGCACCTTCTCGATCATCAAACCCGACGCAACCGCCCGCAACCTGACCGGCGCGATCAACGCCAAGTTCGAAGAAGCCGGCCTGCGCATTGTCGCGCAAAAGCGCATTCACATGACCAAGGCGCAAGCGGGCGAGTTCTACAAAGTCCATGCCGCGCGCCCCTTCTATGACGAGCTGTGCGAGTTCATGGCATCCGGCCCGGTCGTGGTGCAGGTTTTGGAAGGCGAAGGCGCCATTGCCAAGAACCGTGAAGTGATGGGCGCCACCAACCCTGCCGATGCGGCACCGGGCACCATCCGCGCCGAATTTGCCCAGTCGGTTGGCGAAAACTCTGTCCACGGTTCGGACGCGCCGGAAACCGCGGCAGAGGAAATCGCGTATTTCTTCGCTGGGATCGAACTGGTCGGCTAAAGCTCTCACTTGGGCGAACGAGACAAGAGGCCCCGGGTCAAGCCCGGGGCCTTTGCTGTAAGGGGGCTGTCAGCCCCCCTCGCCCGCGCCAAGGGCGCGCGCTCACCCCCCGAGGATATTTGCTGCAAGGATGAAAAGCCATGTCGGTGGGGCATTTACCATTGGCGTGGTTCCTGACAGATTGTCTGCATGTTTCAGAGCGTTGAGCTACCTGTCTGGGCCTTGACCCTTATCGTGGGGTTTGCCGCGGTCACCTTCGCGTCGCATTTCCTGTTTCCATCTGTGCGTTGGTTCTTTCGCAAACGCGCCGAACGCGCCGTGGCGGAATTGAACAAGCGCCTGAAGCGCCCGATTGAACCGTTCAAGCTGATGAAGCGGCAAGATCAGGTCATCCGGCTGGTCTATGATCCGCAGGTCATGGAAGCCGTGCGCCACTATGCCCGCGAGGAAGGCATCCCCCCCAATGTGGCCTTCGAGAAAGCGCGCTCCTATGCGCGCGAGATCGTGCCGGGCTTTTCCACCGCAACCTATTTCGGCTTTGCAATTCGTCTGGCGCGGCGCATTGGCGAGGGGCTCTATGACGTGGTGGTGCGCGCAGAAGACCAGAGCGATCTGGACCGGGTCGCCCCGGAAGATGCCATCGTCTTCGTGATGAACCACCGCTCAAACATGGATTACGTGCTGGTGACTTGGCTGGCCTCGCAGCATTCGGCTTTGAGTTACGCGGTGGGCGAATGGGCGCGCATTTGGCCACTGAAATCGCTGATCCGGGCGATGGGGGCCTATTTCATCCGGCGGCGCTATGCGAACTTGCTCTATCGGGCGGTGCTGGCGCGCTATGTGCAAATGTCGGTGCAACAAGGCACAACGCAGGCGATCTTTCCCGAAGGCGGGCTAAGCTTGGATGGCCGTGTCGGGCGCGGCAAGGTAGGGCTTTTGACCTATATCCTGCGCGGTTGGGACATATCCGGCCCGCGCGACGTGCTGTTCGTGCCGGTGGCGCTGAATTATGACCGGGTGCTGGAGGACCGCCTGTTAGTGGCCGCGCATCAATCCGGGCGCAGGCGGTTTCGCGGGCGCACGACAGTGGCGTTAGGGTTCGTCGCGCGTATTTTGTGGCAAAAGCTGCTGGGGCGCTTCAAAGGGTTCGGGCAGGCCGCTGTCAGTTATGGCCAGCCCGTGTCGTTGCGCGCTTTTGCGACAGACAATCCGGGCCGCACCGCCGAAGACCTTGGCGCGCTGCTGATGGAGCGGATTCGCAGCGCGATGCCGGTTTTGGCGGTGCCGCTGACCGCCGCTGCGCTGCAAGCGCTTGGCGGACGCGGCAACAGGTCGCAGCTTGTGGCGCAAGCGTTGGACCAGATGGGAAAAGCCGCGTCCAGCCCGGAAGAGCTTGCCGAGATGATCGCGCGCGGTTTGGAACACCTACGCGTCAGAGCCTTGATTTACGAGGATTCCGGCGTTTTTCGGGTGACCGCCGGAGAGGAGGCGCTGATCGCCTATTATGCCGGGTCCGTCAGCCAAGAGGCCGGAACCGGCCCCAGCCCCGCAGAGACCCATTGGACATAAAATTACAAAATAGCAATATTCAGGGTTGCAATGTTGCGCAGGCCATTTTATCCATGCTGCAAGCGCCGCATGAATTCTGCGTCGCAGCACCATGACCGGGGAGACCCCCCGCAACCCTGAATTTGGAGGCCGCAATGGCGCTGGATAACCAGACGGGCATCGCCCAATACGACGCACCCGAAAAAGACCTCTACGAGATCGGTGAAATGCCGCCCATGGGCTATGTGCCCAAGCAAATGTATGCGTGGACCATCCGCCGCGAGCGCCATGGCGAGCCGGAAAAGGCCTTCGAGGTCGAAGTGGTCGACACGTGGGAGATCGACAGCCACGAAGTGCTGGTCTTGGTCATGGCTGCGGGCGTGAACTATAACGGCGTCTGGGCCGGTCTGGGCCAGCCGATCAGCCCATTCGATGGCCACAAGCAGCCCTATCACATTGCCGGGTCCGACGCGTCAGGCATCGTGTGGAAAGTGGGCGACAAAGTCACGCGCTGGAAAGTGGGCGACGAGGTCGTGATCCATTGCAACCAGGACGACGGCGACGACGAGCATTGCAATGGCGGCGACCCGATGTATTCGCCCAGCCAGCGCATCTGGGGCTACGAGACACATGACGGCTCTTTCAGCCAGTTCACCCGCGTTCAGGCCCAGCAGCTTATGCCGCGCCCCAAGCATCTGACCTGGGAAGAGGCCGCCTGCTATACGCTGACGCTGGCCACCGCCTATCGTATGCTGTTCGGCCATGAGCCGCATGACCTGAAACCCGGCCAGAACGTGCTGGTCTGGGGTGCCTCGGGCGGTCTGGGGTCGTATGCGATCCAGCTTGCCAACACCGTGGGCGCGAATGCCATCGGCGTCATCTCTGACGAATCCAAGCGGCAATTCGTGATGGACCAAGGCGCGAAGGCGGTCATCAACCGCAAGGAATTCAACTGCTGGGGCCAGTTGCCCAAGGTTGGCAGCGAGGAATATGCCGAGTGGTTCAAAGAAGCGCGCAAATTCGGCAAGGCGATTTGGGACATCACCGGCAAGGGCGTGAATGTCGACATGGTGTTCGAGCATCCGGGCGAGGCGACCTTCCCCGTCTCGACGCTGGTGTGCAAGAAGGGCGGCATGGTCGTGATCTGCGCAGGCACGTCCGGCTTTAACTGCACCTTCGACGTGCGCTACATGTGGATGCACCAGAAGCGCCTGCAAGGCTCGCATTTCGCGCATCTGAAGCAGGCCTCTTCGGCGAACAAGCTGATGATCGAGCGCCGTCTGGACCCCTGCATGTCCGAAGTGTTCACCTGGGCCGAAATCCCGGCTGCGCATACCAAGATGCTGCGCAACGAACATTTGCCGGGCAACATGGCCGTGCTGGTGCAATCGCCGCGCACCGGTTTGCGCACGCTGGAAGAGGTGCTGGACGCCGGCCCGACGAAGTAAACAGCCCCATCAGCGTAAGCGCATACCGCGACCGGCTTTCCGGTCGCGGTTTTTTTGATCGAAGTCCGCCTTGCAAATGCTGCATAGCGGCATTTCTGCTTTGTTCATTGTGCATGTGCAGCATTGGCTTATTTCAGGTTTCAAGATGTAGAATTAGAGGAACCGACCATGACCTATGCAAACCAAACCGCTGCCATTGCCCAAACCGGCATCTTCGCCCGTCTGAAAGGGCTAAGGGATACGCTGCGCACCGTGATGGAACAGCGCGCTGTCTATGCCCGCACCTTGCAAGAGTTGCAGGCGCTCTCGAACCGGGAACTGGCTGATCTTGGCATCCACCGCAGCGAGATTCCACGCATTGCCGCAGAAGCAGCGTTCAAGGGCTAAGCCGCGTTACCCTACCCCTTGCGCCGTGACTTGCGCGCCAGCTTGGTGGCCTTGCGCTTGGCGTTCGCGGCCTTGCGCTTTGGCCCGCCCCGCGCAGGACCACCACGGGCCACGGGCAGCGTTTCGCCATCGACCTCCAGCAATTCCAGCATCAGCCCGCCCGTGATCGGCTCGGCCTCCGCCAGTTTGACCAGCACACGCTGACCGATCTGGATCATGGCCCCGGTGCGCTCGCCCGTCAGGCTTTGCGCCTCTGGGTCGTGGCGGAAATATTCGGCGCCGATGGTGCGGATGGGGACCAGCCCGTCCGCACCGGTCTCGTCCAGCTTCACGAACACGCCAAACCGCGCGACGCCCGATATGCGCCCTGCGAATTCCGCACCCATGCGTTCTGACAGATACGCCGCCAGATAGCGGTCATTCGTGTCGCGCTCAGCGGTCATGGACCGGCGCTCGGCTTCGGAAATCCCCTTGGCCGTTTCCTCTAGATGATCCACATCCCACGCCGACAGCCCGTCATCGCCCCAGCCATGCGCCGAAATCAGCGCGCGATGCACGATCAGATCGGCATAGCGCCGGATGGGCGAGGTGAAATGCGCGTATTCTCGCAGCGCCAGCCCAAAATGCCCGAAATTCTGTGGCGCGTAATAGGCCTGCGTCATCGACCGCAACGTGGCCATGTTGATCATCTCGTCAAACTCGGTGCCCTCGGCCTGCGCCAGCAGCCGGTTCAGATGGCGCGTATGCAGCACCTGCCCCTTGGCCAGCACCAGCCCGGTTTCCTTCGCCACTTGCCGCAGCCCTTCCAGCTTGTCGGGGCTGGGTTCTTCGTGCACACGGTAGAGCAGCGGGCGGCCCTTTTCGCGCAGCGTTTCAGCGGCGGCGACATTGGCCAACACCATGCATTCCTCGACCAGCCTATGCGCGTCGAGACGTTCCTTAAAGGCGACCGATGTGACGCGCCCTTCGTCCGACAGGACGATCTGGCGTTCAGGCAGGTCAATCTCTAGCGGTTGGCGGCGTTCGCGGGCGCGGGTCAGCGCGCGGTAGCAGGCGAACAGATCCGCGAGCGGTCCGGCCAAGGCTTCGGTCTGCGCATCCAGTCGCTCCTCATCCGCCGCCTGCGCCTGTTCATAGGTCAGGCTGGCCGCCGAGCGCATCATCGCGCGGTGGAAAGCGTGGCCGGTCTTGTTGCCCTCTGCGTCGATCTGCATTTCCAGCGCGATGCAGGGGCGGTCAACGCCCTC
>JAFGVZ010000221.1 GCA_016937725.1 Paracoccaceae bacterium | reverse complement strand
TGTCCAAGGCGGAACGCCGCTCGGGGCTGTCAAACACTTGCCCGTCGGTTTCGCGCTGCCATAATAGCTGCACCAGTGGCACCGCGCCGTCGATCAGCTTGGTCATGGCGGCAGGCCCGCCTTGGCGCAGAATATCGTCCGGGTCCATCTTTTCGGGCAGCAGACAGAAGCGCAGCGCTTGCTCTGGCCCCAGAAGCGGCAGGGCCAAGTCAATCAACCGGTAGCCCGCGCGCAGGCCCGCCGTGTCGCCATCCAGCGCGATGACGGGTTCGGGCGACAGCCGCCACATCAGGCGCAACTGGTCTTCGGTGATGGCGGTGCCAAGCGGGGCAACCGCGCCTTCAAACCCGGCCTCGACCAGCGCGATCACGTCCATATACCCTTCGGCCACGATCAGGGGTTTGCCCTTGCCGCAGGCGCTGCGGGCCGGCCCAAGATTATACAGCGCGCGGCCTTTGTCGAATAACGGGGTTTCGGGCGAGTTGAGGTATTTCGCCCGCGCCTCTGGGCTAAGCGCCCGCCCGCCAAAGCCGATGCACCGCCCGCGCCCGTCGCGGATGGGAAAAATGATGCGCCCGCGCATCCGGTCATAGGGCGCGCCGCCATCATCGGGCGTGGCGCAGAGGCCCGCTTCGATGATCTTGTCGCCCGCAATGCCCGCGCCGGTCAGCGCCGACCACAAAGCCTGTCGCGCATCGGGGGCATAGCCAATCTCGAACCGGTCCAGCCCCGATTGTGCCAAGGCGCGGCCCTTCAGGTAATCGCGCGCGCCCGCTGCCGCGGATGTGTTGAGTTGCATTCGGAAAAATCGCACCGCGGCTTCCGTGACCTCGGCCAGTTCCGACAGGCGGTCGGCTTTTTCAGCCGCGCGCGGGTCGCGTTCGGGCATGGGCAACCCGGCTTCGCGCGCCAACGTCTCGACCGCTTCCATGAAGGACATGTTCTCTGTCTCACGCAGGAAGGTTAGCGCATCGCCCTTCGCGTGGCATCCAAAGCAGTAATAAAACCCTTTGCGATCATCGACATGAAACGAGGCTGACTTTTCCTGATGGAACGGGCAGGGCGCCCAGAAATCGCCCTTGGCCTGGTTTGACTTGCGCATGTCCCAAATGACCTTGCGCCCAACGATGGACGAGATCGTGACGCGATTGCGCAAGTCATCAAGGAAACCGGGGGGCAGACTCATGCCAGCCACAATGGCAGATCACGCGGGCTTGTTGAAGCTGTCAGATAATCTTACCCTATATGTGAAACCAATCGCCATCTGCCTCCGTAAAGGGGGTATGTTCAGAACAGGAGGGTTTCATGAACCGACGCACATTTCTGGCCGCAACCGGGTTGGCCTTTTACGGCGCGCGCGCGGGCGCATCCGAGGGTAATTTCCCCTTCAAACTGTCAGAAGCGGAATGGCGCGCGCGCCTGACGCCAGCGCAATTCGCCGTTCTGCGTGAAGAGGCAACCGAGCGTGCTTTCACCAATGCGCTGATGGGCGAACGCTCGCCGCTTCTGAAAGAAGAGCGTGACGGCACCTATAATTGCGCAGGCTGCGGGCAGGCGCTGTATCGGTCCGACACCAAGTTCGACAGCCGCACCGGCTGGCCCAGCTTTTGGCAGGCCATGGACGGGGCGGTGGGCACGCGCGCGGATCGCAGCTTTTTCATGGTCCGGACCGAGGTGCATTGCTCCAATTGTGGTGGGCATCAGGGGCATATCTTCGACGATGGCCCGGCACCGACCGGGAAGCGCCATTGCATCAACGGCTTGGCGATGACCTTTACCCCCGACGCAACGGGTGTTGTCGAAGGGCTTCCGGTGCCCGTGGCATGATCGGACGGCTGTTTCGCAAGCCAGATGCCCCAAAGCCCGACGGTCGTTTGGCCGTCGGTGCCCTCTTGGTGCGCGTGGCGCGCACCGATGGGGAGTATGCGGCGGCAGAAGTGGCCGTGATCCGCGAGATTTTGACCCGCCGCTATGGCGATGCAGGACTGCTCGCGCAAGCCGAGGCGTTCGAGCCCAGCGCAGGCGACACTGTGCATCTGACCAAGATCATCAAGGACGAAATCCCGCACGAGGACCGGATGGGCTACCTGCAAGACCTCTGGCGCGTGGTTCTAGCGGATGAGACGCGCGACTTCGAGGAAGACGGGTTGATGCGGCTGGCCAGCAACCTTCTGGGCATGGCCGACCGCGACTCGGCGCTTGCGCGCCAAGCCGTGCAGGCCGAAGCCGGTTAAGCCAGCAAATCGGCCAAGCGCGCGGCTTCCGACGCGCAAGGCGTCAGCAGGTCGCGGTTTTCGCCGGGATGGAAGCGCGCGCGCAAGGCCGTGGGCATGGGCGCGCAAGTCTCGATCATCACGCGCGGGCCGGTCTTGACACTTTCCTCGGCCCAAGCGCGTGCCAGTGCCATTTGTGCCAGCTTGGTCGCACCATAGCAGCTATGGAAGCGCGTCGCAGCTGCCGGGTCTTCCAGAAACAGGGCCGTTCCCTTGTCCGGGCTGGCGGCCAGCAAAGGCGCGACCATCGGGATCAGAACGCCCGTGGCGCGCGCATTCACCGCCAGCGCCTTGTCCCATTCCTTGATCGCGATGTGACCTGCGGGCGACAGCGGCGGAGCCTGAATGGCGCTGTGCACCCATAGCCCCACACTGCCCCAGCGGTCGTGAATATCGCGGCACAGATGGCGCATGGCGTCATCGACAGTCACATCCATCGCGGCCAATGTGGCGGACCCACCGCGCGCCTTGATGCGGTCGTCCAGCTCTTCCAGCGCGCCAAGCGTGCGGGCGACGGCCACAATGTGCCAGCCGCGCGCGGCCAGCTCTTCCGACAGCGCCGCGCCAATCCCGCGAGAGGCGCCCGTCACCAGTGCGATTTTGTTTTGTTCCATGGCGGGCAAATGGCATTCTCGCCCCGGCTTTTCAAGCTGAAATGCGCAAAGTTTGCTTGACTCGCGCCGCGCGCATCGGGCCAGATTGTCGCAAGGGAACCGCCTTATAATTGCAGTGTATTTCCGGGGGGATAGGACATGCAGAAGTTTTTCTTGGTTTTGGCCGCGTCTTTGTTGTTTGCCCAAGGGGCCTTGGCCGATCGCGTGGTGGCGCGGGTCAGCATTTCCGAGCAACGCATGTATGTCTATCACCACGGCACTTTAATACACGAATGGCCCGTTTCGACCGCACGTTCCGGCAAGATAACGCCCACGGGCACGTGGCGGCCGCAGCTTTTGTCGAAATACCACCGCTCCAGCCGCTACAACAATGCGCCGATGCCCTATGCGATCTTCTATTCGGGGCATTACGCAATCCACGGCACCGATCAGATCAGCCGCTTGGGTCGCCCTGCCTCGGCTGGCTGCGTCCGGCTGGACCCGGCCAATGCCAGCATTCTGTTCGACATGGTGCGTGAAGAAGGGATGGATCAGACCCGCGTGATCGTGGTGCGCTGAGTCCCCCATGCCACAGGCGCGCCCGCATGATATGGTGGGCGCGATTATGCCCTACCCAAAGCCTTGGCGTCTTGTATAGTCCTTGGGGCAAACCAAGACCAACCCCCGAGGCTGCTGATGCGCTGTCCCTTTTGCGGCAATACCGACACGCAAGTGAAAGATTCCCGTCCCGCAGAGGACCACGGCGCAATCCGTCGTCGCCGGTTCTGTCCGGCCTGTGGGGGGCGTTTCACGACGTATGAGCGTGTGCAGTTGCGCGATTTGGTGGTCGTGAAATCGAATGGGCGGCGCGAGGCGTTTGACCGCGAGAAGCTGGAACGCTCGGTGCGCATTGCGCTGCAAAAGCGCAATATCGAGCATGAGCGCGTGGACCAGATGATCAGCGGTATCGTGCGCCGGTTGGAAAGCTTGGGCGATAGCGACATCCCGTCGAAGATGATTGGCGAGATCGTGATGGAAACGCTCGCACGGATCGATACCGTCGCCTATGTGCGCTTCGCGTCCGTCTACAAGAATTTTCAAGAAGCGGACGATTTCGATAAGTTCGTCTCGGAATTGCGGCCGGACCCGAAAGACGCGGAGTAAGCCTTGGAGAGCCGCGCAGACCGCCGTTTCATGCTGCTGGCGATTGCCTTGGGCGCGCGCGGTCTGGGGCGGGTCTGGCCGAACCCCGCTGTGGGTTGCGTGATCGTGCGAGATGGGCGCATCTTGGCGCGCGGCTGGACGCAGCCGGGTGGTCGACCCCATGCCGAAGCCATGGCGCTTGCAGGTTGCGATGCGCGGGGTGCCACCGCCTATGTTAGCTTGGAACCTTGCGCCCATCATGGCCGCACCCCGCCTTGCTGCGATGCGTTGATCGCCGCGGGTGTTGCGCGCGTTGTGACCGCCCTAACAGACCCTGATCCACGCGTGTCTGGCCAAGGACATGCGCGGCTGCGCGCGGCGGGCGTGATCGTGGAAGAAGGGGTCGAAACCGAAGCCGCCGCCTTGGTCAATGCGGGTTTCTTGTTGCGCGTGACCGAAGGGCGACCTTGGGTGACGCTGAAGTTAGCCCAAACACTGGATGGGCGCATCGCCACGGCCAGCGGGGAAAGCCGCTGGATCACCGGGGCAGAGGCGCGGCGCGCCGTGCATGCACTGCGCGCGCGCCACGACGCGGTTCTGGTAGGGGGCGGCACGGCACGGGCCGATGACCCCGACCTGACCGTGCGCGATCTGGGCGTGGCACATCAGCCGGTGCGGGTGGTGGCCAGCCGTGGGCTTGATCTGGACCCGAAGGGCCGTCTGGGACGCACGGCGGACGATGTGCCGGTCTGGCTGTTGCACGCCGAAGGGCTGCCTGTGCCCGACGCCTGGGCCGAGAATGCTGCGCGGCTTATCGGTTGCGCCGTGAAGGACAATGCGCTGAACCCGCGCGCGATGCTGACGGCGCTGGCCGATGAGGGCATCACGCGCGTTTTTTGCGAAGGCGGCGGCGCGCTTGCCGCCAGCCTGTTGGGCGCGGGTGTGGTCGACGAGCTGGTTGTGTTCACTGCGGGCAAACTGATCGGGGCTGACGGGGTGCCGGGCATGGGCGCGTTGGGGTTGGCGCGCTTGGCCGATGCGCCGCGTTTTGACCTTGTGGGGTTTGACCGCGTTGGCTGCGATACCTACCAAATCTGGCGGAGGCGCTGACGCGCCAAACCTATGTTTCGGGGGGCTTTGCCCCCGTCGCGGCTGGGCCGCGACTCCCCCAGGATATTTGTGCAAGGATGAAGAGGCTTGTTTTTTCAGACGTTGGGGGCAAATGGAGAGCGATGAGCCAATTTCGCAGCTATATGCCATTGGCGCTGGAGGAAGCGCGCAAGGCTGCCACACGGGGCGAAGTGCCCGTGGGGGCAGTGATTGTTGATGATTCCGGGACAGTTATTGCCACAGAAGGCAATCGAACACGGGAACGCAACGATCCGACCGCACATGCCGAGATTTTGGCCATTCGTGCAGCCTGCGCTCGCCTTGGGCAAGAGCGGCTGACGGGCTGCGATCTGTATGTCACGCTGGAGCCTTGTGCAATGTGCGCCCAAGCGATTGCCCATGCGCGGATCGGGCGGCTGTATTTCGGGGCGGATGACCCGAAATCGGGGGGGGTGCTTCATGGCGCGCGGGTGTTTTCGCACCCGCAATGCCACCATGTGCCAGAGGTTTATGACGGGTTGGACGCAGACAGTGCTCGATCACTGCTCATGTCGTTTTTTGAAAAGTTGCGCTGAGGCAGGTCGATGTTTAAACAGGTCATAGCCTATTGTGAACGAACGGATTTTTCTTTCTGGTCCGAACCTGTCAATGCCATAACGAATGCTGCATTTGTGTTAGCCGCGCTCTATGTCTGGCCCAGCACGCGCGGGCTGCCCCTGGCGCGGTTGCTGACCGTGATCCTTGCGGTCATCGGCGCCGGGTCGTTTCTGTGGCACACCCATGCGACGGGTTGGGCAGGGCTGGCAGATGTGCTGCCGATCCTGCTGTTCATCCTTGTCTACATTTTCGCGGCGACGCGGGATTATCTGGGAGCATCATCACTTGTGGCCGGGATCGTGACCGTGGGCTTTTTCCCCTATGCGTTTGGCTTCCGTGCACTGTTCAGCGGCGTCTTGCCCGGAGCGAATGCGCTTTATGCCAGTGTCGCCGTGCTGATCCTTGTTTATGGTCTTTGGTTGGTCCGCAGCGCCACAGGGCGCGGGTTGCTCATCGGGGCGGCAATCTTGTGTGCCTCGATAGGGTTTCGCATGGCCGACGACGCGGTCTGCGCGAACTTTCCCCTTGGCACCCATTTCATGTGGCACATTCTGAATGGGATCATGCTGGGCTGGATGATCCTGGTCTATTGCCGCCATCTGAACGCTGGTGCGCTTGCACCCCGCGCGGCATCTGGATAAACCCGCAGAAAAACCCGAAATCCGGTGGAGGGCGTATGTCCGAGATTAATCTGGAAACCGCGCGCAAGGTGGCCAAGCTGTCGCGCATTGCCGTGGACGAAGCTGACTTGCCTGAATTGGCGCAATCCCTCAGCAATATTCTGACCTTCATGGAAGAATTGAACGAGGTCGATGTTGAGGGCGTGGAGCCGATGACGTCGGTGACGCCGATGCGCCTGAAGCGGCGCGTGGACGGGGTGACGGATGGCGATATGCAAGCGCGTATCTTGTCGAACGCGCCCGATGCGCGCGAGGGCTTTTTCGCGGTGCCGAAGGTGGTGGAATGAGCGATCTGAACAAACTGACGCTGGCCGAGGCGCGCGATCTGCTGCGCGCGGGCGACGTGACCTCTGTGGCGCTGACAGAGGCTTGTCTGACCGCGATCGAGGGCGCGGGGGCGCTGAATGCGTTTGTCCACAAGACCCCTGAACTGGCGCTCGAGCGTGCGAAGGCTGCCGATGCCCTTTTGGCAGCGGGCGAGGCGCCCGCGATGTGCGGGTTGCCCATTGGAATTAAAGACCTGTTCTGCACCGAGGGCGTGCCAAGCCAAGCGGCCAGCCGCATTTTGCAGGGCTTCAAGCCCGAATACGAATCCACCGTCAGTGCAAAGCTGCGCGATGCAGGCGCGGTCATGCTGGGCAAGCTGAACATGGATGAATTCGCCATGGGGTCCAGCAATGAGTCGAGCGTTTATGGCAATGCCGTGAACCCGTGGAAGGTTGATGCGCGCGACTTGACACCGGGCGGGTCGTCTGGTGGGTCGGCAGCGGCGGTCGCCGCGGATCTGTGCTTGGCCGCGACTGGCACCGATACGGGCGGGTCCATCCGCCAGCCAGCCGCCTTTACCGGCACTGTGGGCATCAAGCCGACCTATGGGCGCTGTTCGCGCTGGGGGATCGTGGCGTTTGCGTCCTCGCTCGACCAAGCCGGGCCAATGACCAAAACGGTGCGCGATGCAGCGATCATGCTGGAAGCGATGTGCGGTCATGACGCGAAGGATTCGACCAGCGCCGATTTGCCGGTGCCGAATTTCGAGGCGATGCTGACGGGCGATATTCGCGGCAAGACCATTGGCATTCCGCGCGAATACCGGATGGAGGGCATGCCCGAGGAGATTGGCGCGCTGTGGGACAAAGGCGCGGATATGCTGCGCGATGCGGGTGCCAAGATTGTCGAGATCAGCCTGCCGCATGCAAAATATGCGCTGCCCGCTTATTACGTGATTGCCCCGGCAGAGGCGTCTTCGAACCTCGCGCGCTATGACGGGGTGCGCTACGGGCACCGCGCAACGCTTGCGGCGGGCGATGGCATTACAGAGATGTATGAGAAAACCCGCGCCGAGGGATTTGGCCCCGAGGTGCAGCGCCGGGTGATGATCGGCACCTATGTGCTGTCGGCTGGGTTTTATGACGCGTATTACAACCGCGCCCGTAAGGTGCGGACCCTGATCAAGCGCGATTTCGAATTGGCCTTTGCCGATGGGGTTGACGCGATCCTGACCCCGGCAACACCCTCTGCGGCCTTTGGTTTGGGCGAGATGGCGGATGCTGACCCGGTGCAGATGTATCTGAATGACGTGTTCACTGTCACGGTCAATTTGGCGGGTTTGCCGGGGATCTCGGTTCCTGCCGGGCTGGATAGCCAAGGCTTGCCCTTGGGGTTGCAACTGATCGGGCGACCTTGGGAAGAGGGCGAATTGCTGAAGACCGCGCATGTTTTGGAAACCGCTGCGGGCTTTGTGGCCAAACCCGGCAAATGGTGGTAATATCGGGCAAAACAATCGAGCTTAGAGATTAACCACATGCGTTTGCCCCTTACCCTTGTTGCGGTTGGCCTGTTGTCGGCCTGTGCCGCTGGCGCGCCCTATTCCAATGTGATCGACACCGCCGGAAGCGGCGTTGGGTTCAGCGACTATGCGCAATACATGCGGGCACAGGAAGAATTGTCGCGTATCCGGCAGGCAGAAGCGGCGGCAGCGCGGCGGGCATTGGTGCCGCCTTCGGGTGCGCCCGGTCAGGTGGCGTTTCAGCCGCAGGGGTTTGGCACGGCGCAAACCCAGATGCCACAGCAAGCGCCCCTTGGGCAGCCGATCGCGGCGGCTCCGTTGCAAAGCCAGCCAGCGCCGCAGCAAGTGGCGCAAGTGCCAGCGCAAAACTTCAATACCGGGCAGAGTGTCGCAGCTACGCCTGCCCCGGCAGATCCGGCGGTGAGCACGCAAAGCTATCAGGCCCAGCCCTTTGGCACTCCCATCCAGAACCGGGTTGTGCGCCGGGATTATGTGCCTCAGGTGCGGGTAACAGAGGCCGAAGCGCCGTCCGCGTCGGGGCCGAACTTGTTCATGTATGCGCTGTCCACGCAGCATAGCGTTGGGCAAGAGCGCTATTCCCGCCGCAACCCCTTCCGTTGGAACCGTTGGGAAGCGGCGTGTTCGCGCTACCCGCATCAGGACTTGGCGCAGGAAGCCTTTCTTGCGGCCGGTGGTCCAGAGCGTGACCCGGAACATATGGACCCTGATGGCGACGGGTTCGCCTGCTGGTGGGACCCGGCACCATTCCGGCAAGCGGCAAGCACGGTCAAAGCCCGCGAATAGCGTGATCTGGCACCCCTCGCCAAATTTCGGTCCGCGCCGCGATGGACTGGGCCCGCATATGGTGGTCTTGCATTATACAGCGATGAGCTGTGCCAAGGCCGCGCTGGAGCGGCTTTGCGACCCTCTGGCAGAGGTTTCAGCGCATTACCTGATTGACCGAGATGGGCGCTGTTGCCAAATGGTCGCAGAAGACATGCGCGCGTGGCATGCCGGGGCAGGGGCATGGGCGGGGCTATCGGACATCAATTCGCGCTCTATCGGGCTGGAATTGGTCAATACCGGGGCAGAGCCATTTCCCGCACCCCAAATGCGCGCCTTGGACGGGTTGCTTGCCGGGATCATGGCACGGTGGCAGATCGCACCCGTGGATGTGATCGGGCATTCTGATATGTCGCCCGCACGCAAGCAAGACCCCGGCCCAAGGTTCGACTGGCGCGGTTTGGCGCGTGCGGGCTACGCGCTTTGGCCGGATGGGTTGGGTGCGGTCGCGGAATTCGGGGCAAGCCTTGATCGTATTGGCTATCCGCCTGCTCCGTTGGAGAATAGGCTTGCGGCCTTTCGCGCACGGTTTCGGCCCGAAGGTTACGGGCCGCTTTGCGCGGGCGATCAGCGGCGTGCGGCCCATGTAGCGCAGATGTTCGAGGACATCCGCCGCGCGCGGGGTTAGCGCAGATGGCGCAATGCGCGCGACAATTCGTCATGCACTGCTGCGCGTTCATCCGGGCTTAGAAACGCGCCCAATTCGACCGCGCGCCCACCGCCGTCCAGCGTTAGGTAGTTTTCCACCGGACCGCCCTTTTGCAGAAGGGACAGGCGCACCCAATAGGGGTTGGCCTCCCAGTGCTGTTCGGGTGTGCGCGGGTTGGTGCGGGTGATCTCTATGCGCTCGCGCGTCAGGCGCAATTCTTCGCGCAGCGCAAGCTGTTCGCGGCTGTTGCGCGCCAGCGCATACCACAGGCCCCAAAGCGCCAAGCCCGCGAAAGGGATCAGCCCCCACAGAACCGGCGTGCCCAGAACCCCGATCAGGGGCAGAGCCAACAGGCCCGCACTTAGGCTGATGATGGCGACGAAACCTTCTGCCCCCATGGAGAGGTGCGGCGACAGCACCAACAGGTATTCCGCCCCATCCGATTGCGCCACGGCAAAGGCCCCGGGCGGGGTGCCCGAGGCCTTTGGTGATATGGTCCAGATTGCTGGCATGGTTGGCTAGGCAGCTTTAGTGAGCCGCCTGCTTGTCCCAGTCTTCGCGCTTTGGAAGCTGCTCGAACGTATGTTCGGGCGGCGGCGAGGGCAGGGTCCATTCCAACGTGTCGGCATGCTCGTTCCAGTAGTTGTTCTGGGTCACGCGGGCACCGCGCGTCAGGGTGTAGAAGATCACCCCGATGAAGAACAGGAAGGATGCAAAGCTGATGAACGCACCGATAGAGCTGATGTAGTTCCAGTAAGCGAAGGCTTCCGGGTAGTCGATATAGCGGCGCGGCATGCCCTGACGGCCCAGGAAGTGCTGGGGGAAGAAGGTCAGGTTGGCGCCGATGAACATCATCCAGAAGTGCAGCTTGCCGGCCCATTCGGGGTATTGACGGCCCGACATCTTGCCGATCCAGAAGTAGATACCCGCGAACAGCGCAAAGACAGCACCCAGCGACATCACATAGTGGAAGTGTGCCACGACATAGTAGGTGTCGTGATAAACCCGGTCGATGGGGGCCTGAGACAGCACCACGCCGGTCACACCGCCCACAGTGAACAGGAACAGGAAGCCGAAAGCCCAGAGCATTGGGGTTTCGAACGACACGGACCCTTTCCACATGGTCGCAATCCAAGAGAAGATCTTGATGCCCGTCGGCACCGCAATTGTCATCGTGGCCAGCATGAAATAGGTCTGCTGCGACAGCGACATGCCCACCGTATACATGTGGTGCGCCCAGACGATGAAACCCAGAACACCGATGGCGATCATGGCCCAGACCATCGGCATGTAGCCAAAGACCGGCTTGCGCGAGAAGGTCGCAATCACGTGGCTGATAATGCCGAAACCGGGCAGGATGATGATATACACTTCCGGGTGGCCGAAGAACCACAGGATGTGCTGATAGAGCACCGGGTCGCCACCGCCCGACGGGTCGAAGAAGGTGGTGCCAAAGTTACGGTCGGTCAACAGCATGGTGATCGCACCCGCCAGAACCGGCAGTGCCAGAAGGATCATCCACGCGGTGATGAAGATCGACCATGCAAACAGCGGCACTTTGAACAGGGTCATGCCGGGGGCACGCATGTTCAAGAAGGTGGTGATGATGTTGATCGCGCCCAGAATGGACGAGGCACCAGAGACGTGGACCGCGAAGATCGCCAAATCCATCGAATAGCCCGCTTCGTTGGTCGAGAGCGGTGGATAGAGCACCCAACCCACGCCAGAACCAAGCTGGCCGTTGCCACCCGGCGACAGGACCGAAGCCACGGCCAGCGCGGACCCGGCCACGAACAGCCAGTAGGACAGGTTGTTCAGGCGCGGGAACGCCATGTCCGGCGCTCCGATCTGCAAGGGCATGAAGTAGTTGCCAAAGCCACCAAACAACGCGGGGATCAGGACGAAGAACATCATCAGAATGCCGTGCGCGGTAATCAGCACGTTCCAGATATGCCCGTTCGGCGTGCAGTTTTCCTGTGCGGTAAAGCTGGCGCCTTCCATGCACATGTATTGCACGCCCGGTTCCATCAGCTCCATCCGCATGTAGACCGTGAAGGCTACTGCGATGAAACCGACGATCCCGGCGGTGAACAGGTAAAGGATACCGATATCCTTGTGGTTGGTGGACATGAACCACCGGGTGAAGAACCCGCGGGTATCTTCGTGCACATGGTCATGGGTGGCTGCGTCGGCCATTGGCTACTCCAGTTCCCGTTTCCTGCCGCTTGTTTCTGCGGCTATTTGTAGCTGCGCCCGGCCAAGGCCGCGCGCCCGATTCCATTCCGCGCAGGCCAATTCGGCATGGCACGGCATACCATGCTTTTAGAATGTCTCATTTCATGTGGCAACGAACGATGTGGCCTATATTCATATTTTTTGATCTAAATCATGGAATGGGTCTTGAATTTGCGGCTGCGCTATCATTTCGGGCGTTGCCACATGCAAAACGGCACCCCGAAGGGTGCCGTTCCGTGCCGCTGGGGCAGATTTAGCCGACCAAGGCGCCGTCGCTGCGCTTGACGGTGATGATCGACGAGCGCGGCAGGCCAGCGCCATCGGGCCATGACCCGCCGGGATGTTGGATGCCGACGAACATGGTGCGGCGATCTGCCGACCATGTCAGGCCGGTCACTTCCGACCCGTTCGGGCCGGTCATGAAGCGCACGATCTCGCCGGTGACAGGGTCGCCCGCCAGCATCTGGTTGTTGCCCATGCCCGCGAAATCGCCTTCATTGTCGTCATCGCCATCGGTCTGGATCCAGACCAGACCGGTGCTGTCAAAGGCCATGCCGTCGGGCGAGTTGAACAGGTTGCCCGCATTCATGTTCTTCGACCCGGCATAGGGGCCGTCGGCATGCACGGCAGGGTTGCCGACCATGACATACAGATCCCAAGCGAAGCGGTCGGATGCGTGGTCTGCATTTTCCGGACGCCAGCGCACGATCTGCCCGTAACGGTTGGTTTCGCGTGGGTTCGGGGCGTTGACGGCCATCACGTCGCCACCGGCATTGGTGCGCGGGGTGCCGTCGTCGTTCATGGTGCCGCGACGCGAATTGTTGGTCAGACAGCAATAGGCTTCGGCGGCATTGGGGTTGACCGAGATCCATTCCGGGCGGTCCATTGTGGTCGCGCCCACTTTCGATGCGGCCATGCGGGTGAAGACAAGGATTTCCGCCAGCGGCATGCCGGTGGTTTCCTCGGTCAGGGCAACCCATTCGCCGGTCCCATCTTCGGAGAAGCGAGCAGCATAGAGCGTGCCGTCATCCAGCAGGCCATCGGTGGCACCGCCGGGCGTGAACACACCGTTCGAGACGAATTTATACATGAATTCGCCGCGCTCGTCGTCGCCCATATAGACCACGACGCGACCGTCATTGGCGACAACCACTTCGGCGTTTTCATGCTTGAAACGGCCCAAGCCGGTATGTTTGATGGGGGTCGAGTTGGGGTTGGTGGGGTCGATTTCGACCACCCAGCCATGACGGTTCGGTTCATGCGGGTTCTTCGAGACGTCGAAACGCGCATCCCACTTATGGTAATCGTAGCCCCAGCCCGCAGCCGAAATGCCATACCGCTGGAACGACGGCGACATCTCGATCGGCTTTTGGTCTACGGATGCTTCGGTGGACCCGAAATAGCCGTTGAAGTTTTCTTCGCAGGTCAGGTAGGTGCCCCAAGGCGTCTTGCCGGAACCACAGTTGTTCAGCGTGCCGAGCGCGGCGGTGCCGGTCGGGTCGGCCTCGGTTTTCAGCAGGTCATGGCCAGCCGCGGGGCCGACAAGCGCCATAGGTGTGTTGTGGTGGATGCGGCGGTTGAACGGGCTGTCCTTGACCACTTCCCAGCCATCGGCGCCTTCGCGCACTTCCATGACCGTCACGCCTTGCAGGTTCTGCAATTTCAGCACGTCGCCCGCATTTGCAGGTGTGCCGTCCTGTGCGGCGGGCAGGTTGGTGCGGCGGTTGGCGTATTCGTGGTTGATGGCGATCAGCTCATGGCCCTGAAAGCTGAAGGTTTCCATCCCGTCGGTGTTTTCACCGAACACGCGGTCGGACATCTCGACCGGGCCACCTTCGGTTACATCATAACCATCGGCGTCCGAAAACAGCGGATCGCCCCAACGTGCCAGCACCTTCCACTCGTAGCCTTCGGGCACGTGAACAGCGAAATCGGTCTGGATGCCGATCGGCTTGAACGGGAAGCGCGCGCCCGCAGCGGCTTGCGCCTGTGCCGAGGTGCTGGTCATCAGGCCCGTGCCCATCACGGCGGCGGCCGACCCGAAGGCCAGAACCGAGGTCAGAAACCCGCGGCGCGAGATGGCTTTTTCGACAACGCGGTCAAAGTCCTGCACTTCGGGACGCGGGAAATTGCGCTCGTCCCATTCGTCGGCGGACATGTTGGTTGTGTCGATATCTTTCATGGCTAACCCCCTTAGCTGGATGATTCAGGCACTCATTGTAAGGCGGTTTCGGAATCAAAATGATGACAAGATCCCGGCGCTAGAGGCAAGTTTTGCGGGTTTCAAAGGTTGCGTCGAAGCTTCGTTTCAGGGCTGCATCCAGATCGTCCATCGTCACCGGCAGGCCCAGATCGACCAAGCTGGTCACGCCATGCCCGCGAATGCCGCAGGGCACGATCCCGTCGAAATGCGAAAGGTCCGGTTCTACATTGATCGACAGCCCATGAAAGCTGATCCACCGGCGCAAGCGGATGCCAATGGCGGCGATCTTGTCTTCGCGCGGGCTGCCATCGGACAGGGGGGCTTGGTCAGGACGTTCAATCCAGACACCCACCCGGCCGGGGCGGATATGGCCTGTCAGGCCGAATTCGGCCAAAGCGGCGATGACCCAAGCCTCTAGGTCGCGCACGAAGCAGCGCACATCGCGCCCGCGTTTGCCCACATCCAGCATAACATAGGCCACCCGCTGACCGGGGCCGTGATACGTATATTGCCCCCCTCGCTTGGACGGGTAAACGGGGAAGCGGTCGGGCTGGGTCAGGTCTTCGGGCTTTGCGCTTGTGCCGGCGGTGTAAAGGGGCGGGTGTTCGACCAGCCATATACATTCCTTCGCCTCGCCGCGCGCGATGGCTTCGGCGCGTGCTTCCATGAAGGCGCAAGCCGCGTCGTAATCGGTCAGCCCGTCAGATGTGATCCACTCTACCATGCGTTACCGGGGCAAAAGCCCGGCCTCCTTCACCTTGGCCAGATTGGCGCGGCTGACGGGAATTTCCGCCCCGGAAGTCAGTGTCAGGATCGCCCGATCCCCGTCTTTGCGGGCAGCTTTCACAGCCCCGTAGGCCACCCAATGCGAGCGGTGGACCTGCGCGCCGGGAAGATCGCCGGTTTCCTTGATGGCGTCGGACAGCCGCATCAGAACCATGTCTGTCCCTTTCGTGGTCAGCACCCGGACATAATGATCCTCTACCGAGAGCGCCAGCAGGGCGCCGCGCTTTTCCAAGGGCAGGCGTTTCAGGATTTCAGGCGCAGCAGGTCGCAAGGCTTCCGGTATGTGGCGTGTTTGCTGGCGCAAGACCGCGCCTATCGCAAGTGTCACCACCAAGGCGACGCCTGCAATACCAAGAAAGAATCCCGGCAGGGCTGCGGTATCCGGCAGATAGGCCAAGAGCGCCGCGTTTACCGCCAGAACCACCGTTGCAACCACAAGCCCGGCGGCACTTCCGGCAAGGCCCATGCGCACCAGAAATGGCCAAGGCGGCAGTTTGGCCGTGCACATAGTCACAACCAGACTACCCGCCGCATAGGTGGTCGGCACGATCACGGCCCAATACCCCAGCCGGGGCAGGGGGCGCATCGCATCGGCGGTGCCGTAGGGGGCGACAATGGCAAGGGTTGCCGTGACCGCGGCCAACAGAACCAACGTGACGGGATGACGGAACTGGTCCCGCCATTCACGAAGCGCGGAATGCAGAGAGCCGTTACTCACGCAGCGATCCTTGTCCTTGCCGTATGCCCGCTTTGGCACGGCGAATTGGTCTGTCACCCATAGCGCAAGACGACCGCAACGCCAATCCACAGAGGTATCGCATGACCCTATCCCCCATCCTGACCGCAGGCCCCGAGGTCCAGCTTCACATCGCTGCCGCGATCGTTTCAATCGTGTTGGGGCCCTTCGCGCTTTACCTAAGGCGGGGCACGCGTTTGCATCGGTCTGTCGGGTATAGCTGGGTAGTGGCCATGATGGTGCTGGCACTATCGTCTTTCGCGATCCATGGCTTTGGCCTGATCGGCCCCTTCAGCCCGCTTCACGGGCTTGCGCTACTTACGCTCTGGTCCTTGTGGCAGGGGGTGCGCTATGCCCGCGCGGGAGCCGTCGCGGTGCATCAGCGGGTGTTTCGTAACCTCTATTGGGGCGGGGTTATGGGGGCTGGATTGTTCAGTTTCCTGCCCGGGCGGGCGCTCAACCGCGCGGTTCTGACCGACATGCCCCTGACAGGCTACCTGATAATCGGATTGGGGCTTGGCGTTGTGGCGGTGGCTTTGGTGCCTCGCATGACCCGTCGATTAGCGCGCAAAACGCAGGCGCATGGGTAATCTGCAGCGCAGTCCGAGTTGAACTTTTTGTTACTCGGATGATGCAACCTAGGGTATTCTTATAGAATCATTAGCGGGAGAGATTTTATGCTCGGAAGATTTGGTTTGGTTGGACTGCTGTCGCTCAGCGTGGCGGCATTTCCCATGGAACAGGCGCGCGCGCAAGACGGGCTTGTGGGGGGTATCATCGGCGGCATTATTGGCGGTGCTATCGCCAATGGGCAGCGTCGGTCGCAGCCGCAGACGCAGCGCGTGGTGCGTTCGGCCCCGGCGGTCAGCTCTGCGCAGCGCGAGCAAAACCGTTCGGTGCAAAGCGCGCTCAATCACTTCGGCTGGAATGTCGGCACAGCCGATGGGGTGCTGGGCCGCCGGTCGCGCGAAGGGATCGCGCAATATCAGGTGTTCACTGGGTTCTCTGCGACCGGCACCCTTACGGATTTCGAGCGCAATATCCTTGTCACGGCCCATCAAAGGGCGATCATGGGCGGGCCGCAAGTGGCGCAGACCGTCTCGACCCACCCGCAGGGCATGCGCGGGTTGATCCTTGTCGTGCGTGATGAGATGTCTGGCCGCAGCCCGGCGCGCAGCGCCGGAAATTACGGCTTGCCCGCGCTGGTCGCGGCGGCAGTGGATGAAATCGCGGCCTCTTCCGATCCGAATGCCGAGCAGCTTGTGCAGCGCGCCGGTTTCATCCAACTGGCCGATATGAATGGCGATGGCCGGACGGATTACATTTTGGACACGTCGGTCACCGGATCGGCTTTTTGGTGTTCGGCTCAGGCCTGCACGGTGCAGGCATTCCTGTCTACGCCGGACGGCTATGTGCGCAACGATTTCCAAGCCTTCAACGTGACGCCGGCCATGTTCACCTGCACGCGCGGCACGTGCGAACTTGGCAAGTCCGACCCGCCCGTGACCGTTGCGGCCCCGGCACTGCCCGCCGCGCCGATGCAACAACCCTCTGCCACCACAGAAGTGGCTCTTGCGGTCCCGTCGGCACAGCCTGTCTCTCGGAACCCAAGCGCAGAAATTGCCGCCGCACCGGTTGCCCCGGCCGTGCCGAATTTCTTTGGTGGCGGGCAAAGTGCACGTTCCTTGGCCTCGCATTGCAACAAGGTCAATTTGCTGACCAGCGCCAATGGTGGCTTCACCACGCTAGAGACGATGGGCGATCGTGCCGTGGTGATTGCCGAGCAATTCTGCCTGGCGCGCACCTATGCCATGGCCGATGGCGAAGCGCTGATCGCCAAGGTGCAGGGCGTGACCCCCGACCAGATTGCCGCGCAATGTGCAGGATTTGCCCCCAGCTTGCAGCCACATGTCAGTGCATTGTCCGTGAAGCCAAGGGATGAGGTGATGCGCGATGTCGGCGGCTTTATCTTGCAAACCGGTATGAACCCCGAACAGCTTGGCGCGACCGCGCGGATTTGTCTGGCGGTTGGCTACAAGCAAGATGATATGGTTCTGGCCATCGGGTCGGGGCTATTGCTGGTGGCCATGGGCGAGCGCGCTTACGGCGAATTGATGGGCCATCATCTGACCGAAGGGTTCGGCGCTTCGCAGCGCGATGATTTGTCACTGGCGTGGTATGAATACGGGCTGGACCCGGCCAAAACCGCCGTGTTTGCACCCATGCAACCTGAACGTGACGACTTGCTGCGTGCTGCGGTCTTTGCACAAGAGGCCCCGGCCACCGAGAAAGCAGCAACAACCCTGCCTGTGTTCAGCCTGCAATAAAAACGGGCGCCTTTTGCCCGATGAGATCGGCAACGCGGCCCCGTCACGGGCCGCGTTTTTTGTGCCTAGCCCGTTGGCGCGCTTGTTTTTGCTCTTTTCAACGCAAAGGGAAGCGATTATCAGGCTGTCACCAACCACGTGCGGTCGTGGCGGAATTGGTAGACGCGCAGCGTTGAGGTCGCTGTGGGGTAACTCCCGTGGAAGTTCGAGTCTTCTCGACCGC
>JAFGVZ010000220.1 GCA_016937725.1 Paracoccaceae bacterium | reverse complement strand
GGCGCAGGGGCCGGGGCAGGTGCGCTGCGTGGCGTGGGCGGCGCGCTTTTGGGGCTGGTCAGCCGCATGGTGAAGCGGCTGATCCCCTCGCCAAGCGCAATTTCGCTGAACGCTTCACGATCATAGCCGCGCGCGGTGCAGTCTTCATCGCCAAAAATGTCGAAAGCATTTGTGGTGGTGCAGAAATAGTAATTCTCATGCGTCCATGTATCGACCTTCGATGTCGCGCGGTAATAGTAAAACCGATTTCGCAACGGCTCTGACACGACTGCGCGGCATGCGCCGGGATCGACGCCCCACCAGCCTTCTGACCTCCAGACACCTTCGCTGCGGTATCCGATAGCGACCGTTACACGGGCCGAAGTTTCGTTGCAAAAGCGCAGTTCGGCGGCGGCGGGATCGGGGACAAAACCCAAGGCGAGTGCAGGCGCGAGATAGACAAGGTGTCGCAAACGAGGCTCCTTTATCGTTCAATTCGGCAAGACTGCCACGGCTGGTGCCATAAGCGAAGAGAAAAGCTTTTCGATATGCAAACCGCCCCGTGTCGCCAGCGCCCCATGCGGGACTGCCCAATTGGCAGCGTCGAGCAGATGCGCGGCAAGAGAATTTGCATCATCCGCGTCCGCGACGGGTTCACGCTTTTTCCAGACAAGACCTGTCACATCTATCTTGGGCGACCGATATTTGGCTGGCTCAGTCAAGCTGCGCAGGCAGCAGGGTGTTCAGGCCGGATTGTCGACTTGACCAAGGATGACGAGATTGCCACCAGTGCACAGATGCATAATGCAAAAGCCCGTTTTGTAATGACCCAAGCCCTCCCGATCACCGAGCGGGGTGGCTGGCTATGATTGCGCATGCCTTGGTGAGGGGGAGCGAGGTGCCAGTGTGTTGCGTGTTTGTCACGGCTCCCGTTGTGCAGGCGCGCTTTACTATGCTTGGCGCGGGTGGTTTGGTTGCGGTGCCCCACCGGGCGTACCACCTAGACACCCCAGATTACCGAACCCTCGCTAAGTGGATGATGCGCGCGGGCGCAGGCGCATGAGGGTTGCGTTTCGCGCTGACGCGTCGCGCCAGATCGGCACAGGCCACGTCATGCGCTGCCTGACGCTGGCACGGGGCTTGCGGGCGATGGGCGCGCGCTGCCATTTCATCTGCCGGGCGCTAGACGGTCATTTCGGCGCGCGGATCGAAGCCGAGGGCTTTGCGGTATCGCTGCTGCCCACCCCAAAGGGCGAGGCACCGCAAGGCCCGCCCGACCATGCCGAATGGGCAGGTGTCGACTGGGCGACAGATGCGCGCGACACTCGCGCCGTGCTGGATGCGGAACGCCCCGACTGGCTGGTCTTGGATCACTACGCCTTCGATGCCCGCTGGCAGCAAGCTGTTTGGTTCCATGGCACCAAGCTGATGGTCCTCGATGATCTAGCCGACCGCCCCCATGCCTGCGATCTGTTGCTGGATCAGAGCCTTGGGCGCAAAGTGGCCGATTATGACGGGCTGGTGCCAGACGCATGCCGCCGGTTAATCGGTCCGGCCTATGCCCTGTTGCGCCCGGAATTCACCCAGACCCGCGCGGCGGCGCTGGCGGCACAGTCAGGTCGCCCTTTGGCGCATATCCTGATCAGCATGGGCGGGGTCGATGCAGAGGATGCGACCTCTGCGATCTTACGCGCGCTTGGCAAGGCCAAACTGCCTGCTGCTTTGTCGATCACAATCGTCTTGGGGGACAAAGCACCTGCACTTGCACAGGTGCAATCTTTGGCCAAGGCATTCCCACGCCCGACAGAGGTCGTGGTCGATGTGTCAGACATGGCCGCGCGCATGGCCCGCGCTGATCTGGCCATCGGGGCTGGGGGCGCGACGGCGTGGGAGCGTTGTGCGCTGGGTCTGCCCACGATCATTGTGCCCATTGCCGCCAATCAGGAAGAGGTCACTGCGGCCTTGGTCGCGGCGGGTGCGGCGTTGCGTGTGGACGGCCCGCGCAGCGCAGGCTTCCCCGAGCGGTTGTCCCAAGCCGTCGCGCAGGCGCAAGATCAGCTTGCAGGCTTGCGCGAGAAGGCCGCACAGCTTTGCGATGGTGACGGGCTGTGGCGCGTTCTGGCCGCGCTCTCGCCCGCCGCTCTCGCGTTTCGCGCGGCCACGCCAAAGGATTCGCGGCGCATCTGGGACTGGCGCGCGGCCAGCGGAATGGACCGGTTCGCGCGCCGCGGAGGGTCGCAAGGCTTTGTCGCGCATCACGCATGGATCATCGGTGCTCTGCAAGATACGCGCCAAGTGTTTCGGGTCATGACCATCGGGGGGCTGCCCTCTGGGTGTGTGCGGCTGGAACGTGACACATCAGGGCAGGGCCATGTCAGTCTGCGCCTTGCGTCCGAAATGCGCGGCCAGGGGTTGGCCGCAATGCTTCTGGCCGAAGCCGAACGCGTGGCGCGTGCGCGCGGTATTTTGCAACTTTTTGCCGAAATTCACCCCCAAAACGGGCTATCGCATGCATTGTTTCGCCGAGCGGGGTATCTGCGTCGCCCTGATGTTGAGGGGTTTCAGATGTTCTCCAAAACCCTGAGCGAGGATGTATGAGCACCCTCTCTATCAGTGCCTGATGTCTTGGCCCCGGCCACGGCACGGCCCAAAGCAACTGATCGCTGTGATCGACTGGAGCGGTGTCGACGCCCACATATCGGTTACGCCAAGCTAGCCTGTGCTCGAGTGACCACTTCAGACCGCGCGCTTGATCCCCGCAAAGCGGGCGCGCGCCCGCGGGTCTTTGTCAAACAGGGCCGCAAGCTGTTCGGTCATCGCGCCTGCAAGCTGTTCCACATCGGTAATCGTCACGGCGCGGTTATAATAGCGCGTCACGTCATGGCCGATGCCGATCGCCAAGAGTTCCACCGCGCGGCGTTTTTCGACCATGGCGATCACATCGCGCAAATGGCGTTCCAGATAATTGGCGGGGTTTACTGACAGCGTGCTGTCATCGACCGGCGCCCCGTCAGAGATCACCATCAGGATTTTCCGTGCCTCTGGCCGTGCCAGCATCCGCCGATGCGCCCATTCCAGCGCCTCGCCGTCGATGTTTTCCTTCAGCAGGCCCTCTTTCATCATCAGCCCCAGATTGGGGCGCACGCGTCGCCATGGCGCATCGGCCTGCTTGTAAATGATGTGGCGCAGATCGTTCAGGCGGCCCGGTTGAAGGCTGCGCCCCTCGGCCAGCCATTTCTCGCGCGAGAGGCCACCCTTCCACGCGCGGGTGGTGAAGCCAAGGATTTCGACCTTCACGTTGCACCGCTCCAGCGTGCGGGCCAGCACATCGGCGCAGATGGCGGCGATGGAAATGGGCCGCCCGCGCATGGAGCCGGAATTGTCCAATAGCAGCGTGACAACCGTGTCGCGGAATTCGGTGTCCTTTTCCTGTTTGAACGATAGCGGCGTGGTCGGATTGGCGACCACGCGCGCCAAGCGCCCGGCATCGAGCGTGCCTTCTTCCAGATCGAACAGCCACGACCGGTTTTGCTGCGCCTGCAAGCGACGCTGCAACTTGTTGGCCAGCCGTGACACGGCCCCTTTCAGCGGTTCCAACTGTTGGTCCAGATAGGCCCGCAGGCGTTCCAGTTCGGCAGGTTCGGCCAGATCCTCGGCGCGGATTTCTTCGTCATGGGCGGTGGTGAAGACCTTGTAATCGGCGCTCGCTTCGGAATGCGGCGGGGGCGGCGGCGGGTCCATAGGCGCTTCGCCCTCGGGCAATTCCGCTTCGTCCGACATTTCGTCCTCGGCTTCCTCGTCCACGGCCAGATCGGCCTGGGCGGCGTCCTGCGACTGCCCGTCCTCGTCCGTGCTTTCGTCGTCGCTGCTGTCGTCCTCGCCTTGGCTGTCAGGGTTTTCGGGTTCGTCGGGCTGCTCGTCGCTGTCGTCCTCGGTGCCCTCGTCCTCGTCGCCGGTATCGTCCGGGTCGTCGCCCAATTGGTCGCCAAAGCCCAGATCTTCGATCATGCGGCGGGTGAAACGGGCGAAGGCGCCTTGATCGGCCAACACGTTGTCCAGCCCTTCCAGCGTGCCACCCGCGCGTTCTTCGATAAAGCCGCGCCATAGGTCCAGCACATTGTCGGCCCCTTCGGGCAAGGTGCGCCCCGTTGCCATTTCGCGGATCATGTAGCTGGCGGCGATGGGCAGGGGCGCGTCCTTGCGGTCGCGGATTTGGGCATAGCCCTTGCGGCTCGCATCATGGGCAATGCGCGCATCAATATTGCCTGCCGTGCCCGGCATGTAGCGCGCGCCCACCGCTTCGCAGCGCGCGTCTTCCATCGCCTGATACAATTCGCGCGCCATTTCGCCCTGCGGCATGTAGCGGGCATGGGTTTTGGTGTCATGAAAGCGATGCCGCAGGGCCAGGCTGTCGGCGGTGCCGCGTGCCAGAAGCACCTCGTCCCGGGTCATGCGGCGGGTCACTTGCGGCAGGCGCATCGCGTCGTTCGACAGGCCCGGCGGGTCGACCGAATAGGTGACCGTCATATCGCGTGCGTCGGCCATCGTGCGGGCGGTTTCCGACAGGGCTTTCTTGAACGGGTCTGCCGGGTTGTCGGAAGGCTTGCTCATGCGTCACCGAAACGTGGAAGTTTTTGTTGGTTCACAGATAGACCAGCCACCCGCGAAAGGAAAGCGCTCACCCCGCGCCGTTGCACAGGGTCTGTGCGCAAAGCGACCTTTCGCGGCGCAAGCGTTTGGACAATATGCCGTCATGCAACACACCCACACCGGAGAGAGCAACATGACCACCACCCCCCGCATTGGCGTCATTCTTGGCACCACCCGCGATAGCCGTTTCGGGCTGGCCCCCGCCGAATGGATCGTCGGCCGCGCAAAGGCGCGCGGCGATTGGCAGGTAGACCTGATCGACCTGAAAGATCATCCGCTGCCCTTGTTCAACGAGATGGCATCGAATGCCTGGATGCCCAGCCAGGACCCGGCTGCGGTGAAATGGCAAGAAACGCTGGCGCAATATGATGGGTTCATTTTCGTCACGCCGGAATATAACCGCTCGATCACCGGCGCGCTGAAAAACGCGCTGGACCAAGCCTATGTCGAATGGAACCGCAAGGCCTTCGGCATTGTCAGCTACGGGTCTGTCGGCGGCACCCGCGCGGCAGAACATCTGCGCACGATCGGGATCGAATTGCAAATGGCCTCAACCCGGTCGGCGGTGCATATCGGCGGCGGCGATTTCTTTAGCGTGCACCCGCTGGGCGGCGACCCCAAACCGATCGAGACGCTGGAAGCCAGCATCGGCGGTTCCGCAGACGCCATGCTGAGCGAGTTGGATTGGTGGACCCGTGCCACCATGGCGGCGCGCCACGCAGGGTAACGGACGAATATAGCCCCCGCACCCGGTCCGGATGCGGGGGTTTGCGCTTTGCGGCATTAAAAGCGCGGCGCGGGCGCCACGCAATTGCTTGGGTTGTATTCGGTGCACCCCAGCATGATACCGGTCATCCCGCCAGAGGCGTTGCCAAAGCCGAAGGTTCCGGCCGCTTCTTCGGCATTGGGGCCGTAGAAGGCACCGTCCAACTCTCCCCAAGCTTGACTACCGTTGTAGGAAAATGTTGTGTCGGCTGTGTTGAAGAAGCGTCCATCCTGCCCGATGACGGCATCCTCGAACCCGGCGTCCAGCCTGACGTAATCCTTGATGGTTTCATCATAAAGGCTGCCACCAAAATCGGCCGAGAGCGCCCCAGAAGCAAAATCGGCAGTCAGATCAACAGATCCGGTGACGCGGCCTTCATGATGCGTGCCATTCACGGTCAGTCCGGCACCAGCCTGAAACTGGCCTCTGTAATCCACGCTTTCGCCGGGCAGGGTAACCGCCTCGCCGGGGTTCATGCCGGGGCCGGAATGTACGGTCACGAAACTGTCCTGATCGCGCGCTGTGCCATGTCCTTCCACGGCGAACCCGCCCGCATAGGCATAGCTTCCGCTAAGTTCATTGACGAGCCACGCTTTTTCGGCATTCGTGGCTTGGCATTCGGGCACGACAGCCCCGCCGCCCGCGCGGGAACAATTGATCGAAACGCCGGTCAGATCGCCATTGTGGAACTCGACCTGTGCACCCATCCAGCGCTCTGCCCTGGCAACCCCGTCGCGTCTGTTATAGCGCATGGTCGCTTCGACCCCGGCGGCGGCAGGACCATCGCCCGAAACAACACCGCCGGAATTGCCCTGTCCAGATTGCGGCAGCGAATTGGGCTGTGCGCCAGCGGTCGCGCTGCTGGGTTGGCTTATCGTGGCCGAGGGGCCGACGCCGCCAGAGCAGGCGCTGATCAGAAGTGTTGAAGCAATGATCGCTGTGGTTTTGTAAAGCATGATCGGCAATCCTGATGAACCAGATTGCGGTCATGAATGCCGGGCCTTTGTGGCCGCGCTGCGGGTGAATTAAGGCGTTACGGTGGAATTGTCTCTGAACCTGCCGGTAATCCTGCTTGGCCCGAAGCGAGTGGCCGCAATGCGGGGCTAGTCTTCCAACTCTGGGTGCCAATAGCGCTGCATGACCAGATAGGTGAACGACGCCGACCATGTGATCAGCAAGAACCCGTTGAGTGACGCCATCCCCACGATCAGCTGTAAGGGGCCGGTCGGATAGACATCGCCAATGCCAAGCGTGGTGTAGCTGGTCATGGCGAAATAGATCAGTTCGGTTGCGGTGCCGGTGAAAAGCCCTTCAATATTGCCCAAGCTTGGGCTGCGCAGCACCAACCCGTAGGCGGCAGCATAGATCAAGATTTCGACCAGATGCGCGGCAATGCATCCCAAGATGACCAGCAACACCTTCACCCTTGGGCGCATGCGACTACCCGCCATGGCACGGCCCAACAGGCGCAAGGCTTCGTAATGCACGGCAACGGTCGTCAGGATCAGCGCCAACCCGATAACTCCCGCCAGCGCCGAGGCCATAATCTTAGCCCAGCGACATGCTGGCCGCCGATTCGGGCAGTTCCTCGTCGAAGCAACGCTGGTAGAACTCTGCCACGGTTTGGCGTTCCAACTCGTCGCATTTGTTCAGGAAGGACAAGCGGAACGCATAGCCGACCGACCGGAAAATCCGCGCATTCTCGGCCCAGTTTATGACCGTGCGGGGCGACATGACGGTGGACAGATCGCCATTCATGAAGGCCGTGCGCGTCATATCCGCAACCGTGACCATCTGGCTGATCTCTTGGCGGCCCTTCGCCGTGTTATAGGCCGGGTTTTTCGACAGCACGATGGCGACCTCGGCATCGTGGCTCAGGTAGTTTAGCGTGGCCACAAGTGACCAGCGGTCCATCTGCGCTTGGTTAATCTGTTGCGTGCCATGATAAAGGCCCGTTGTGTCGCCCAAGCCCACCGTGTTCGCGGTGGCAAACAGGCGGAAAGACGGGTGCGGGGTGATGATTTCGTTCTGGTCTAGCAGCGTCAGCTTGCCATCATGCTCCAGAACACGCTGGATGACGAACATCACGTCGGGGCGACCCGCATCGTATTCGTCGAACACGATCGCCACCGGGTTGCGCAGCGCCCAAGGCAAGATGCCATCCTGAAATTCTGTGACCTGCACCCCGTCGCGCAGTTTGATCGCGTCCTTGCCGATCAGGTCAATCCGGCTGATATGGCTGTCCAGGTTCACCCGCACAGAGGGCCAGTTCAGCCGCGCCGCCACCTGTTCGATATGGGTGGATTTGCCCGTGCCGTGATAGCCTTGGATCATCACCCGGCGATTATAGGCAAAGCCCGCCAGAATGGCCAAGGTCGTGTCTGGGTCGAATTTATAGGTCGGGTCCATTGCCGGCACGCGGTCTGTGGCCTCTGCAAAGCCCTTGACGGTCATGTCGCTGTCAATTCCGAACACATCACGGACGGAGATTTCTTCGGTGGGCTTGCTAAGGTTGGTCATGCCTGTAGGTCCTGCTTGTATTTTGCGGCGTTGGGGCGCGTGCGAAACCGGGCCGCAGCTTTGCGATGTGTGTAACATATGCTGCCAAGGTTCAAGGGGAAGGCATTACTCGGCGCGCACCATCAGCCGTTCCAACCCGTGAAAATGGTAGATACTGGCCATCCGGGGCGGCTCTGCCAGCGTCAGGCGCGGCAATCTGGCGCAAAGGGCTGTCAGGGCGTGGCGCAGTTCCAACCGCGCAAGGGGCGCGCCAAGGCAGAAATGCAGCCCCGCGCCGAAGCCTGCATGGGCCTTGGCAGGGCGGGCGGGGTTGAACAGATGCGCGTTATCCCAATGGCGTGGGCAGCGATTGGCGGCGCCCAACAGGCAGGCGATTTGCGCCCCGCGCGGGATGGTCACGCCCATCACATTTATGTCGTCGTAGGCCCAGCGGGTGAACAAATGCAGTGCCGGGTCGAAGCGCAGGCATTCCTCCACCAACGCGTCGGTGATGGGCGCAGGCCAAAGCTTGTGTTCCAGCAGGGTTTTCACCGCCAGCCCAAGGCTATGCACCGTCGCTTCATGGCCCGCGTTCAAAAGCAGAATGCAGGTCGAGATCATCTCGTCCGTGCTCAGCGTTTGCCCGTCTTCTTCGGCTGCGATCAGATGGGTGATCAGGTCATCGGCGGGCTGGGCGCGACGGGCGGCAATGTAACCGCGCAGGAAATCGGTGAACTCGGTCGCAGCAAGGCTTGCGGCATCTTCCATCGCGCGGCTGCGTCCGGCCTGATACATACCAACCATCGCGTTCGACCAGCGTAGCAGGTCCGGGGCCATGGTTTCGGGCACGCCGAGCAGCCGGGCGATGATAATGACCGGCAAGGGCTGTGCAAAGTGTGCAAGCAGGTCGAATGCGCCATCGGGCCGTTTGTCGATAAGCTCATGCGCCAGCGCGTCGATCTCTGGCGCAAGTGCCGCAATCCGCCGCGAGGTGAAGGCCCGCAGAACGAGCGCGCGCAAGCGGGTATGGCGGGGCGGTTCCAGCTCTAACATGGAATGCGCTTCAATTTCGTAAAACGGGGCCAGATGTGGCGGGATATCCGGCGCGATCAGAGGCACCCGGCCAAAACGCCGGTCCCGCAAAACGGCATTTGTGGCGGCAAAGCCGGTCGTGCAGGGCAGGGCGTAATCCTGCCAATACACAACCGGCCCAAGCGCCCGCATACGGTTATAGGCAGGGTAGGGGTCTTGCACAAATCGAACATCTGTCGGGTTTTGTCCGAACACCGGCAATGCATCAAACGCCACGATCAAGCCTTTGAAATTGCGTCAATGATCCGTGCCCATGACCGTATTCCACGATGGAAGCTGTCCAGATCATACTTTTCATTTGGCGAGTGAATGGCGTCATCATCCTTGGCAAAGCCGATCAGCATGGAATCCATGCCCAGAATGGTCTTGAAATAGCCCGCAATCGGGATCGACCCGCCAGAGCCGATGAAGGCCGCAGGCTTGGGCCATTCGGCGCTCAATGCTTGGCGCGCTGCTTCAAAGGCCGGGTGGTCGGTCGCCATGGTCGACGCACCCGACGCGCCATGCTCGGCAAATTCGGCGCTGCAATCGGCGGGCAGGCGGGCTTGCACGAAGTCTCGGAACGCCGCGCGAATCTTGTGCGGGTCTTGCCCGCCCACCAACCGGAAGCTGACCTTGGCGCTGGCTTGCGCGGGCAACACGGTCTTGAACCCCGCGCCGGTATAGCCCGAGATCATGCCGTTAATCTCGCAGGTCGGACGCGCCCAGATCATTTCCAGCGCGCTGCGGTCCTGTTCGCCCGCGGGCAGGCGCAGGCCGACCTTGCCCAAGAACGCCTCTGCGTCAAACCCCAAGCCCGCCCATTGCGCGCGGATGTCCTGGCTCAACTCCGGCACATCGTCATAGAACCCGGGCAACGTGACACGGCCCTGATCGTCATGCAGATCGGCCAGAATGCGCGCCAGAGCCCGCGCCGGGTTCATTGCAGCCCCACCGAACATGCCCGAATGCAAGTCGCGGTCAGCGGCATGGATGGTCACTTCCTCGCCCAAAAGCCCGCGCAGCATGGTTGTGATGGCGGGGGTTTCGGCGTCATACATGGTGGTGTCGCAGATCAGGGCCACATCGGCTTTCAGCGCGTCGGCGTGCTCTTTCATGTAGGGCACAAGCGAGGGCGAACCGCTTTCTTCCTCGCCTTCCAGAAAGAACGTCAGTTGCACCGGCAAGCTGCCATGCACGGCCAGCCATGCGCGGCAAGCCTCGACAAAGGTCATAAGCTGGCCCTTATCGTCGGAGGCGCCGCGCCCACGGATCACTTTTCCGCGCGGCGTCTCCTGCACTTCCGGGTCGAACGGGTCGCGCTTCCACAGGTTCAGAGGGTCCACCGGTTGCACGTCGTAATGCCCGTAAAACAGCAAATGGGGCCCGGCATCTGCGCCGCCCGTCGCCACGACCATCGGGTGCCCCGTGGTCGGGTCCTTGCGCGCCGAAAACCCCATGGCGGCCAATTCCTTGACCAACCAATCGGCGGCGGCTTCGACATCTGCCTTATGCGCCGGGTCGGTTGATATGGAGGGGATGCGCAGCAGGTCCGACAACCGCTCGAGCGCTTGAGGCAAGTCAGCGTCGATCCGGGACAGGACGGGGGCGAGTGTGTCGGTCATCTTATGCTCCGCAAGTTAAGTCTTGTTGAAGGGTAACACCTGCCTTGGGGGTGTCCAGACCTGCCGCACGGGCTATAACCGTCACAGAATGGGAATCGACTCTCGGAGTGATCGCGTATGAAAAACACCAGCCTTGTTCTGGCCGCATTAACCTTGTTGGCCCCTCCCGCGCAGGCGCAGCAGGTTCCCACCGAAACCTACACGCTGGATGGCGTGCAGATCACCATCCAGTTACATCCCTTCTTGTCACCCGAAGGCGTGGCCATGCTGCGTCTTGTGGGTCAGAATCGGGACGCGTTGTCGTTGTTTGTGCCCGAGGGCGCGCGCTTTGCAGCCATGGCTTTGGCCCCGAATGACGGTTTGGTCCAAGATGGGTTATTGGCAGAATCGGCGGTCGCGGTTGCGGATTTGCCCGACCTGAGAGCCGCACGCGACGCTGCGCTAGACGGGTGCAACGCGGCGCGCAGTGGCGGGCGATCCTGCGTTATCGCATTGGAAATTAAGCCAGAATAAGGCGCGCGACGATTCGGCGCGGTGGTATGCGGTGGTATCCTATGTTCTTTGGGTTAGACTTGATCTAAATCATGGGATGTTCGCAACTTGCATGGGATTTGTGCAAAAGGGTAATTTGGTTTGCACGAATCCAGAATATCTATAAAAGCGAATATACCGAGCCGATGCCAGGGAGTGGGTAGTGAATTACGAAGCCGCAATCGATGTCGCCCTTAACCAGCTTCATGTAGAGGGGCGCTATCGAACCTTCATCGACATCGAGCGGCAGAAGGATCACTTCCCCAAAGCTGTCTGGAACCGCCCTGATGGCACGACGCAAGAGATCGTGGTTTGGTGCGGCAACGACTATCTTGGCATGGGTCAGAACCCCGTTGTTCTGGCGGCAATGCACGAAGCCCTCGACGCGACCGGCGCAGGGTCTGGCGGCACGCGGAATATTTCCGGCACGACAGCATACCACAAACGGCTGGAAGCCTCGTTGGCCGATCTGCACCAGAAAGAAGCGGCGCTGCTGTTCACTTCGGCCTATATTGCCAATGACGCGACGCTGTCGACCCTACCCAAGCTGTTTCCCGGCCTGATTATCTATTCGGATGCGTCGAACCACGCTTCGATGATTGAAGGCGTGCGCCGTAATGGCGGTGCGAAGCGTATTTTCCGGCACAACGATCTTGCGCACTTGCGCGAATTGCTGGCTGCCGACGACCCCGCCGCGCCCAAACTGATTGCGTTTGAATCGATCTATTCCATGGATGGCGATTTCGGCCCGATCGAAGCCATTTGCGATCTGGCCGACGAATTCGGCGCATTGACCTACATAGACGAAGTGCACGCTGTCGGCATGTATGGCCCGCGCGGTGCCGGTGTGGCAGAGCGTGACGGGTTGATGCACCGCATCGACATTATCAACGGCACTTTGGCTAAGGCCTATGGCGTGATGGGCGGCTATATTGCGGCATCCGTCAAAATGTGTGACGCCATCCGGTCTTACGCGCCTGGCTTCATCTTCACCACGTCTTTACCGCCAGCCGTGGCGGCTGGCGCGGCTGCATCTGTCGAATACCTGAAAACGGCGCAATACCTGCGCGACAAGCAGCAAGAAAACGCACGCATTCTGAAAATGCGCCTGCGCGGTCTGGGCCTGCCGATCATCGACCATGGCAGCCATATCGTGCCGGTCCATGTGGGCGACCCGGTGCATTGCAAAAAGATTTCGGACATGTTGTTGACCGAGCATGGAATTTACGTGCAGCCGATCAACTTCCCGACCGTGCCACGTGGCACCGAACGCCTGCGCTTCACCCCGTCGCCGGTGCACGATCCCAAGATGATCGACCGTTTGGTGCATGCGATGGACGGTCTTTGGGCGCATTGTGCGCTGAATCGTGCCGAAATGTCTGCTTAACGCTTGTTACCACTTCAATTCGAAGTGAAATCCCTTATACTGCATTGGAATAGCGGCCCAAAAGAGGCCGGGTTTTGTGCAAGTTGAGGCTCAGGTGAGCAATCAAGCGGTCAGAGGGCGGGCAATGGACTGGTTTGGCGGTAAATCCAAAGACGTGCCAGTGGAGAGTGGTCAGCAGACAGGCTTCGATGATTTCGAAGTGCGTTTGGGAGACATCATCCGGGGCGAACGCGCAACGATGGGTAAGTCGTTGCTGGATGTGCAGCGTGAATTGCACATTCGTGCAACTTATATCGCGGCAATTGAATCTGGCGATCTGACGGCGTTCGAAGCGCCGAGCTTCATCGCTGGCTACGTGCGGTCCTATGCGCGCTATTTGGGCATGGACCCGGATTGGTGCTATCAGCGCTTTTGCGCCGAAACGAATTTCGCCATAAATCCCGACCTGGAGCGCAACACGCTGTCGCGCCCGCGCGCGGAATTTTCAGGCTCTGGTGAATTGTCGCAAGGGCTCTTGTCACGCACACGATTGGCCGAAGGGCCAGAGCCGTTCTGGCGAAATATGGATTATGGCGCGGTCGGTTCGGTCGCAGTTGTTCTGGCGCTCGTGCTTGGCCTTGGCTTTGGGGGCTGGACGGTTCTGAAAGAAGTGCAGCGCGTGCAGCTTGCCCCCGCAGATCAGCCGCCAGAGGTCATGGCAGAGCTTGATCCGGTCATCGCCAATGCCGCCCCGCGTCTGGAAGCCACTGAAATCGGGGCACTTGTGCCACCTGTCCGCGGTGTAGAGAGCGCGAATGCGCAGACTGCGCTGCCGGGCGATATGGCACAAGGTGTGGTGCGCAGCTACCAGCCTGAAGCTTTGGATGCCCCGATCATGGTATCGCGTGACGGTCCGATTGGTGCGATCCGCCCGGTGCAGGAACAGGCTTTACCGGAGGGGATTGACCAAGCGATAGGGCTTGCGCTGAACGAGGGCGCGGCCCCTGAAATTCAGGTGCTCCGCGATGGACCGCCACAGCTTGAAGTGCTCGCGGTGCGCCCAAGCTGGATTCGCGTGCGCGCAGCGGATGGCACCGTCTTGTTCGAAAAGGTTCTGGATGCGGGAGAGCGCTATGCAGTGCCGCAGGCAGAAGAGCCTGCTATTTTGCGCGCTGGAAATTCCGGGTCTGTCTATCTGCTGGTGGATGGTCAGCCCTATGGCCCGACCGCGCCGGGCGCGCAGGTCGTGGACCGTATTGCGCTGACGCCGGAAGCCGTGACGGAAAGCTTTTCCACCGCCGATTTGTCGGGCGATCAGGATCTGCGCAGCTTCGTCAATGTTGCGGAAGCTCAACCGTAAAGGCATTTCCCTAGCCATGATAAGCCAGAGGGGCGTTGCTTGTCGCAGCGCCCCTCTTGGTTTATGTCTTGGAGAAATTCGCACGGCACAAGGCTTGCAAGATGGACCACAACCACATTCGCCCATGGCGCAACATCACGCGCCGCAAATCCCGCCAGATCATGGTGGGCAGCGTGCCCGTGGGTGGTGACGCGCCCATTACTGTGCAGACGATGACCAACACCGATTCTGGCGATGCCGCGGCAACGATCAAGCAGGTTCTGGCCTGCGCCGAGGCGGGGGCCGATATCGTGCGCGTCTCGGTGCCCGATACCGATGCCAGTTTCGCGTTGCGCGAAGTGTGCCGCGAAAGCCCTGTGCCGATCGTGGCGGATATTCATTTCCACTACAAACGCGCGATCGAGGCCGCCGAGGCAGGTGCGGCGTGTTTGCGCATCAACCCCGGCAACATTGGCGATGCGACCCGCGTGCGCGAAGTGATCAAGGCCGCGCGCGACCATGGGTGTTCCATTCGCATCGGGGTGAATGCCGGGTCGCTGGAGCGGCATTTGCTGGAGAAATACGGCGAACCGTGCCCGGATGCGATGATCGAGTCGGGCCTTGATCATATCCGCATCTTGCAAGACAACGATTTCCACGAGTTCAAGATCAGCGTGAAAGCGTCGGACGTGTTCTTGTCGGCAGCGGCTTATATGGGGTTGGCCGAAGCGACCGATGCCCCGATCCATCTGGGGATTACCGAAGCGGGTGGCATGATCTCTGGCACGGTGAAATCCGCCATCGGGTTGGGCAACCTGCTGTGGATGGGGATTGGCGACACGATCCGCGTGTCGCTTTCCGCCGATCCGGTGGAAGAAGTGAAAATCGGCTACGAGATTTTGAAATCACTCGGCCTGCGGCACCGGGGGGTGAATATCATTTCCTGCCCGTCTTGCGCGCGGCAAGGGTTCGATGTGATCAAGACGGTTGCCATGTTGGAAGACCGTCTAGCGCATATCAAGACACCTATGAGCCTGTCGATCATCGGCTGTGTGGTGAATGGTCCGGGCGAGGCGTTGATGACCGATGTGGGCTTTACCGGCGGAGGGGCCGGGTCGGGGATGGTCTATCTGGCGGGGAAGCAAAGCCACAAGCTGAGCAACGACCAGATGGTCGAGCATATCGTGGAGCAGGTCGAGAAGAAGGCGGCGGAGATCGAAGCGCGCACTGCCGCGGAAGCGGCGGAGTAGCCAGACCGGGTTTGACCAAACGGAAAAAGGGCGACCCTGTGGGTCGCCCTTTTAGGTTTATGCCACGGGACAGGGCGCGCTGGCGCGCGGCCCTGTCAGCCCAGCAGCG
>JAFGVZ010000219.1 GCA_016937725.1 Paracoccaceae bacterium | reverse complement strand
TTGGCCAACGCAAAATGGTAGAAGGGTGCCAGTGGCGCGCCCTGCCCGCCCAGTTGCATATCCGAGCTACGAAAATCCCACACCACCGGCAAGCCAGAGACCAGCGCCAGCACCGCGCCCGACCCGGCCTGATGCGTGCGCCGACCGGCCGGATCATGCGCAAGGGTCTGGCCGTGGAAGCCGACAAGCTCGACACCTGAAAACCGTGCCATCACTTCGGCATGGGCGGTCTCGATCAGCTCGGCCACATCTTCCACGCCCGGATCGCCCGGCCACAGCCCTTGGGCCGCGAACAGCGCCGCGCGTTCGTCCGCAGTATAGGGCCGAAAGGCTGTCGGGCCAAAGCCGTGGATCGCCTCACCATCGGTGTCCAGCACGGCAGCATCGACCCCGTCCAGCGACGTGCCCGACATAAGCCCCAGCACCCGCGTGACCTGTTGTTTCAACATGGGCTTTCCCTTGTCCCGCTCCACGCGTATAGAAACGCGCAATCTGTTGTCCGGGACAAGCGAAAATGACCTACAAGCCGAAATCGGATTTCCTGACCACCCTGATCGAACGCGGCTTTCTGGCCGATTGCACCGATCTGCAAGGGCTGGACGAGGCGCTGCTGAAAGGCGTCGTGCCCGCCTATATCGGCTATGACGCGACGGCGAAATCACTGCATGTGGGGCATTTGCTGAACATCATGCTGCTGCGCTGGTTGCAGAAAACCGGGCACAAGCCGATCACCCTGATGGGCGGTGGCACGACCAAGGTGGGCGATCCGTCGTTCCGGTCAGATGAGCGCCCCTTGCTGGATGCCGCAGCGATTGACAGCAATATCAACGGGATGCAGGCGGTTTTTACCAAATATCTGCGGTATGACAATACGCCCGATGGCGCGATCATGCTCAACAATGCCGAATGGCTGGACGGGTTGAACTACCTGGAATTCCTGCGCGATGTGGGGCGGCACTTCTCGGTCAATCGGATGCTGTCGTTTGAATCTGTGAAATCCCGGCTGGACCGCGAGCAATCGCTGTCCTTCCTTGAATTCAACTACATGATCCTGCAAGCCTATGATTTTGTTGAAATCAACCGCCGCCATGGCTGCCTGTTGCAGATGGGCGGGTCGGACCAATGGGGCAATATCGTTAACGGGATCGACCTTGCGCGGCGAATGGCGGACCGACAAATTTTCGGGCTGACGACGCCGCTTCTGACCACGTCTGATGGGCGCAAGATGGGCAAGTCGCAAGGTGGCGCGATCTGGCTGAATGCCGATATGCTAAGCCCTTACGAATTCTGGCAATTCTGGCGTAACACGACCGATGCCGATGTAGGCCGCTTCCTGAAGCTTTACACCGAATTGCCGGTCGAAGAATGCGACCGCCTGGGCGCGCTGGAAGGGTCTGAGATCAACGCGGCCAAGATTATCTTGGCCAACGAAGTGACGGCCCTGTGTCACGGGGCAGAGGCGGCGGCCGCAGCCGAAGCCACCGCGCGCGAGGTGTTTGAAAAGGGCGGCGCGGGCGACGATCTGCCGACTTTGGCGCTATCGCCCGCCGATCTGGGCGATGGTTTGTCCATGGCGCAGCTATTCGTGCGCGCAGGCCTCGCTGGGTCCGGCAAAGACGCCAAACGCCTGATCGCCGAAGGCGGCGCCAAGGCCAATGACGTGGCGGTCACTGATGCCGGGCAAATGGTGGATGCGGGCGCACTCGCCCAACCGATGAAGCTGTCGGCGGGCAAGAAACGGCATGCTTTGGTCGTCTTGGGCGACTGAAACCGCCCGAGTGAACCTATAAACCCAATAAAAAACCCCGGACCTATCGGACCGGGGTTTTCTAATTATCTCAAGATAAAAGGCTTATAGCCCGTCGATCACCTTCGCCAGATCATCGGCGGCCTTGTCCAGCACGTCTTTGTCGGCACCAGAAGCCGCGCCTGCTTTGCCGCGCACTTCTTCGAGGATGCCTTGCAAGGCCGCGCGGGCCTCTTCGCCCGCCGCCGGGTAAGCGCGTTCGGCCAGAACCGTCGTCGCCTCTGGGCTGATTTCTGCGAAACCGCCCGTCACGACATAGCGGTCCTCGCCCGACGCCCCTTCGACCACCAGAACGCCGGGGCGCAGGGTGGTGATGGTGGGCGCGTGGTCGGGCATGGCGGTCAGGTCGCCATCAGCACCGGGGATCTGCACGGCCCGCGCTAGGCCAGAGGCCAGCTTGCGCTCTGGGCTGACCAGATCGAATTGCAACATATCAGCCATACGGCCCTCCATTAGGCAAGTCTGGGACGGCATGGGCCGCCCCCGGACGCCGAACCACTTTTAGGCCGCAGCGGCCATCTTCTCTGCCTTGGCGATCACATCGTCGATATCGCCGACCATGTAGAACGCACCTTCGGGCAGGTGGTCGTATTCACCAGCAACCACGGCCTTGAAGGACGCGATGGTTTTTTCCAGCGGCACCTGAATGCCGTCAGAGCCGGTGAACACTTTTGCCACGTCGAAGGGCTGCGACAGGAAGCGCTGGATTTTCCGGGCGCGGGCCACGGTCAGTTTGTCTTCTTCCGACAATTCGTCCATCCCCAGAATGGCGATGATGTCCTGAAGCGACTTGTAACGCTGCAAGATACCCTGAACGTCGCGGGCCACATTGTAATGCTCTTCACCGATATAGGTCGGGTCCATCAGGCGCGAGTTGGAATCGAGCGGGTCCACAGCCGGGTAGATGCCCAACTCCGAAATCGCACGGCTCAACACGGTGGTTGCATCCAAGTGCGCGAAGGACGTTGCCGGCGCAGGGTCGGTCAAGTCATCCGCAGGCACGTAGATGGCCTGCACCGAGGTGATCGAACCTGCCTTGGTCGAGGTGATGCGCTCTTGCAGCGCGCCCATGTCGGTGGCCAGCGTTGGCTGATAGCCCACGGCGGAGGGGATACGGCCCAGAAGTGCGGACACTTCGGACCCGGCCTGCGTGAAGCGGAAGATGTTGTCCACGAAGAACAACACGTCGGTTCCGGACTGGTCGCGGAACTGTTCGGCCAGTGTCAGACCGGTCAGCGCCACACGGGCACGCGCACCGGGCGGCTCGTTCATCTGGCCGTAAACCAGCGCCACCTTGGATTCGGTCAGGTTGTCGATGTTGATAACGCCCGATTCCATCATCTCGTGGTAAAGGTCGTTGCCCTCACGGGTCCGTTCCCCCACACCAGCGAACACGGAATAGCCCGAGTGCACTTTGGCGATGTTGTTGATCAATTCCATGATCAGAACCGTCTTGCCCACGCCAGCACCGCCGAACAGGCCGATCTTGCCGCCCTTGGAATAAGGCGCCAGCAGGTCGATGACCTTGATGCCGGTTACAAGGATTTCGGATTCGGTCGACTGCTCCGAGAAACCGGGCGCGGGCTGGTGGATGGCGCGGCGCTCTGCATTGGCCAGCGGTGCGCCTTCGTCCACAGGTTCGCCCACCACGTTCAGGATGCGCCCCAGCGTGGCGTCGCCCACGGGAACCATGATCGGCTCGCCCGTGTCGGTCACGGCCTGACCGCGCACCAGACCTTCGGTTGCGTCCATGGCGATGGTGCGCACGGTGCTTTCGCCCAAATGCTGCGCCACTTCCAGCACCAGGCGCTTGCCGTTATTGTCGGTTTCCAGCGCGTTCAGGATGGGCGGCAGATCGCCGTCGAACTGCACGTCGACGACGGCGCCGATGACCTGCACAATTTTGCCGTTTGAAGCCATTGTCTATTTCTCCGGGTTCGTCAGAGCGCCTCGGCGCCCGAAATGATCTCGATAAGCTCTTTGGTGATCGATGCCTGACGCGAGCGGTTATACTCGGTGGTCAGCCGGTCGATCATGTCGCCTGCGTTGCGGGTCGCGTTGTCCATGGCGGACATCCGCGCGCCCTGCTCGGAGGCGGCATTTTCCAGAAGAGCGGTGAAGATCTGCGTGGTCACTGCGCGGGGCAGCAGGTCGGCAAGGATCGCTTCCTCGGACGGTTCATAATCGTAAAGCGCGGCCGCTTCGGCCCCTTCCGGCACCACGGCAGGAATGACCTGTGTGGCCGTCGGGACCTGGCTGATGACCGATTCAAACCGGTTGAAGAAGATGGTTGCGACGTCGAACTCGCCCGCATCGAACATGTCGAACACCTTGTTCGCCACATCCGCCGCGTTCTGATAGCCGACGCGCTTGACCTCGCTCAGGTCGATATGGGCGACCAGATGCGCGCCAAGATCACGCTTGAGCTGTTCGCGGCCCTTCTTGCCAACCGTCAGGATTTTGACGGTCTTGCCCTCGGCCACCAGCTTGTTCGCATGAATGCGTGCAAGCTTCACGATGGACGAGTTGAAGCCACCGCACAGCCCGCGCTCTGCGGTCATCACGACCAACAAATGCGTTTTGTCGCTGCCGGTGCCGGCGAGCAGTTTGGGGGCCGTGTCCGACCCTGCAACCGACGCTGCAAGGCCATTGACGACATCCGCCATTTTATCGGCATAGGGCCGCGCGGCTTCCGCCGCATCCTGGGCGCGGCGAAGTTTCGCCGCCGCGACCATCTGCATGGCTTTCGTGATCTTCCGCGTCGACTTGACGCTGGCGATCCTGTTTTTCAGGTCCTTGAGGCTAGGCATACGCTTGTCCTCTCACCGCCCTCAGGCGAAATCTTTCGCGAATTCGTCAAGTGCTGCGCGGATCTTGTCTTCCAACTCGCCCTTCACCTTGCGGTCATTGACGGTCATGTCATCCAGAAGCGCCTTGTGCTTGCCGCGCAGATGCGACAGCAGGCCGGCTTCGTAGCGACCGACATCCTTGACGGCGATCTTGTCCAGATAGCCCTGCGTGCCCGCATAGATGACGCAAACGATTTCGGCGTTGGTCATCGGCGAATACTGGCCTTGCTTCATCAGCTCGGTCAGACGTGCGCCACGGTTCAGCAGTTTCTGGGTCGAGGCGTCCAGATCGGAACCGAACTGCGCAAAGGCCGCCATTTCGCGGTATTGCGCCAGTTCCAGCTTCACCGGACCAGCGACCGACTTCATCGCGTTGGTTTGCGCCGAGGAGCCCACGCGCGACACCGACAGACCGGTATTCACAGCCGGACGGATACCTTGGTAGAACAGTTCGGTTTCAAGGAAGATCTGCCCGTCGGTGATCGAGATCACGTTGGTCGGAATAAAGGCCGACACGTCGCCGCCCTGCGTTTCGATGATCGGCAGCGCGGTCAGCGACCCTGCACCGTGATCTTCGTTCAGCTTGGCAGACCGCTCCAGCAGGCGGGAGTGCAGGTAGAACACGTCGCCGGGGTAAGCTTCGCGGCCCGGCGGGCGGCGCAGCAAGAGCGACATCTGGCGGTAAGCCACGGCCTGCTTGGACAAGTCATCATAGATGATCAGCGCATGACGGCCATTGTCGCGGAAATGCTCGGCCATCGCGGTCGCGGCGTAGGGGGCCAGGAACTGCATCGGCGCGGGGTCGGAGGCTGTGGCAGCCACAACGATCGTGTAGTCAATCGCGCCGGTTTCTTCCAGCTTCTTCACCAGCTGCGCCACGGTGGACCGCTTCTGGCCGATAGCAACGTAAACGCAGTAGAGCTTCTTGCTCTCGTCATCGCCCGCAGCTTCGTTATAGGATTTCTGGTTCAGGATCGTGTCGAGCGCCACGGCGGTTTTACCCGTCTGACGGTCGCCGATGATCAGCTCACGCTGGCCACGGCCAACCGGGATCATGGCGTCCACGGATTTCAGACCGGTTGCCATCGGCTCATGCACCGATTTACGCGGGATGATGCCGGGGGCTTTGACGTCCGCGACCGACCGCTTGGTGGTCTTGATCTCGCCCTTGCCGTCGATCGGGTTGCCCAGACCGTCGACAACACGGCCCAGCAATTCGTCGCCCACCGGCACGTCCACGATGGACTTGGTGCGTTTGACGGTATCGCCTTCCTTGATGCCGCGGTCATCGCCGAAAATAACGATACCCACATTGTCGGCTTCAAGGTTGAGCGCCATACCGCGCACACCGCCGGGGAATTCGACCATTTCGCCAGCCTGAACATTGTCCAGACCATGCACACGGGCGATACCGTCACCAACAGAGAGCACGCGGCCCACTTCGGCGACTTCGACATCCTGACCGAAGTTCTTGATCTGCTCTTTCAGGATGGCAGAAATCTCAGCAGCTTGGATACCCATTTATCCGACCTCTTTCATGCTGTTCTTGAGGGCCGCGAGCTGCGCGCGGATCGACGTGTCGATCATTTGCGAGCCCACCTTGATGACAAGACCGCCGATGAGCGTTTCATCGACGACGAGTTTGAGTTTGATCTCTTTGCCAACACGCGCTTTCAGCGTCTTGACCAGTTCGGCTTCCTGCGCTTCGCTCAGGGCCTTGGCAGAGGTGACTTCTGCGGTAACTTCGCCTTTTTCATCCGCGATCATGGCGCGAAGCGCGGCAATCACTTGTGGCAGGGCAAACATACGCCGCTTCGAGGCCATCAGGCCAAGACCACCGGCAACCGCTTGCGACAGACCCATCTTCGCGGCCACGGCCCCGATTGCGCGGGTCACGTCGTCGCGGGAATAAACCGGCGATGAAATCAGGTCACGCAGTTCTGCGCTGTCGGTCAGCGCGCCATCGAGCGCGTCAACATCGTTTTCCAGCGCGCTCAGCGCGCTTGCTTCCTTCGACAGCTCGAAAATGGCTGTGGCATAGCGTTGCGCAATGCCGGAGGAGATCGAAGCTGGTTCGGACACGTCCACCCTTCCATCTGGTTGCACCGGACCTTGCGCCCTGGCCTGATGCCAGTTGTGCAACGCTGTCGCGGCATGTGAAATCGGCGCGGGTTTAGCAGAGCCCTTTTGATGCTGCAACCGCCAAGGCCACATGTTGAGCCTAAAGCACGACGAAAACTGCATGTTGGTGGCACCAATGCGTCATGCGCTTGCGCTATCATCCAATCTGGCGCTGAAAACGGGCCAACGGGGCGGGCACGCGCGAACGATTCTCGCAACCCATTCATCGATGGTTGCGCCATGCCGGACGGGTGCCGGCAGGTTGCGTGACACCGTCGAGGATTCGCAAGGGCCGTCGGTCCCGGATCGCAAGGCCGCTTGTTGGCGTGTCGACAACCCGACGCGCGCGCACCACCAAAACCCCCCCGGCCCGCAGCCGCACCATGCGGCGGCCCAAACGTTCCAGCCACATGGCCCACCGCAGCCAGCGCTTGTTGTCGCGCGGCGGGAAAAACAGCGCCCCGCCATTATCGCAGATCTGAAAGCCATGATCACGCAAAAGCGCCCCGATCTGGCCCGTGGAATAGGGTCGCCCCAGCGCGAAGGGGGTGCCATCCATGCGCGCCCACAATCCCGAGCGGTTGGGCAGGATGAAAAGCGCCTCGCCGCCCACGCGCAGCACCCGCGCGGCCTCTTCCAGCAAAGCCGCGGGCCGGTCGCAGGTTTCCAGCCCATGCAACATGACCAGCCGGTCAATGCTGTCTGTGGCCAGTGGCCAGTTGGTTTCCTCTGTCAGGACGGAATGGTTCGCGGCCTCTGCCGGCCAATGCATAACCCCTTGTTGCGCGGGCATCAGCGCGATCACGCGCCGTGCAGGTGCCAGCCATGGGCGCAGCAGCGGCACAGCAAAGCCAAAGCCCGCCACATCCTTGCCCGCCACGTCCGGCCATTGCGCAAGGCATTGGTCGCGCAACGCCTTTTGCGCCGCCCGCCCCAGCGACGTGGTGTAGTAAAAGTCGCGCAGAGCGATCACGTCATGGTGCATGTTGTCCTCGTTGCACATGGCGGCACTGTGCGGCACTGTCGCGCTTAGCCTGACCCTGACCATACCCCAAGCGAAGGAAAACGCCATGCCCCTTGAACTTCTGGCCCTGCGCTGCCTGAGTGATAATTACGCCTACTTGCTGCACGATACAGAAAGCGGGCAAACCGCCGTGGTGGACGTGCCCGAAACCGGTCCGATCTTGGCTGCACTGGCCGACAAAGGCTGGACACTCTCGCATATTTTGATCACGCACCACCATAACGACCATATCGGCGGGGTCGCAGAGTTGCGCGCGGCCACTGGCGCACAGGTTTGGGGCGCTGCGGCGGATGCCCATCGCCTGCCGCCCTTGGATCACGCCCTGCGGGAAGGCGACAACCTGTCCTTCGGCGGCGAGGATGTGCATGTGATCGACGTGTCAGGACATACGATTGGTCACATTGCCTTTCACGTCCCGCAAAGCGACGTGGTGTTCACCGCCGACAGCCTGATGGCTATGGGCTGTGGCCGCTTGTTCGAAGGCACGCCCGCCCAGATGTGGCAGAGCCTGTGCAAGCTGACTGCCCTGCCCGACGCAACACGTGTGTGCTCTGGCCATGACTACTCTCAGGGCAACGCGGCCTTCGCGCAAAGTGTCGATGCCGACAACCCCGCCCTTGCCGCCCGCATTGCCGCGTTCGAGGATATGCGCCGGCAAAACGCGCCCATGGCCATCGCCACGCTTGCCGAAGAAAAAGCCACCAACCCCTTTTTGCGCGCCACATCAGACCAGATGAAAGCCAGCCTTGGTATGGATGGTGCGAGCGACACCGAAACATTCGCCGAACTGCGCGCCCGGAAGGATCGTTTCTGATCACTTTTCCCCGCATCTTGTGGCTAGAAGGCGCTTTGCCCAAAAAAACACTTGAAGGATGAGGAATAAAACCGAAGTTTAACACTATGAGGCGAACATGGCGGCGGATCAAAAGCCCGACCGCCATCCAGAAACAGGAGCGTCTGACGTGCCATCATTCTCAACAACTCTGGAGCAATCCATCCACGGTGCCCTGGCTTTGGCCAATGCCCGGCGGCACGAATTCGCAACGCTGGAACATTTGCTGCTGTCCCTGATCGACGAGCCTGACGCGAAACGCGTGATGCAAGCTTGCAATGTCGATCTGGACACGCTGCGCGGAACCTTGCTGGAATTCATCGAAGACGAATTGTCTTCGCTTGTGACCGATATCGAAGGGTCCGAAGCCGTCCCGACGGCAGCCTTCCAGCGCGTGATCCAGCGCGCGGCCATCCATGTGCAAAGCTCTGGCCGCAATGAAGTGACAGGCGCGAATGTGCTGGTCGCCATCTTTGCAGAGCGCGAATCCAACGCGGCCTATTTCCTGCAAGAGCAGGACATGACCCGCTATGACGCGGTCAATTTCATCGCCCATGGCGTAGCCAAGAACAGCCAGTTCAACGAAGAACGCCCCGTGACCGGCGCCGAAGAAGAGCAAGCCGAACAAACCAAAAGCGAAGAAAAATCCAAAGAGACCGCTTTAGGCAAATATTGCGTAGACCTGAACGCGAAAGCCCGCAAAGGTGAGGTGGACCCGCTGATCGGGCGTGCATCCGAAGTCGAGCGCTGCATTCAGGTGCTCTGCCGCCGCCGCAAGAACAACCCGCTTCTGGTGGGCGATCCGGGCGTGGGCAAAACCGCGATTGCCGAAGGTCTGGCCAAGAAAATCGTCGAAGGGGAAACCCCGGATGTTCTGTCCGGCTCGACCATCTTTTCGCTCGATATGGGCGCGCTGCTGGCGGGCACCCGCTACCGGGGCGATTTTGAAGAGCGGCTGAAAGCTGTTGTTCAGGAATTGGAAGACCACCCAGACGCGGTTCTGTTCATTGACGAAATCCACACTGTGATCGGCGCTGGTGCCACGTCTGGCGGCGCGATGGATGCGTCGAACCTGCTGAAACCCGCGTTGCAAGGCGGCAAGCTGCGCTGCATGGGGTCGACCACCTATAAGGAATTCCGCCAACATTTCGAGAAGGACCGTGCCCTGTCGCGGCGCTTCCAGAAGATCGACGTGAACGAGCCAACGGTCGAGGACAGCATCAAGATTCTGATGGGGCTGAAACCCTATTTCGAGGAGCATCACGACATTCGCTATACGAATGACGCGATCAAGACCGCCGTGGAACTGGCCGCACGCTACATCAACGACCGCAAACTGCCCGACAAGGCGATCGACGTGATCGACGAGGCCGGTGCAGCGCAACACCTGTTGCCAGATTCCAAGCGCCGCAAGACTATCTCTCCGAAAGAGATTGAAGCGGTGGTGGCCAAGATTGCCCGCATCCCGCCGAAGAACGTGACCAAGGACGACGCCGAGTTGCTGCGCGATCTGGAACGTTCGCTCAAGCGGGTGGTGTTCGGGCAAGATGCGGCGATTGACGCCCTGTCATCGGCGATCAAGCTGTCGCGCGCGGGCCTGCGCGAGCCGGAAAAACCCATCGGCAACTACCTGTTCGCAGGACCGACCGGCGTGGGTAAGACCGAAGTCGCCAAGCAATTGGCCGATATTCTGGGCGTGGAATTGCTGCGCTTCGACATGTCGGAATACATGGAGAAACACGCCGTATCGCGCCTGATTGGCGCCCCTCCGGGCTATGTGGGCTTTGACCAAGGCGGGCTTCTGACCGACGGGGTTGACCAGCACCCGCATTGCGTGCTGCTGCTGGACGAGATCGAGAAAGCGCACCCAGATGTGTATAACATCTTGTTGCAGGTCATGGATAACGGGCAATTGACTGACCACAATGGTCGCACGGTCAATTTCCGCAACGTGATCTTGATCATGACCTCGAATGCAGGGGCCGCGGACATGGCCAAGGCCGCCATCGGCTTTGGCCGCGACCGGCGCGAGGGCGAGGATACCGCTGCGATCGAGCGCACGTTCACGCCCGAATTCCGCAACCGTCTGGACGCGGTCATCAGCTTCGCGCCGCTTGGCCGCAGCATTATCATGCAGGTGGTCGAGAAATTCGTGCTGCAACTGGAAGCGCAGCTTCTGGACCGCAACGTCACGATTGACCTGTCGGAAGAGGCCGCGCATTGGCTGGGCGAGAAGGGCTATGACGACAAGATGGGCGCGCGTCCGCTGGGCCGTGTGATCCAAGAACACATCAAGAAGCCGCTCGCCGAAGAATTGCTGTTTGGCAAGCTGACCAAGGGCGGTGTTGTGCATGTGCGTATCCGTGATGGGGCGCTGGTGCTTGACATGGAAGGGCCAGATGCCAAGCGCATCACCGGCAACAAGCCCCCGCTTCTGACGGCTGATTAAACGCTTCCGGCCCGCGCGACCTTCGCGCGGGTCAGGTTTTTGCCGCCCGGAGGGGTGAGAATGCTCATCCCGATTCGGGACCACAACCCAAGCGACCGCAGACCGTATGTGACCTACGCGCTGCTGGCCGCAAATATCCTGATTTTCCTTGGGTATTATGGCTTATTCAGCAATGACGCCGCGCTGACGCGCTTTTTCCTGCAATGGGGCATGGTGCCCGCAATCATCGACGCAGGGCAAGGCTATGATACGCTGGTCACGCATCAATTCCTGCATGGGGGGCTGATGCATCTGGCTTTCAACATGTTGTTTCTGTGGATCTACGGCGACAATATGGAAGAAGCGTGGGGCCATCTGCCCTTTCTGGCCTTCTACCTTGCCTGCGGTGTCGCGGCGGGGCTGGCGCAATATCTTTCTGAACCTCAAAGCTATATCCCCATGGTGGGCGCGTCCGGGGCCATTGCAGGTGTGTTGGGCGGCTACCTTCTGATGTATCCGCGCGCGCGCGTGGACATGTTCCTGTTCCTGCTCATCTATTTTCGCATCATCCCGATACCGGCATGGCTGGTGCTGGGCGGCTGGTTCGGCATGCAGGTCTTTGCCGGGCTTGGCCCGACCGCCGCAGAAGACGGTGTCGCTTATTGGGCGCATATTGGCGGGTTCATCGCCGGTGTCGTGCTGGCCTTGCCCCTGTGGCTGAAGCAAGGCGGGCGGGCATTATGGGCCAAGACCCACGGTCACCCGCCCCACCCGGATGCGACATATCGGCTTGGCAAGACCAGCCTTCCAAGCACAGGCAAGTTGCGCAACCCGTGGCAGCGTTAGCGGCTGTCGCCATCGCCGTCTTGATAATCGGTATCAATCTCATCGCGGCGCAGATCGACCGCGCGGCGCTCTGACGCCAAGGGCACTTCTGGATTGATGGGCGCCTGATAATCCGGACGTAACGCTTCGGGGTTGCGCAGCCAGATATCACGCTGGGCGAAGGGTATCTCTATCCCCTCTTCCTTGAATCGCTCGGCAATCTGGTGGCGAATTTCGGTGCGCACAGACAGCCCGAAGCTGACATCACTCAGGATCATACGCAATTCAAACATCAGCGCATCGGCCCCGAAATCGGTGAACAAAACCGTCGGAGCCGGGTCTAGAAGCGCCAAGGGTTGCGCATCGCCAATCTCTTGCAGAATACGCTCTACCCGGCGCGTGTCGGTGCCATAGGCCACACCCACGGGCACGATAATGCGCCCGGTCTTGTTGTAGCGGGTCCAGTTGGTCACGGACCCGGCGATCAGGTCGGTATTGGGCACGATCACATCGGTGCGGTCAAAGGTTTCTATCGTGGTCGAGCGGACGGAGATGGATTTCACCGTGCCCATGGTTGGCCCAACCTCGATCCAGTCACCTTCGGCAATGGGCCGCTCGATCAGCAAGATTACGCCCGAAATGAAGTTCGAAACGATGTTTTGCAGGCCAAAGCCGATCCCGACAGACAAGGCCCCCGCCACGATGGCAAGGCCCGACAGGTCAATGCCGGCCGTGGAAATTGCAATCAAAGCGGCGGCGAACATCCCGATATAGCCGGTGCCCGAAATGATTGCCTTTTGGCCGCCCTTGTCGATCTTGGTTTTGGGCAGCACGGTAGAGCCAAGCGCGCCCTGCAACAGGCGGGTTGCGTAATATCCCATCCCGAACACCACCAGAAGCACCAACAGTGCGCTGGGGGCAATGCGGGTTTCGCCAATCTGGAAACCCGCCATCAAGGTGGTGAAAACCTCGGCCAGATCGGTGGCGCGCACGCCCCAGAGCAGGGCAAAAAGCGGCAGCGAGGCCAAGGCCAACATAAACCCGAAAAGCGCGGGCAGAAGCGGTTCGGGCGCATCATCGGGGCGTTTCGTGACCAGGTCGTAAATATCCGCCACGATCCGCTGGATAAGGAGCAATACCGCAAACAGCGCGACCGATGTGATCGTCGGGAACAAGACAGCCTCTGCGGCATTCAGATAACCAAGCCCTGCCAAGACGGGCGCGGCAACCGCGACCGCCATGGTTGCCCGCCCCACAAGCCCAATGGCGCGGTCTTTGAAGATGGTGTCTTGGTCCGACGCCGCATTGGCCTTGGCGTGTTGAATGAACAATTGCGACAGCCGGAACAGGGCCAAAGCGGTCAGAATGATGACCGGGAAAGCGACGACGGAAACTGCGGCGCGTTCGGCAACACTTTCATTCACGAAAATCAAGACTGCTTCATACAGACCTACGAATAAGCCCAGAAGGTTCACGAACACTCGGCCTTGGCGGCGTTCTCCGTCTGTCAACAGCAAAGGCGAACGCAGATCGGCGGAAGCCGGGAACAGCCAAAGCCCAATCCACCGCGCGATGAAATAGATGATCCCCATCTGCGCAATCGCGAAGGCCAACGCATCGCCGCGCTGTCCCATCATGGACGAGGCCAGCGCCGCATTATATAGCGCCAGCACCGCAAGGCTTGGCACGATGACTTGGCTGAATGACAAAACCAACCCCAGAAGGCTTTGCCCTTTGGGCGAATTGCCCAGCACTCGCGTGCCAATGCGCCCGCTGCGCAGACTTAGCACGAAGCCTTCAATCCATTTGCGCCCGCGCAACAGCACGAATCCGCCAAAAACCAGCAAGCCAAAAATCAGCGGCAGGTTTTCGCGCAATTGGCGCAGGCGCAGCTGGCTGGTGCGTGTATTGTTCACCTCTCGGACGATCGTGGCAGAGGCGTCGTATATCGTTGTCAACGCCACGACCCAGTTGGCCGGGTTCCACGGGTAGGGTTCCACCGCCAATAGTAGGTCAGCCTGCAATGTGCGCAAAGTTGTGTCCACGCGGGTCACAAGCGCGTTGGCCCTGCTGAACGCTTCTTGTGCAGCCAAACGGGGGGCCTGAAGCGCTGCAAGCTCGGTGTTCAATTGCGCACGGCGTTCGGCCACTTCGGGCGCTTCGGTCGTCGGGTCTTCGGGCGGCGCGCCCAAGGCGTCTAGCTGCTGGCGCAAACCGTCAATCTGAGGGCCGTTGACGGATTGCGCGGCTTGAAACCGCGCCCGGAACTCTGCCAATTCGGCGCGGATCTGCTCTAGCCGCTCGGGCGTCACGCCCTCGGCAGAGATTTCAACCTCTATCGTATCAGCGCGTGCATTCCACGCTTGGTAATCCGGCGTTGCTGGCGCGCCCGCATTTTGAGTCTCTGGCGGTGTCTGGGCTATGCCTGTGACAGGCAAAATGCCAAGGAAAACAATGATCAGCAGGCGATGTAGAAAAAGCATGGGTCAGGCGGTATCCAGTGTTGAAACGTCAGGAAGCGAAGGTGCCGCGCGGGTCAGCCATTCGGGAACGGGCAACCCCTTGCTGCGCAGGAATTCCGGGTTGAACAGCTTGGATTGGTAGCGCGTGCCGTAATCGCACAGAATGGTCACGATGGTATGGCCCGGCCCCATCTCTTGCGCCATGCGCACGGCACCCGCGATATTGACGCCCGATGACCCCCCCAAGCATAGCCCTTCTTCGGACAACATGTCGAACGCGTAAGGCAAGGCTTCGGCATCGGGGATGCGGGCACAGAAATCTGGGGTGAACCCCTCTAGATTGGCGGTAATCCGGCCCTGTCCGATCCCTTCGGTGATCGAATCTCCGGGATTGTCCTGCCCGGTATAGATCTTGAACAAGCCCGCGCCTTCCGGGTCGGCCAGCCCGATCTTCACACCCTTGGGCTGAAGATGGGCCCCCACGCCCGCAAGCGTGCCCCCAGAGCCGACAGCGCAAATGAAGGCATCGACACGGCCCTCGGTCTGCGCCCATATCTCTGGGCCGGTGGTTTCGATATGCGCTTGGCGGTTGGCGATATTGTCAAACTGGTTGGCCCAGATCGCGCCATTGGGTTCCGTCTTGGCAAGTTCGGCAGCCAAGCGCCCGGAATATTTCACATAATTGTTCGGGTTCTTGTAAGGAACCGCTGGCACCTCGACCAGTTGCGCGCCAGCAAGGCGCAACATGTCCTTCTTTTCCTGACTTTGCGTTTCAGGAATGACAATGACGGTGCGAAAGCCCATCGACGCGCCCACAAGCGCCAGCCCGATCCCGGTATTGCCGGCGGTGCCTTCAACAATCGTGCCACCCGGCTTGAGCGCGCCACGTGCGACTGCATCGCGGATGATATAAAGCGCCGCACGGTCTTTGACCGATTGGCCCGGGTTCAGGAATTCCGCCTTGCCAAGGATGGTGCAACCTGTCGCGGCACTGACCTTGTTCAGCTTGATAAGGGGCGTGTTGCCGACCGCGTCGGCCAAGTTCGTCCGGATTGTCATGAAACCACTCCATGCAAGAACGGTAGCGCGCTGGTTCGGGCGAACCAGCGCATTGGGTGCCACCAGATGATACCTAGATGCCTTACAGCGCTCCGCTGCGCTTGGCCACGCGGGCATAGAGCCAGCAGCCCGCCGAAACAGCCGCCAATGCCCCGGTGAACTGCACAACATTGACGCCGCCCAAGATCAAGAATCCTTCGGCCATAGCCATTACGGCCCAAACGAGTGCGACCAGCGACGCCAAGAGCCCAAGCGACAGCACCAGAACAGAGGCGCGGTCTCGCAGCAGCAGCAAGATTGACCCCAGAAGCCCCAGCCAGACGGTCGCGCCAATTGCACCAGATGCCCAAGCCGGAACAGATTGCAACAGCGCGGACAAGCCATAACCCTCTGGCAGTGCCATCAAGGCGCCCAAAGGAGCATAGCGCGCGGCAACATATTCAGCCGCGTGCAAGCCGAACCAAAGACAACCGACCACAGCGAACAGCGTTATCAAGGCACCACGGTTGCTTTGAACAGGCATAACGGAATCCTTCCTCGGTTTGGGTCAGATTGCCTTGGCAACTTCCGAGTGTCCAGCCCCAGAACCAAGGCAACTTGACGGCGGGCTCCGATGCGAGCGGGTTTGAAAATGCAAAACCCCGCCAAAACGGCGGGGAATTGCTGTTTTAATTGACCGAACAATGTCGGTTCAGGCCGCCAGAAGGGCGCGCGCCTCGTGCTCTTTCAGCGATAGACGCGCAGCGACATAGCCGTCCTGCCCAGACTTGATAGCCAGTTCGGGGAACAAAGCGAAGATTTCAGCGCGCTGCTCTTCGCCCATACCGGCAAGGGTTTTCACACCCGGCTGGAAGCTTTCGCTCCAAGCGCCATCGGCACGGATGATCTGGTGCTCATCGAACATCAGGTGGATATAGGTCTGGGGCGCGGTATCCCGCTCGATCCCGGGCTGGCCGACAAGATGAATTGCAGGCACCAATACTTCATATTCGCCAAACAGCATTTCTGCGCGCTGACCGCAGATCAACAACCGATGCCATGGCGAGACGCGCATATCCCGTTCCGGCAGCCCTGCCCCAAGCGCCCCTTGGCGCACGATCACTGCGGCAAGGTCAGGACGTGCGGCCATGCTGGCATTGGTCTGGGCGTGGCGCCCGGTCCAACGCACCATCTGGTAGCCATTGTCACGGGTCAGGATCAGATCACCGACCGCAATCGCTTCCACAGGTTTGGGCCCCTTGTCGGTGTCAATCCATGAGCCAACCACGAAACATGGTATTTCAACATCGCCGTCGCCGCTTAGTTTGTTGCTCGCGTCAGGGCTGTCCGCGTTGATCGCACCGGCATCGAACGGCTCGGACGCGACACGGATCTCCGTGATCTGGCCCGGCGACCATTGTGACGGGTCGCCTGTGAAACTGTCGCTGGGCGCGACGACGTTAATCTCATTGCCCGTCGCGTCTGTCAGGGTGATCGCAAGGGTTTGACCGGAATCGGTGAAGGGCGCCCCGGTAGCCGGGTCTGTCTTGGTGAATTCGCCCCAGAAGCTAAACACATCTGTCAGCGTGTATTCTGTTCCGTCGATAACGGTGGTAGAGCCCGTGGGGATAATATCGTCCGGGGTGCCATCGGGCGTCGTGAACGTCACACCGTCCACAACTGCGTTCAGGTCAGTGGCCGCAGGATCGGCATCATATGTGTAGGTCGTGCCAAAGCTGCCAGCTGCGACACCCTCGCCAGACAAAAAGATAAGATCGTTCGTAACAACTTCAGGCATATCGCCACCTCTTAGCTTACATCATGCGGTCTGCCGTATGTCCTGAATTCCGACCGGGCCTGCGTGCAACTCACACACTTGCAACCCCAACCGGCGGAAAACGCCACTCGCATATTATATCACTGCTCAAGTATTATACTCTCTAAAGAAAACGGCAAAAATGTGTCCAGTGAAAAGAAAGTTAAAAAACTGTGAAGACTGTTCAAGAATAAAAAACAACACTCCCAAACTGGGAGCATTGTTCACATTCTGGCATCATGCATTTCTGACTCAGGTCAAGATGCGCCGGTAGAGGTGCCAACTCGCATGTCCGAGAATCGGCAGCACTATGAACAGCCCCAGAAAGAACGGCAACATGGCAGCGAACATCAGCCCCGCAATGATCGCAGCCCACATCCCCAACGCGACCGGGTTTGTCAAAACCGCGCGGACAGAGGTGATCATGGCGGTGATGAAATCGACCTCTCGGTGCAGCAGCAATGGCAGACTGATCACCGTCAGCGAAAACATGATGGCGGCCATCGCCCCACCTATCGCCCCGCCCACGGCCAGCATGGTTAGACCTGTCGGGCTTAGCAACATTTCGGCGGTGGAACTGGTGATGGGCTGAAGCCCGAAAAACAGCGCAAAGGTCGTATGGGCAACAAACACCCAGAACATGAAGGCGAGCATGATAACCATGGCCATGGACGGCACCTGACGGTCTCTCTGAGCCAGCACGCATCCCATAACGCCGCGCCAATCCAATGCCTCGCCCTCCTCTAGGCGGCGGCTGACTTCGTATAGGCCGGTGGCGGCAAAGGGTGCCAGAAGCGGAAAGCCCACTGCGACCGGGATGAACCACCAGCTTTGACCCGACGCCAGAAATACGGCATAGAGGATGATTCCGCCAACGACATAGACCGCCGAAAAAGCCAGCCCATAGATCGGCGCGCGTTTGAAATCTGCCAGACCTGCGCGCAGCACATCGGCCAAATCGCTGACGCTGATCGAGCGTGGTTCTGGAATCTCGGACGGGGGCAGATGCACAGACGCAGTTGGATTATCAGACATGACGGTTCCTCCCTTTGGGAAAGGATAGGGATGCGACATATTGTCATGCAAGATAAATAAAACGGCAGGTCTATTGACCTGCCGTTGGAAAAATCAAACGACCGCGCGCCGATACAGGTGCCATGTGGCATGCCCCAGAACCGGCAATACGACGAACAGGCCCAAGAAAGCCGGCATCATGGCCGCAAAGATCAGCCCGGCAATGATAGCAGCCCAGATGAGCATGGTTTGCAGGTTGTGGCGCACCGCCTGAACGCTGGTGATGATCGCGGTCACGAAATCCACCTGCCGATCCAGAAGTAACGGAAGCGACATAACCGTGACAGAAAACAGCGCAAACGCCAAGGCTGCACCGACCGCGCTGCCGATGATCAGCATGCTGATCCCGTCTGCACTGAACAACAGGTTTAGGCTGTCGAACCCAATGCCGCTCCGGGCCATGAATATGGCGAACATGCTGCGTGCCAGCACAATCCAGAAGCCGAATGCCAGCAAAACGCCCACCGCCATCAGCGCCAATTGACCGTCGCCGCGTCCGCGCAGCGCCCCCAGAATCGGAGGCCATGACAGGTTTTCGCCCTGCTCTAACCGGCGGCTGACCTCGTATAGGCCAATGGCCGCAAACGGGGCAAATAGCGGGAAACCTGCGGCGATGGGCACGAACCAGACGGGCTGGCCCATGGCACCCAGCCCAAACCACAAAGCCAGCCCACCGGCGACATAAACCAGCGCGAAGAACAAGCCAAAGGCCGGGGCGCGCCTGAAATCCGACCATCCGGCCGCAAGCGCGGCGCGCAGATCGTCGGTTCCAAGCGCGTGAACCTGGGGGTTATGGGACGTGTTGGAAAACTCGGTTGTCGTCATGGCACTCTCCCTTGTTAGGAAAGCCTCATGATAGCTGCGACAATTTGTCCGTCAATCGGTGGCGTTGGCCTCTGCGCGCGTTTTTCCGGCCACATCCATGGCCAGCGTCGCCCCCATGAAGCCGTCAAGCGCGCCGTCGAGCACGCCTTGGGTGTCCGAGGTCTCGAAACTTGTGCGCAGGTCTTTGACCATCTGGTAAGGGTGCAGAACGTAAGAGCGGATTTGGTTGCCCCATCCCGCATCGCCCTTGGCATCATGCGCGGCTTCAATCGCTTCGGTGCGCTTGCGCAATTCCATCTCATACAGCCGCGACTTCAGCGCGTTCATGGCAATTTCGCGGTTCTGGTGCTGCGATTTCTGGCTGGACGTGGTCACAATCCCGGTCGGGATATGCGTGATCCGCACGGCCGAGTCGGTGGTGTTCACGTGCTGACCGCCCGCGCCGGACGAGCGGTAGGTGTCGATGCGAATGTCGGACGGGTTGATCTCGATCTCGATATTGTCGTCCACCACGGGATAAACCCAGACCGAACTGAAGGATGTGTGCCGCCGCGCGGAACTGTCATAGGGCGAGATTCGCACCAAGCGGTGCACCCCCGATTCCGATTTCAGCCAGCCATAAGCGTTATGCCCGGTGATCTTGTAGGCGACAGACCGTATACCCGCTTCCTCGCCCGCGCTTTCCGACATCAATTCAACCGTGTAGCCCTTCTTCTCGGCCCAGCGGACATACATGCGCGCCAACATAGACGCCCAATCGCAGCTTTCCGTGCCGCCCGCGCCTGCATTAATTTCCAAGAAGGTGTCGTTGGCATCGGCCTCGCCGTTCAGCAGGGCTTCGAGTTCCTTCTCGCCCGCGGTTTTGGCCAGCTTGCGCAGCTCTTCCTCGGCCTCTGCCACAACATCGGAATCGCCTTCGGCCTCTCCCAGTTCGATCAGGCCGATCTGGTCCTCCAATTCCTGCGAGATGGAGCGGTAGGTTTCCAAAGCGTCTGACAGCATCCGGCGGTCGCGCATCAGGGCTTGGGCGCGGGCCGGATCGTTCCAGAGTTCGGGGTTTTCCGTCATGGCGTCGAATTCTTCCAGCCGGTGCGGGGCTGTTTCAATATCCATGCGCTGCCCCAAAAGGG
>JAFGVZ010000218.1 GCA_016937725.1 Paracoccaceae bacterium | reverse complement strand
GGTGGTCTTGGGTGTGCAGCCCGACCTGTGCCATGTGTTCCGCCAAGATGGCATGGCGCAGCCGCGCTTGCGGCTGGGCGAAGCCATAGGGTAAGCGCGATGTCGAGTGCGCCGAGCGGGGCTTTGCCACGCTATCAGCAGATCAGCGAGTTGTTGATCCGTGACATCGCCGCGGGCCGATTGATGGATGGCGCGCGGCTTGCGCCAGAGCGAGAAATGGCCGCAGACCTTGGCGTGGCGGTTGGGACGCTGCGCAAGGCGTTGCAGGATCTGGCCGCCAAGGGTTTGCTGGAACGCGTGCAGGGGTCGGGCAATTACATTCGCGCGCAGCCTGAAGTGGACAGCATTTACGCGCTGTTCCGGTTGGAGCTTGTCACGGGCGGCGGTCTGCCCTCTGCCAAGGTCTTGGAGGTGGCCCGACTGCCCAAACCCGCGCATTTGCCGGAGTTCGGGCGCGCGCCGGACGCCCATCGAATTCGCCGTTTGCGCCTGTTGTCTGGACTGCCTGCTGCGGTCGAAGAAATCTGGCTGGATGCAAGCTATGCCACCGATCTGCGCGCCGAGGACTTGTCGCAATCGCTGTATCTGCATTACCGCACCCGGCTGGGGCTTTGGATTGCACGGGCAGAGGACCGGATCGGCACAGGCGCTGTCCCGGATTTTGCGCCCGCGGCGTTTGGGCTTCGGCCCGGCGCGGTCGCGGGCCACATTCAGCGCATAAGCTGGGGGCAGGACAACCAGCGTGCTGAAGTGTCGGAAACGTGGTTTGACCCCAATGTGGCGCGATATGTCTCGCGCTTGAAATAAGGAAACGGACATGAGCAAGGCAATTTGTTACGGCATGATCGGCTGTGGCATGATGGGGCAGGAACATCTGCGCAATATCGCGCTGATCCAGGGCGCGCGCGTTGGCGCAATTTATGAGCCGGATGCGGGCATGCGCGCACAAGCGGCGGCCTTGGCGCCCGGTGCGCGCTTTGTCGAGAGTGTAGCAGCCGTGTTGGCCGATGACGCAGTGGACGCCTTGGTCATCACCAGCCCCAACCATTTGCACTTGCCGCAACTGGAACAGATCGCGCAGGTCCGGCCACGCCCCGTTTTGGTGGAAAAGCCCTTGTTCACCGATCCGGCCGATCTGGAGCGGGTGCGGGCGCTGGGCCTGAGCACGCCGGTCTGGGTGGCGATGGAGTATCGGTATATGCCGCCTGTGGCTGCCTTGATCGACGCAGCAGCGCAGGCAACGGGCGGGATCAACATGCTCACCATCCGCGAGCATCGGTTCCCGTTCCTGCCCAAGGTTGGCGACTGGAACCGCTTCAATGCGCAAACCGGCGGCACCTTGGTCGAGAAATGCTGTCATTTCTTCGACCTTATGCGCCATATCCTGGAAGATGATCCGGTGCGCATTGTCGCGTCGGGCGGGCAGGATGTGAACCATCTGGATGAGAGCTACGACGGCCAGACACCCGATATCTGGGATAATGCCTATGTGATCGTCGATTTCAAGCGCGGTGCGCGGGCCATGCTGGAATTGTGCATGTTCGCTGAAGGCGCGCGCTTCCAAGAGGAAATCGCCGCCGTTGGCCCTAAGGGCAAGATCGAATGCCTTGTGCCGGGGCCGGGGCGCTTTTGGCCTGCCCATCTGGGCGCGCCGCCGGTGCCGCAACTTATTGAAAGCCCGCGCGCCCCAAAAGGCCCGCGCACCATTGAGATCCCGGTGGACCCCACGCTTTTGGCGGCGGGCGATCATAATGGGTCGACCTATTACCAACATGCCCGGTTTGCCGATGTGGTGCGTGGACAGGGCACGGTCGAGGTTACGCTGGAAGATGGCACTTGGGCGGTGCTGATGGGGATGGCGGCTCAAGCTTCTGCCCAAACAGGCCGCGCCATGGCCATTTCAGAACGCGGCTTTACGCCGATCTGATGCCTTTGGGCTGGATTGGCGCGTGGTTTCGCGTTAGACTTGAAGCTAGACCCGGAAAACGGGCAAATCAGGCAACCCGAGCAGGACAGCCACATGACGGAAATGGTCTACGGCACCACGCCTTTGCGCGTGGAAGATCCGATTCTGCCGCGCTGGTGGCGCACGATCGACAAGATGACGCTGACATCGGTGCTCTTGCTGATGGCGGTGGGAATATTGCTGGGGCTGGCGGCCTCGCCCCCCTTGGCGCAGCGCAATGGGCTGGACCCGTTTTATTATGTTCAGCGGCAGGTCTTTTTCGGCGGAATGGGGATCGCAGCGATGCTGCTGATTTCCATGGCTTCGCCAGAGCGCATTCGCCGCTTTGCGAGCGTGGGCTTTTTGTTCGCGCTGGTCGCGTTGATCCTGCTGCCCTTCTTGGGCACCGATTTCGGCAAAGGCGCGGTGCGGTGGTATAGCTTTGGCATCGGCTCTATTCAACCGTCCGAATTTTTGAAGCCGCTGCTGGCGGTTTTCGCCGCGTGGCTGATGGCCGCCAGTTCCGATGTGGGCGGCCCGCCGGGGCGCGCGATATCGTTTGGTGTTACGCTTCTGGTGGTAGGTCTTTTGGTTATCCAGCCCGATTTCGGGCAAGCGGCCTTGGTCGCAGCAGGTTGGATGGTAATGTATTTCGTGGCCGGTGCGCCGATCATGCTCCTGACCGGGCTTGCGCTGCTGGTCGTTGCAGGCGGCTATGTCGCCTATCACAACTCGGAACATTTCGCCCGCCGCATCGACGGCTTTCTGGCCGCAGAGGTCGATCCGCGCACCCAGATGGGCTATGCACAAAACGCCATTTCGGAAGGCGGCTTTTTCGGTGCTGGCGTGGGTGAAGGCCGGGTAAAATGGTCGCTGCCGGATGCCCATACCGATTTCATCATCGCGGTCGCAGCAGAGGAATACGGGTTGATCTTGGTCGTGTTCATCATCGGACTGTATGCCACGATCCTGCTGCGTTCGCTGTTTCGGCTCATGCGCGAGCGGGATACCTTCATCCGTTTGGCGGGCACGGGCATCGTTGTTGTGTTCAGCTTGCAAGCCATGATCAATATGGGTGTGGCGGTGCGATTGCTGCCATCCAAAGGCATGACTTTGCCACTCGTCAGCTATGGCGGATCGTCCTTGCTTGCGACGGGCATTGCAATCGGTATGCTTCTGGCACTCACGCGCCATCGCCCGCAGGGTGAGATTGGCGAGATCCTCTCGCGGCGCGGATAGGGCAGGGGGCAATCATGGCCAAGGCACCGCTAATCCTGATCGCGGCAGGCGGCACGGGGGGGCATATGTTTCCCGCGCAGGCTTTGGCCGAAGCGTTGTTGGCGCGTGGCTGGCGGGTGAAGCTGTCGACCGATGCACGCGGTGCGCGCTTTGCGGGCGGGTTTCCCGATGCGGTGCGCATAGACACTGTAAGTGCTGCGACGTTCGCGCGTGGCGGCTTGGCCGACAAGATCAAGGTGCCATTCAAGTTGGCGGCGGGCGTGTTGGGTGCAGCGCTGGGCATGGTGCTGGACCGTCCCAAAGCGGTGGTTGGCTTTGGCGGCTATCCGTCGATCCCGGCGCTGGGCGCGGCATGGCTGCTGCGGGTGCCGCGCATGATCCATGAACAAAACGGCGTCTTGGGCCGGGTGAACCAGCTTTTTGCGCGGCGGGTGAACAAGCTGGCCTGCGGCACATGGCCCACGGAAGGGGCCGAAGGGCTGGACGCCGAATTCACCGGCAACCCGGTGCGCGCCGCCGTGCTGGAGCGCGCGGGCGCTGGTTATATTGCGCCCGGTGATTACCCGATGGATTTGCTGGTGATCGGTGGCTCTCAGGGCGCCCGCATTCTGTCTGATGTGGTGCCAGCCGCCATCAGTGCGTTGCCCGATGCCATAAAACGCAACCTGACCGTGGCCCATCAGGCCCGCGAGGAAGATATGGAGCGCGTGATTGCCGCCTATGAGGCAGGCAATGTTCGCGCCGAAATCGCGCCGTTCTTTGCCGATATTCCACGCCGCCTGTCGGAATGCCAGCTTGTGATCAGCCGTGCAGGTGCGTCGTCGGTGGCTGATATTTCCGTCATTGGCCGCCCCTCTGTGCTGGTGCCTTTTGCCGCTGCCGCCGCAAACCATCAGGCGGCGAATGCGCGGATGTTGGGCGCTGTAGATGCGGCCGTGGTTTTCCCGGAAAGCCAGTTCACCGCATCGGCACTCGCCGAAAGCCTGCATTCCATCCTTACCAATCCGAGTGCCGCCGCGCAAATGGCGCAAGCCGCGCTGGGCGCAGGCCGCGCGGATGCTACAGAACGCCTGACCGAACTGGTCGAGGCGCTAGCCCGAAAGGACCGCCCATGAGCCCCGCCACCAAGCTGCCCACCGATATTGGCCCCATCCATTTCATCGGGATCGGCGGCATTGGCATGTCGGGAATTGCAGAAGTGCTGATGACTCACGGCTACCGGGTGCAGGGGTCTGACCTGAAGGCCAGCCCGATTACCGCGCGGCTGGAAAGCCTAGGGGCAGAGGTGTTCGTGGGCCAGCAGGCCGAGAATATCGGGGATGCGGCGGTGATCGTGGTCTCGACCGCGATCAAGCCGGAAAATCCCGAATTGCAGGCCGCGCGGCAGGCAGGTTTGCCCGTGGTGCGCCGGGCCGAGATGCTGGCAGAATTGATGCGCCTGCGCTCGAATATCGCGGTGGCGGGCACGCATGGCAAAACGACCACGACGACAATGGTCGCGGCACTCTTGGACGAGGGGGGGCTGGACCCAACTGTCATCAACGGAGGTGTGATCCATGCCTATGGGTCGAACGCGCGCGCGGGCGAGGGTGAATGGATGGTGGTCGAGGCCGATGAGAGCGACGGCAGTTTC
>JAFGVZ010000031.1 GCA_016937725.1 Paracoccaceae bacterium | reverse complement strand
GGCAGTTGCTCGCCATCGGCCGAAAACACACGCAGCGCCCCGTCGGCAAAGATGACAGCCGCGCGCGCGCCTGACATGGCCAACCCGTTGGGCAGGCCGGGAAGGCCTGCACTAGCGCGCAAGTCACCATCCGGCGACCAACGCACGAAACGCAGATCCCCACCAATCGTGACAATCTCGCCATTCGGCAAGAAGCCCACGCCCGTCACGCGGTCGGTATGCGCGCGCACGGAGAGCAGGCTTGGGTCCTTTAGGGACAGAACCTGCAAAGACCCATCAAACAGGCCAGCGGCCACCTTTGCGCCATCGGGCGCAACCGCCAAGGACGCTACGGGAGATTGCCCGCGCGGGGTGGCAAAGCGCGGCTCTGCCTGCCCGGTCTGCCAGATAGCGATGCGGCCATCCTGCCCCGCCGTGACAAAGCCGCCATCCCATTGCGCAACCGCCGTGACCGCACCCTCGTGAAAGCGCGTGACAGACAGGGCGCGCGCTTCGTCCAAGGACCACAGGATCGCGCGGGTATCAAACCCGCCGGTAAGCAACCTGTCGGGGCCAACAGCAATTGTGCCAACCGGACCGCCATGACCCAGAAAATCCTGCGCGGCCACGGGCGAGCACAGGCAGGCCACGACAAGGGAAGCCGTCAGCGCAATAGATCGCCCCATACCGCGTTATTCGCTGACGAGGTTGGTTCCCGGATTGCCAACGCGCGCGCCCTCGGTGCTGAAAGCCGAGTAGCTTGGCTCTTGGAACGAGCCGTTCAGAACCTGAGACGCGCCGATAGCAACGACAATGGCAAAGACAGCAGCAGCAAGAAAGGCTTTCATTCGGTTCACTCCTGTTAGTGTCGCGCGGTCACTTGCGGACCGGCTTTGCGTTCCAGCGCGCCCATCACGGTGCGCGCCATGGTTTGATATAACTGGCCCAAAGGGCCATCCGGGTCACGGGCCAAGATCGGTTTTCCCGCATCCGAGGCCGCGCGCAACTCCATCGACAAAGGCAGCGCGCCAAGGAAGGGCACGCCAAAGCGCGCGGCTTCGCGTTCGGCCCCGCCCTGTCCGAAAATCGCATGCTGGCTGCCGCAATCGGGGCAGATGAATTGCGACATATTCTCGATAATACCAAGCGTGGGCACATTGACCTTATTGAACATGGTTATCCCACGCCGCGCATCAACCAGCGCCAAGTCTTGCGGGGTGGACACGATGATCGCTCCTGCCAAATCGGTGCCCTGCGCCAGCGCCAATTGTGCATCGCCCGTGCCGGGGGGCATGTCGACCAGCAGCAAGTCGAGCGCGCCCCAATCGACATCCGAAATCATCTGCGTGATGGCCGACATAATCATCGGTCCACGCCACACCATTGCGGTTTCAGGATCGACCAGCACACCCATGGACATGGCTTTCAAGCCATAGGCTTGCATGGGCAACAGGTTGCGCCCCTGCCCTTTTGCGGGCTTTCCCGTCAGGCCCAGCAGCGTGGGCAAGGACGGCCCGTAAATATCCGCATCCAGAACGCCCACTTTCCAGCCAAGCGCGCGGAATGCCAGCGCAAGGTTCACCGTGGTGGTGGATTTGCCGACACCACCTTTGCCAGATGCCACAGCCACCACATGGCGCACATGCGCCAAGGGCTTTGGTCTGGCGTTGGCATTGCCAAGCTTCGGCGGCACTGGGTTTTGCACGGGCGGAGTGTCAGCGGTCAGCACCACGAAAACCGAATTCACGCCGGGCAAAGCACGCAGACTTTCTTCGACAGCATCACGCACCGGCACAAAGGCTTCATGTTCTTCGGGTTTTATGGTCAACGACAGGCTAACGCGCCCACCGTTGAGGGACAGGCCCGACACGCGGGTCGACCCACCCAGTGCTGTTCCGTCGGGCAAAGCGACCGACGCAATCGCGGCGCGCGCGTCATCCAGAATATCAGGAGGGGAATCGCTCATGGCCTTGCAATTCTTCAAGGGTTGGCCCCGCGCGGAAATCGCGCGAGGCCCGTTTCCTAACATCCCGCCGAATTACTCGGCAGGGGTAGCCGCACCTTTGCCAGAGGCAGACTTGCCACCTTTAACCTCTTCCACCCAAAGGGAATGGTGCTCTTTCGCCCAGTTCTCATCCACTTCGCCCGATCCCATAGCATCGAACGCGCCTTCCATCCCAACAGAGCCGATATAGATATGTGCGATGATGATCGCCGACAGGCCAGCCGCAACCAGAGCATGAATCAACTGGTAGAACTGCCAATCGGTGAAAGACCCAGCGATCGACGGGAAGAGCAGCATGAACCCGGTATAGGACAGGGCTGCGCCACCTACGATGACCGACCAGAAGATGACCTTTTGGCCCGCATTGAACTTCTTGGCAGGCGGATGAACGCCTTTCTTAAACAGGCCACCGCCCAGTTTGATCCATTCCATGTCAAGCTTGTTTGGAATGTTCTCGATCACCCATAGGACGAAGATCAGCGCCAACGAGACCATGAAGGGCCACGCCAGATAATTATGCGCGATCTTGCCCCAAGCCGACAGTGTGCCGAATGCGCCTTCGCCCAAAACCGGCAGAATCACGGATTTGCCAATGATCAGGTTCATCCCGCTGATTGCAAGAATGATGAAGGTCGATGCCAAGGTCCAATGCGCGAAACGCTCGATGCTGTTGAAGCGCAGGATCGTGCGACCCGACAGCCCGGAATCAACCCGAATACGCCCGCGAATGACGTAGAAGGCTGTAAGCAACGCCAGCATACCAATCACCGCGAGGACAGAGAGTGTCACAACGGTATTGCCGTGCAGCAAGGCCCAATCCTTGTTCACCGGCTTGATCAAGTTGCCTGCGGATTGGTCCGGGATTGATACGCGCCCGCTGACCACGCCTTCGGTGCCAAGCGCTTGGAACAGCGCGTCTTCGCTGACCGATTCAGCCGTAGGGTTGACCTGTGCCCGCGCTTGCGGGGCTATAACGGCCACCGCGAACGCCAAGGACAAGATAGCGGCGATTTTGCTAAGATATGACATGTTCGCCCCCTTACACCGTAACCGTTTCGCCGTAAGCGTCACGCCAGCCCCAAGCGCCAGACCCGTAACCACGGGTCACGACGCGTTCGCGGTAGATTTCCGCGATGATGTCACCATCACCGGCCAGCAGCGCCTTGGTCGAGCACATCTCTGCACAGAGGGGCAGCTTGCCCTCGGCCAAACGGTTCGCGCCATATTTGACGTATTCCGCCTGAGACATGTCCTGCTCAGGACCGCCAGAGCAATAGGTGCACTTGTCCATCTTGCCGCGCGTGCCGAAATTGGCGGTTTGCGGATATTGCGGCGCACCGAAAGGGCACGCATAGCTGCAATAGCCGCACCCGATGCAGGTGTCTTTGTTGTGCAGGACCACGGCATCATCGGTGGTGTAGAAGCAATCTACCGGGCACACACTGGCGCAAGGCGCGTCAGTGCAATGCATGCACGCCATCGACACTGACCGCTCACCCGGCAGACCATCATTGATGGTCACAACCCGACGCCGGTTAATGCCCCACGGCACCTCATGCTCGTTTTTACAGGCAGTGACGCAGGCGTTGCATTCGATGCAACGGTCGGCATCGCACAGGAATTTCATTCGTGCCATTGTTGTTTTCCTCCCTTATGCCGCAGCGATCTGGCAAAGCGTGACCTTGCCTTCATGCATCCCGGTCACCGGGTCATAGCCGTAGGTGGTGATGACGTTCACAGATTCGCCCAAGACGATCGGATCGGTCCCGTCCGGGTATTTGCCCCGCTGGTCTTCGCCCTGGAACCAACCCGCGAAGTGGAACGGCATGAAGGCCACACCTTGTGCCACACGCTCGGTCACAAGGGCCTTCATGCGCGCTTTCGAGCCACCTTCGGGGCCAGTGACCCAAACCCAGCCGCCATCGACCACACCGCGCGCTTGCGCATCGGCGGGGTTGATCTCAACGAACATGTCTTGCTTCAATTCCGCAAGCCATGGGTTCGAGCGGGTCTCCTCGCCGCCGCCTTCGTATTCCACAAGGCGACCGGAGGTCAGGATGATCGGGAAGTCGCCAAACACGTTGCGGGCAACCACGTCATCCTGCACGACCTTGCCGATATTGGGCATGCGGTGCTGACGACGGTCATCATTGGTCGGGTATTGTGCAACCAGATCCGGGCGTGCCGAATAGATTGGTTCGCGGTGCACCGGGATCGGGTCGGGCAGGTTCCACGCCACGGCGCGGGCCTTGCCGTTGCCGAAGGGCACACATCCATGCATCAGCGCGACACGCTGAATACCGCCCGAGGTATCGAGCGACCAAGACACGTTGCCCATGGCTTCCGGGTCATTGCCGCCGATGATCTGGATATTGGCCAGTTCCGCCGGGGTAAGATCGCCATCCCAGCCAAGCTGTTGCAGCAAGGCATAGGTGAATTGCGGATAACCATCCTCTATCTCGGACCCGACCGGCCAGCTACCCTCGGCCAGCAACGTCTCGCCATCACGCTCCAG
>JAFGVZ010000217.1 GCA_016937725.1 Paracoccaceae bacterium | reverse complement strand
GATCTGGCCGAAGCGCGCGCCTTCATCGAAGGGTTGGAAGACGCCAAGGGCCGCCGGGGTCTGGACGCGCATGTGGGCGAGCGCGGCGTGAAGCTGTCGGGCGGGCAGCGCCAGCGCATTGCCATTGCCCGCGCCGCGTTGAAAGACGCGCCCATTCTGGTGCTGGACGAGGCGACCTCGGCGCTTGATTCAGAGGTTGAAGCCGCCATTCAGGCGCAGCTCGAAAAGCTGATGCAGGGCAAGACGGTCATCGCCATCGCGCACCGTTTGTCGACCATTGCCGCCATGGACCGGCTGGTGGTGATGGAAGCGGGCCGCATTGTGGAAAGCGGCACACATTCTGAACTTCTGGCGAAGGACGGGATATATGCACGGCTTTGGGCGCGCCAGTCGGGCGGGTTTCTGGACCTGTAGGGCTTGCTTGCGCGGCAGGGTGGGCGTAACCCCCGATCAGCCACTTCGCAAAGGAAAACCCATGTCAGATTGTGCCCTGTGTTCCGCCGCTGGCCCTGTTCAGATGGTGGCTGTCGACCCGGTGGGCGATATTGCCCTTTGCGCGACCTGCGCGGCTGGGTTGGGGGGTGCGGTTGCGCCCGATCCGCATTGGACCTGTCTGCAATCCGCTATCTGGAGCGAGAATGCCGCCGTGCAAGTCGCGGCCTACCGTCTGACCCATGCGTTGCGTGCCGAGGCTTGGGCGGCAGAGCTTCTGGAATCGGTCTGGTTGGACCCCGATTTGCTGGAACAGGCGCAGGCGCAACCCATTGCCGCCCCAACGACCAGCGCCCACCGCGACAGCAACGGCCAAGCGCTTGTGCAGGGGGATACGGTGGTGCTGATCAAGGATCTGACCGTGAAGGGCGCGAATTTCACCGCCAAGCGCGGCACGGCGGTGCGGGGCATTTCGCTTGTGGCGGATAATCCCGACCAGATCGAGGGCCGCGTGAACGACCAGCGCATCGTGATCCTGACGCAATTCGTCAAGAAGTCCTGAGCACCAAGCTTGCCCGAATGGCGCGGAACGGTTAATCATGTCGCACCTAATGGGCAGGGTGACATGAGTTTTCCGCTTCCCGATACAGCCTATCCGGTCACGCAGCCGGATGGCACGGCGCACCGCGCGACCGTGTTTCTGCGCGCGGTGATCGACCATCCGCGCTGGGAAATCGGGGAGTATAGCTATGCCAGCGCGCACCATCCGCCCGCCGATTGGGCGGCGCATCTGGCCCCTTACCTCTATGACTTCTCGCCCGAAAAGCTTGTGATCGGCAAATTCTGCCAGATCGCAGACGGGGTGCTGTTCATCACATCCTCGGCCAATCACCGGCGCGATGGAATCTCGACCTATCCTTTCGCCATTTTCCATGGCCGGTTCGAGGGCGCTCCATCCTTGCCGGGTCCGGGGCCGGATACCGTGATCGGCCATGATGTTTGGATCGGGCAGGGTGCGCGCATCCTTCCCGGCGCGCGCATCGGCGATGGGGTGATCGTCGGCGCGGGCGCTGTCGTGGGCGGCAGGGTCGCGCCCTAGCAGGTCGTGGCCGGCAACCCCGCGCGCGTGATCAGCGAACGGTTCCCGGCGGATGTTGCGGCGCAGTTGCAGCAAATCGCGTGGTGGGATTGGCCTATTGAGATGGTCGAACGCTACGAAGTCGCCATTTGCGGGGCCAATGTCGCGCGGTTGCAGGCCGCGCAAGACGAAATCGACACCGTGTAGGCCACTTTTCCCTCTTGATCTTGGCAAAGGGCTGGCATACCCATCGCGGCACAGACTTAGGGGTGTAGCTCAGTTGGTAGAGCATCGGTCTCCAAAACCGAGGGTCGTGGGTTCGAGTCCCCCCGCCCCTGCCAGTCTGGAAACGACGATCAAGCCGGGCCTGACACTGGCCATCCATGTCGGCGCGCACAAAACGGCCACGTCTCACCTACAGCATGGTTTCAGCAAGGCGCGCGGTATTCTGCGCCAAAAGGGTGTTGCTTATTTCGGCCCCGAATTGTTGCGTGGCAAATTGCCTTTGCCGCGTTTGGCAGGCAAGCCCATCGCCGCGCCGAACGCGCTGCTCGACGCGTTCCACCGCAACCGTATGTGCAAGCTTGTCCTGTCGGAAGAAAATATCCTTGGCACCACCCGCGCCGATCTGGTGGCGAAAGGTGCGCGGTTTTACCCCGCCGCCGCGCCCCGGTTGACCCGGCTGATGCAAGCCTTGGAGTGTCGGAATGCCACGATCTACGTGTCGATCCGCGCACCTTTGGCGTTTCTGACTTCGGCCCATGGCCAGCAACAAAATGCAGGCCGGTTCGCGCCGATGGCGGAGTATACCGCCAAGATGAGTCCCGATGCGCTGCGCTGGTCCGACCTCGTGCAGCGGCTTGGCGCGGTGCCGGGCGTGACCCGTGTGGTCGTCTGGCGATACGAGGATTACCCGGCCATCACGCCCCTGCTGTTCGAGGACATGTTGGGGCGCGGGCGCGGGTTCGATCTGCCCGAACGCAAGCGGTTGGTGGGCACATCTGCCCGCGCGCTCGACCACGCCAAGGCAGTGCTGCAAGCCGACCCGTCACGCGATGTGACCGAAGTGGTCCGAGAGGCGCGCAGTCTTTATCCCAAATCGGACGAAAACCCCGGTCCAGCGCCGTTTGGTGCCGAGGCCTTGGCTGCCGATCTTGCGCGTTACCGCGAGGATTGCACGCGGATTGAAGCCTTGCCCGATGTCACCTTTCTGCGTTTGCCCGCAGAGCCGGGCGCATGACGGTCGAAACCCGCTTGAAACTGTGCCGTTGCCTGCGTATGTGACACAACAAGCAAACGACAGCCGACAGACAGGCGGACCCATGGCCAAGACAAACCCTTTCCAGTTCATGCAGCAGGTGCGCGCTGAAACCGCCAAGGTGACATGGCCAACCCGCCGCGAAGTGGTGATCACCACGCTGATGGTGCTGGCTCTTGCCGCGCTAACGGCCGTGTTCTTCTTTTTGGTCGACCTGCTGATCCGCACGGGCCTTGGCGGCCTGCTCGGTATGTTCGGCTAAGATAGGCCTGCGCGAAGGGCTTGAAACCTTCGCGTGGCAGATGTAACAGAACGCTCAAAGGCGCACCGACTCGGTGCGCTGTTTTATTTCATCCGGGCGGTGCGGCGAAAACGCGGCCCTCCGGCACGGCACAGGAAAGAGCATCATGGCCCAGCGCTGGTATTCGGTAAGCGTTTTGTCGAACTTCGAGAAGAAGATCGCGGAAGCCATTCGCACGGCGGCAGCCGAGGCAGGCATGGAAGACATGATCGAAGAAGTGCTGGTACCGACCGAGGAAGTGATCGAAGTGCGCCGCGGCAAGAAAGTGACGACCGAACGCCGCTTCATGCCCGGCTATGTGCTGGTGCGCATGGAAATGACGCCGAAGGGCTATCACCTGATTAATTCGATCAACCGCGTGACCGGCTTTTTGGGTGCCCATGGCAAGCCTATGCCCATGCGCGACGACGAAGTGAATGCCATCCTGAACCGCGTTCAGGAAACCGAGGAAGCCCCGCGCACGCTGATCCACTTCGAGGTGGGTGAGCAGGTGAAGGTCAATGACGGCCCGTTCGAAGGTTTCTCTGGGATGGTGGAAGAAGTAGACGAAGGCAACAATCGCCTGAAGGTGATGGTGTCGATCTTTGGCCGGGCCACCCCGGTCGATCTGGAATTCATGCAGGTGTCGAAAGACATCTAGGCATGGGTGCTCGTGGGAGGTCGCCGGGCGCGCCCGGTCAGACCGCACCACTAAACCGCAAGCAGCCGACCGGACGCGTCCGGCGGCGAGGTGACAAGAAGGAGAGGCCAGATGGCTAAGAAAGTTGTTGGGCAGCTAAAGCTGCAAATTCCGGCGGGTAAAGCAAACCCGTCACCGCCCGTCGGCCCCGCTTTGGGTCAGCGCGGCATCAATATCATGATGTTCACCAAGGAATTCAACGCCCGCACCGCAGAGCTGGAGCCGGGCGCGCCTATTCCGACGGTGATCACTTACTACCAGGACAAATCTTTCACGATGGACCTGAAGACGCCGCCGGCGTCGTGGTATCTGAAGCGCGCCGCTGGCCTGAAGCCGGTCGGAAAGCGCAACCGTGCCAAGGGTTCGGTCACGCCGGGCCGCACCACCGCAGGCACGGTGACCACCAAGCAGATCCGTGAAATCGCCGAAGCGAAGATGAAAGATCTGAACGCGACCACGATCGAAGGCGCAATGCAGATCATCGCGGGCTCTGCCCGGTCGATCGGTATCGAGGTGAAAGGGTAATCCAATGGCTAAAATTGCAAAACGCGTGAAAGCCGCCCGCGAAGCCTTTGCCGGTAAGGACAACCTGACCGTTGAAGAGGCGGTCAGCCTGATCAAGGCGAATGCCACCGCGAAATTCGACGAGACTGTCGAGATCGCCATGAACCTGGGCGTTGACCCGCGTCATGCCGACCAGATGGTGCGCGGTGTTGTGTCGCTGCCCAACGGCACCGGCAAGACCGTGCGCGTGGCTGTGTTCGCCCGTGGCCCGAAAGCCGATGAGGCAACCGCCGCTGGTGCCGACATTGTCGGCGCAGAGGACCTGATGGAAACCATCCAATCCGGCAAGATCGAGTTCGACCGCTGCATTGCAACGCCGGACATGATGCCGATCGTCGGTCGCTTGGGCAAAATTCTTGGCCCGCGCAACCTGATGCCGAACCCCAAGGTTGGCACCGTGACCATGGACGTGAAAGCGGCCGTGGAAGCTGCCAAGGGCGGTCAGGTTCAGTTCAAGGCCGAGAAAGCCGGTGTTGTGCATGCCGGTGTTGGTAAAGTGTCTTTTGACGATGCAAAGCTGGTCGAGAATGTGCGCGCCTTCGTCGATGCTGTTGCGAAAGCCAAGCCATCGGGCGCCAAAGGTGCCTATATGCGCAAGGTCTTCCTCAGCTCCTCCATGGGGCCGGGCGTGTCGGTCAGCGTGGATAGCGCGACCCAAGGCTAAGCCGGTTGCACGTAAATTGAAAAAAGGCGGCCCAAGGGCCGCCTTTTTGCGTTATAATCGGGATGTTCAGGGGCTTTGCCCCTCTGGTCCCTGCGGGACCATTCACCCCAGGATATTTGGGCAAGGATGAAAGCCTACCAGCGGTCAAGAGCGGCTTCGTCGCTGTCTTTCGCCTCTACCCATGTTGCACCTTGATTGGTGATTTCCTTTTTCCAGAATGGCGCGCGGGATTTGAGGTAATCCATCAGGAAATCCGCCGCAGCGAAGGCATCTGCCCGGTGCGGGCTGGCGGTCGCGACCATCATGATCGCTTCGCCCGGACCCATCGGGCCATGGCGGTGAATGATCGTGCAGGCTTTGATGTCCCAGCGCGCGGCGGCGTGTTCGGCGATTTGGGTCAGGGCGCGTTCGGTCATGCCGGGATAATGTTCAATCTCCATGCGTTCGAGCGCGCCGGTGTCGGTGTCGCGCACGATGCCACAAAAGGTGACGACTGCCCCGACGCGCCCGGTTTGCTGCGCGAAGCGCCCGCATTCCTGCCCATAGTCGAAAGGCTTTGCCTGCACGCGAATATCTAGCGGGATCATGGTTCGCTTAACCGCCGGTCATGGGAGGGAAGAAAGCTATTTCGCGGGTGCTGCCAAGGGGTGCCGAAAAGTCGCTTAATTCCTGATCAAGCGCTACGCGCAAGGAACCAGGGTCAGAGAAGGCCAGCGCGTAGCGGTCCTCGCGTGCGGTCAGTTCCGCGACCAGTTCAGCCACGGTTGCGGCATTCGTGTCGATGGTTTCGCGCGGCAGGCCCACGCGCTCGCGCAGCCATGCGAAATAGAGGATATCGCGTTTCATGGTTTTGCTCCGAGGAAGGGAAGGGCTTTGCGGAAATAATCCCATCCCGTGATCAGGGTCAGGAAGGCCGCAAGCCAGATCAGCGCCAGCCCGATACTCCAGACAACGCCGCCATCATAGGTGGCAAGGTCGATCACGCTGAGGTCCGAGGTGCCAATTTGGCCAAGCGTATCGAGCAAGGCGATGTCACTATGCAGGATATGAGCCTCGCGCGTGTAATCGAGGCCAAGCGCCAGAAACAGCACCGCAATGGCGGTCATCTGCGCGGTGGTTTTCCACTTGGCAAGGTTCGTGACTTTCAAAAGCCCTGCTGTGTCGCCCAGATATTCGCGCAAGCCCGACACGAATACCTCACGGAACAAGATCGCGGTGGTGGGCAGAATCAGCCATGGGTCCATGCCGGAATACCCCGTGATGACCAAGAGCGCGATGACAACCATGGCCTTGTCGGCAATCGGGTCCAGCATGGCGCCAAGCTTGGTTTCCTGTTTCCACGCCCGGGCCAGATAGCCGTCGAAGAAATCCGTGAGTGCCGCCAGCCCGAACAACGCCAAGGCGAACCAATCGGCGAAAGGGCGGTGGAAATACAGGAACAGGATGGCCACGCCGGGCGCTGCCAGCAAGCGCAGGATGGTCAGGATATTGGGCAGGTTCCAGAGCATGGCGCGTGGCTTTGTCAGGGGGGCATCTGTCATGTAGATAACCTGCTTACTTCGAGGGCGAAAGGCAAGAGCGCCCTAGACATGCCCGGAGAGCCAGTGGCGGATCATCGCATAGGCGATCGACCCTTTGCGCGCGGGTTTTGGATGCATGCGCTCGCCCGACAGCACGGCCAACAGGTCTTCGCGGCTGATCCAGAGCGCATCTTCCAGTTCGTCATCCAGCGTGATCTGGTCGTCGCGCGCCTGCGCCAGATAGCCCAGCATCAGCGAATTGGGGAAGGGCCAAGGCTGTGCGCCCAGATAGCGGATGTCATGCACGGTGATGCCGGTTTCCTCCTGCACCTCGCGGGCGACGGCGGCTTCCGGTGTCTCTCCGGGCTCAACAAAGCCGGCAAGGGCGGAATACATCCCCTCTGGCCAACCATGCGAGCGGCCCAGCAACAGGCGGTTGCCTTGCGCCACCAGCATGATGACCACCGGGTCGGTGCGGGGAAAATGCTTGGCGCCGCAGGCCGGGCAGTGGCGCTCCCAGCCGCCCATGGACATATGACTTTCCGCGCCACAAGCCGCGCAAAAGCGGTGCGAGCGGTGCCAGTTGAACACCGCGCGCCCGGTCGAGGCCAAGGCAGCCTCTGCCGGGGTCAGTTCGGTCATGGCAAGGCGCAGTTCGGCAAAGCGGGTGCCTTCCAGAGCGCCGGGATAATGCTGTTCGGTCGGATCTGCGAACATGGCGAGTGCTGCTGTGTCCAGACCGTCGGGTTCCCATGCTGAAATATCGGCGGCAAAGCGGGCTTGTCCGGCATGGCGGCCCAGATAAAGCCAAGTGTCGCCGGCATGGCGCAACGCTATCGCGTCGGCGGCGACCCATGCCAACCCATCGGGACCGATCTGGGGTTTGCCGCGCCAGATGGGCAGCACGGCGCTGCCCGCACGCAGGTCTTGGCTGTTGGCGCGTTCTTGGGCAGCGCGGTTATCCCAGACCCCGGCAAAGGCCATATCAAGGCTGATCATGTGCTTTTTCCGTATCCTGCCGGGTCTGTTTCCCATAATGACTTGTCATGGCTTGGAAACAATGTTCAATTCTGGGTTGTCACTTGGCGACCCTCAGAGTGACAAATAAGGTGCAAGACCGTGTCTTGCCACAATCTTGTGCCGTCCGGGTCAAATTGTTCTCTCATATCATCTGTAACTTGGTAAAGACGCGAAACAGAAAAAGTATGTCATGGGACAGGAAAAGCTGCACTTCATGCCGGTTGCAGATGTAAGGCAGACTGTCGATCTCCGCATTCTGGAGACGACAGATCTGCATGTTCACCTTCACCCCTACGACTATTATGCCGATTGTCCCAACCCGGATTTCGGCCTGTCGCGCTTGGCCGAATTGGTGGACCGCGCCCGGGTGGAAAGCGGCAACACGCTGTTGTTCGACAATGGTGATTTCTTGCAAGGCACGCCCGTGGGCGATTACTTCGCCTATGATATGGGCCTGCGCGAGGGCGATCTGCACCCGGTGATGGAAGCCATGAATGCCATGCGCTACGACGCCATCACCATCGGGAACCATGAATTCAATTACGGGCTAGAGTTTCTGGAGAAATCGCTGGCACGGGCTGAATTTTCTGTCGTGTCGGCAAATATTGCGCGCTCTTTGGGCGCGACCCCGCGCGCGGACCGGATGTTGGTCAAGCCCTATAGCTTGCTCAAGCGCCATGTGCGCGACCGCATCGGGCTGATGCACGAGTTGACCATCGGGGTTCTGGGCGTAGCGCCTCCGCAGATCATGATCTGGGAACGCCAGCAGCTTCAGGGCCGCTTGCAGGTGCGTGACATGGTTGACTCCGTCGCCGCTTGGGTGCCAGAGATGCGCGAGGCCGGGGCGGATCTGGTTGTCCTGCTGGCCCATACCGGCATTGGCCCGCTGCGTCACACCCCGGGCATGGAAAACGCCGTCATCCCGCTGGCGCGCATTGAAGGTGTCGATATCGTTCTGTCGGGACATACGCATCAGGTTTTCCCGTCGCGCGCCTTTGCCGATATTCCTTCGGTCGATGTGGAGCGCGGCACTATCGCGGGCAAACCGGCTGTGATGAGCGGCTTTTTCGGCTCTCATTTGGGGGTGATAGACCTTGCCATGCAGCGCGAGGGCGGGGTGTGGCGCGTGGTCAACCACCATGTCGAGACGCGCGCCCTGCGCGATGCCGCGATGAATTTTCAGCAAGTGGCCGCCGACCGCAGCCAACCTATGCGCAGCCCCAAGGTGCGCAAGATTGTCGAGCGTGCGCATCAGGCGGTGCTATCCAGCATTCGCCAGCCCATCGGGCAATGCGACACGCCGATCAACAGTTTCTTCGTCTATCTTGGTCATTCCGCCGCGACCGCCTTGGTGGCGCAGGCCCAGAAAGCCTTTGTCGCAGCGCGTCTGGACCCGGAGCATGCCGGTTTGCCGATTTTGTCGGCCATTTCCCCATCCAAAGCTGGCGGGTTGGGGGGCGCGCGCAATTACACCAATGTGGCTGCGGGCCAGTTGACCCTGCGCAGTATTGCCGATTTGTATGTCTACCCCAACAAGGTCGCGGCCTCTCGGCTGACGGGCACGCAGATCGCGCTGTGGCTAGAGCGTTCTGCCTCTGCCTTCAATCAGATCCATCCCGGCATGCAAGACCAGCCGCTGATGAACCCGGCTTTTCCGGGGTATAATTTCGAAATCATCTATGGCCTGACATATGACATAGACCTGACCCAGCCCGCGCGCTATGCGTTCGACGGGACAGAGATTGACCAGAACCATGCGCGCATCCGCAACTTGCGCTTCATGGGCGCGCCGCTGGACCCGCAGGCGGAATTCGTGCTGTGCACCAATTCGTTCCGCGCGCAAGGGGCAGGTGGGTTTCCGGGTGCGGACCCGACCAGCATTTGTTTCGAGAATCCAAGCATCGTGCGCGATGTGCTGCGCGAACATATCGAGCGTCAGCCCATGCTGCATATCGACGCTGACAGCCCTTTCCGGTTTGTGCCCATTGACGGGGCCAGCGTTGTCTTGCGCACCGCCCCGGCTGCGCTGGACCATTTGCGCCTGATCGACGGCTTCGCGCCAGAGGTGATGGGCGCAGACAAGAAGGGCTTTTTACGCCTGCGCCTGACCTTGGGCTGACCCACAACACGCGCATGCGTCGCGGCGTGCGACCGTGACATTACGGTTTTCGCCATAAAGCGCGTCATGCAGCATCAGCCGCCCGCGCAAGGACTGGCCAGCCCCCGTGATCTCTTTGATCGCCTCCAGTGCCATTTGGCTGCCGATAATGCCGGGCAGGGGGGCCACAACACCTGCTTCCGCACAGGCGGGGGCCAGCCCTTCGGCGGGGCGCTCTGGGAACAGGCATTCATAGCAAGGCGCGCCGCTCGCAGGGTGATAGAGGCTGATCTGCCCTTCCCATTGCGTGATCGCGGCAGAGATCAACGGTTTGCCTGTTGCCACGGCGGCGCGGTTGGCCAGATAGCGCGTGTCGAAATTGTCGCTGCCGTCAAGGATCAGGTCATATTCGGCAAAAAGCTCTGTCGCCATGTCTTCAGTCAGACGGCGCTTATAGGGTTTGACCGTGATGAACGGGTTCAGCGCCTGCATGGCCGCCTGCGCGGAAAACACTTTGGGCATATCAATGTCTTGATCGCGGTGGATGATCTGACGTTGCAGGTTGGACCCGTCCACCACGTCATCATCAATCACACCAATGGTGCCCACACCCGCCGCCGCCAGATACAAAAGCGCAGGCGATCCCAGCCCGCCAGCCCCGATGACCAGCACCTTGGCGTCTTTCAGCTTGCGTTGCCCTGCGCCGCCGATTTCGCGCAGCACGATGTGGCGGGCGTAGCGGTTCAGCTCGGCCTCTCGGAACGGGCCGGAAAGGGGTTCGGGCGTGGTCGCTTCGGGCTTGCGCAGGCGCTTTAGCCCATAGGCATAGCCCGCCCCAAGCGCCAAAATGCCGCCCAGCACCAACCATGGGCGCACGTCACCCCCCGTGGCCAGGCGCAACGGCGTGCCTGCGGGCAAAACAAGTTGTGCGATCACCACGGCCAGATAGATTAGCCCGATCATCACCAGCCGCGCGCGCACGGGAGTTTTCATAGCCCAGCCCAGCACCCATAGGCCGACCATCAGGAACAGAACCAACCCCATCAGCGCACCCCGGTAGAGCCATATCCCCCCGCACCGCGCGCGGTATCGGGGAGCGTTTCTGTTGCAACGAAGCGTGCCTGCACCACCGGTGCGATCACGATTTGGGCAATGCGCATGCCATGTTCGATGGTGAAAGGCGCGTCGCCCAGATTTTGCAAGATCACGCCCAACGGCCCGCGATAATCGCTGTCGATGGTCGCGGGCGCATTGGGCAAGGTCAGCCCATGCTTCAGGGCAAGGCCGGAACGTGCGCGGATTTGCATCTCGTATCCGTCCGGGATTGCGCAGGCCAGCCCGGTGGGCACCAACACCCGCGCCATGGGGGCAAGGTGCAGTCCCGCCGCGCGATCTGCGGGCAGAAGGTTGGCGCGAATATCGGCCCCCGCCGCGCCCATGGTCGCATAGGCGGGCAGCGGCACCTCACGGTCGGCATCGGGCAGGTAGGCGAACAAGACTTGGGTCATGCCAGTGCCTGCGCTATGCGCTGTGCCAGCCGGTCCGCGACTTCGGATTTCGCCATGCGTGGCCAATCTTCGACCCCCTCTGCGGTGACCAGATGCACCGCGTTTTCCGCGCCGCCCATAATGCCCGTCGCGGGCGAAACGTCGTTGGCCAAAATCCAGTCGCACCCTTTGCGCGCGCGCTTGGCGGTGGCGTGGTCGATGACATTTTCGGTCTCTGCTGCAAATCCTACTACCAATCGCGGGCGCTGAGCGTGCTGCGAGAGCGTGCGCAAGATGTCGGGGTTTTCAATAAAGTGAAGGTCTGGAAAGCCTTGCGCAGTTTTCTTCATTTTCTGATCCGAGGCATTGGCCACCCGCCAATCGGCCACGGCCGCAGCCATGATAGCGGCCTCTACGGGAAGGGCTGCTTCCACCGCCTCGAGCATTTGCAGCGCGGTTTCCACGCGCACCACCTTTACCCCCACGGGCGCGGGCACTTGCGCGGGGCCGGTCACGAACACGACCTCTGCGCCCAAATCACGCAGCGCGGTAGCAATTGCCGTGCCTTGCGCGCCGGAAGAACGGTTTGCGATGTAGCGCACCGGGTCAATCGGTTCGTGCGTTGGGCCCGAGGTGACCAGAATTCGCTTTCCCGTCAGCATGGAGTGCCTTTCCTAGCGGTTCGCGCTTTGGGATAGCCTGTCGCGGCGCTCGGCAAAAGCCCTATTGAAAGGCTGCGCAAGGGTCCGCGCGGTCAACCGCTTCGGTGACGATCCACAGATCGGTCAGGGGCATCTCGGGGGCCGCTATTTCATACTGGCCCAATGTCACGCTTGTCACATCGGGCGCGGCGAGCGCCAAAGCAGCAGGCGCGCCCCAGTCACGGCGCACATGCCCGGTGCCGGTGATCACCACCACCGGCCCGCCCGTATCGCGCAGGGCCTGTTCGGCCACGCGCGCCAGTTCCGCGTCGCGCAGGCGTTGAATATCGACCATGCCGGGCAGCATTTCAGCGGGCAGGGCGTTGCAATGGGCCTCTAGCTGCATCGTCTCGCGTGCAGTTTGGTCCTCTGGCGCGAGGGGCTGGTCCAACCCGAAGCGTGTGGCGTCACCCATAAATATGTCTGGCAAAGGCTGGCCAAAGGCAGCGCGTGCTTGGTCGCGTGGGACGGCGGCACCGTAGATCGCCGCGTCTGGGGCCGCTTCGAAAATCGGATAGTAGAGGGCAAAATCGGGCCAGCCCGATCCGTCCCACGCCAAGGCCGCGCTGAGGGACGCGGCGCTGTCCCACGTATCGGGTGCGCCCGCCGATTGCGCTTCGGTCAACATTTCAAAGACCATCGCGCTGGGCTGGATCGCGCGAATGGCGCGGGCTTGGTTCAGATGATGGTCGGGGTGGTCATGCACCTCTCCCAAGAAATAAACTTGCGCGCCGGGCAGGCTGTCCAGCCCGTCCGGCGTGATTTCGTTGGCTTGCGCTGGCAGGGCCAACGCAGCGCTGAGAATGACCCATTTCATGCGAGGAAGTTCAACACTTCCTTGGATTGGCTCTCAAGGCTTTTGCGCATCTTCTGGAATGCGGCCGCCTCCAATTGGCGCACACGCTCTTTCGAGAGGCCAAGCTCTTCGCCTAGGCTTTCCAGCGTGCGCGGATCGGCGCGCAGTTTGCGTTCGCGCACAATGAAGCGCTCGCGCTCGCTCAGGCCCTGAAGCGCCGAGAGCAACCATTCCCGCAACTGTGCCGTGTCATGGGCATGCTCGACACCGACCGACGCTTGCTCGCTTTCATCTTCCAGCACGTCGATCCATTCGCGGCCATCCTCGTCGCTCGACTGCATGGCGTTCAGCGAATAATCAGAGCCGGACAAACGACCTTCCATCATCTCGACATCGTGCAGAGGAACGCCCACTTCACGCGCAACCATTTCGCGCAACTGATGCGGGTCCAGCGTTTCGCCGCGCGCCATGGCTTCACGCTCTAACTTGGCCTGAACGCGACGCAGGTTGAAGAACAGCGATTTCTGGCTACTGGTGGACCCGGTGCGCACCATGGACCAGTTGCGCATGACGTAATCCTGAATGCTCGCCTTGATCCACCACACAGCATAGGTGGAGAAACGAACTCCGCGATCCGGGTCAAACTTGTCGGCGGCCTTCATCAGGCCCAGACCCGCCTCTTGGATCAGGTCATTCATTGGCGCGCCGTAGCGGCGGAATTTGCCCGCCATGGAAATGGCCAAACGCATATAGGCGGTAATCAATCTGTGCAGCGCGGCTTCATCCCGCTGATCGCGCCAAGCATAAGCCAGTCGCAATTCGGTTTCTGCATCCAGCAATTCTGCTTTCATGGCCTGACGTGAAAACTTGCGGTCGTCACTGAAATCAAGTGCCATTGTTTCCCCCGGCTGTTGGTTTATTTGCACTTGTTACGCAGCAGATACTTCACCGGTTCACTTTTTTCCGGAAATGGGGCGTCTTTCTTGCCAACACGCTTCCGTGATGACGCGGCGCAGGCTGTTTCGTTAACCTGTTGGAAACCAGTTTGCCGTTAACCTTTGGCCAGTTTTGCCGGGGTGGATAATGGTTGCGCGCGCCTTCACAGTCGCTTTCGAAGGGATAGAGGCCCGCCTGATAGAGGTGCAATGCGCGCTTTCGCCCGGTCTGCCATCCTTCCAGATCGTGGGCCTGCCCGACAAGGCGGTGTCCGAAGCGCGCGAGCGGGTGCGCGCGGCATTGTCGGCTTTGTCTATCGCGCTGCCCTCCAAGCGCATTACGGTCAATCTGTCGCCCGCTGATATCGTGAAAGAAGGCTCGCATTTCGATTTGCCAATTGCGATGGCGCTTCTTGCCGCGCTTGACATACTGCCTGCGGAAGACGTGGCGCAAAGCGTGGCCTTGGGGGAATTGTCGCTGGATGGCGCTTTGGTCCCGGTTTTGGGGGCTTTGCCCTCCGCTATGGCCGCGGCCGAAGAAGGCTTTGCGCTCATTTGCCCTGCAACCTGCGGGCCAGAGGCCGCTTGGGTCGATGCCGCGCGCGTTATCGCGCCAGCGTCGCTATCGCAACTGATCCGTCACTTTTCCGGTCAAGCGCCCCTTTCCCCCGCCAAACCCGGCGAGGTGACGGCAGAAGACGGCATGCGCGACCTGTTCGACGTGAAAGGACAGGAACGCGCCAAACGCGCTTTGGAAATTGCCGCTGCGGGGCGCCACCATTTGCTGATGGTTGGCCCTCCGGGCTCTGGCAAATCCATGCTGGCGGCGCGGCTTGGCGGTATCCTGCCGCCGCTGTCACCCGCCGAGGCGTTGGAAACCTCTATGATCCATTCCATCGCAGGGCTTTTGGACGAAGGCGGCATTTCGCGCCTGCGCCCCTACCGCGAACCGCATCACACGGCATCGGTCGCGGCCATCGTCGGGGGCGGCAAAGGCGCGAAACCGGGCGAGATATCGCTGGCCCATAACGGTGTGCTGTTTCTCGATGAACTGCCCGAATTCCCGCGCGCAGTGCTGGAAACCCTGCGCCAACCCATCGAGACCGGCGAGGTCGTCGTTGCCCGTGCCAATGCGCATGTGCGCTACCCCTGCCGTTTTTTGTTGGTCGCCGCCGCCAACCCCTGCAAATGCGGTTACTTGGCCGATGCGCACCGCGCCTGCGCCCGCGCGCCCGCTTGTGGCGAGGATTATATGGGGCGCATCTCTGGCCCGCTTCTGGACCGGTTCGACCTGCGGGTCGAAGTGCCGCCGGTGGGGCTGGCCGATCTGGACCTGCCTGCGAGCGGCGAAGCTTCGCGCGATGTCGCCGCGCGTGTGGCGCGCGCGCGGGGGGCGCAGGCCGCGCGTTACGCGGGGCATGGTGCGGTGCGCGTGAATGCCGATGCCGAGGGCGCGCTTTTGGAAGAGGTAGCCGCGCCCGATGCTGAAGGCCGCGCGCTTCTGACCCGCGCCGCCGACCGCTTGGGCCTGAGCGCGCGCGGCTACCACCGGTTGCTGCGTGTCGCGCGCACGATTGCCGATCTGGACGGGGCCGCAGATGTGCGTGCGCCCCATATGGCCGAAGCGATCAGCTTTCGGTTGATGGCGGTGGACCAACCCGTGCGCGTATGAAGGCTGCGGCCTCTGTCAGGGATTTGCGCGCCTCTGGCAACCAGCCGTGAAAATATTGCCAGACATGGGGAAGGTTGCCGCCCTCTTGCAGCGTGACCTCAACCCCTTGAGCGCGCAGATGTTGCACCATGCGCGTGGAATCCGAATGCAGGATCTCTCTGCGGGCAACCTGGATCAGCACGGGCGGCGCGCCGATGAAACTGGCATAGAGCGGCGAGATTCGCGGATCGTGCGGGTCGGCCCCTTGCAGCACGCGGTCGCGCAGCCGCTCCAGCCGCGAGATGGGCAGCAAAATCTCGCTGCGCGCATTTTGCACAATGGATGGGCCTTCCAGTGTCAGATCTGTAAAGGGTGAAAATGCGAAAACGCAAGCAGGGCGCGGTTGGCCTGTCGCGCATAAATGGCCTAAAAGAGCCAGCGCCAGCCCGCCGCCTGCGGAATCGCCGCCCAAGACAATATTTTCAGGCTTGTGACCCGCGCCAAGCAGCGCGCGCCATGCATTGCGCGCATCTTCGAACGCGGCGGGGAACGGGTGTTCAGGGGCAAGGCGGTAATCGGGCAAGCACACCTCTAGCCCGGTCTTGCGTTTCAGGTAATTCGCAAGCGCGGCATGGGTGCGCGGGTTGCCCATGACGTAGCCTCCGCCATGCAGATAGAGGATGATCGGTGCGCAGGGCGCGGGTTTTGCCGTCCAGAGAGCAGGCAGTTCGGCCAAGCTGTCGGGCGTGAAGTGCAACCAAGGCCGCCCGCGCGCATTCAGCCATGCGCCACGCTCGAACCATTTGCGCGCGCCGGCGCTGTCTGGCTGGCGCGCAAGCGAGCGGCGCGCGACCTGCCGCAAGAACACGCGCAGGACCTTGAGTTGCCAGCTCATGTCGCGTCGCGCTTGGCCTCGGCCCGCTTCGCCTCGATCGCTTCCCAGATCAACGCCGCGCCATTGGTGCCGTCGAAGCGCTCCAATTCTTGCAGGCCGGTGGGCGAGGTCAGGTTAATCTCTGTCAGCCAATCGCCGATCACGTCTATGCCGACGAAGATCTGGCCCTTCTCGCGCAAGAGCGGGCCGATGGCTGCGCAAATCTCGCGGTCGCGTGCAGTCAGCTCAACCTTTTCGGCACGGCCGCCGACATGCATGTTGGAGCGCGTCTCGCCCTCGGCGGGCACACGGTTGATGGCGCCAATAGGCGCGCCATTGACCAAGATAATCCGCTTGTCGCCCTTGCTGACAGCGGGCAGGTATTTCTGCACGATCAGCGGTTCGCGGTTGATGCCGGTGAACAATTCATGCAGCGAAGCAAGGTTGCGGTCATTCGCGTCCAGCCGAAACACACCCGCGCCGCCATTGCCGTAGAGCGGTTTCAGGATCACGTCGCCATGGGCGGCTTTGAAAGCGCGGATCGTGGCCAAGTCGCGGGCGATCAT
>JAFGVZ010000030.1 GCA_016937725.1 Paracoccaceae bacterium | reverse complement strand
TTTACTGCCCAATTTGAACGCGCCCGCGGCGTGACCACCGTGGCCGCGGGGCCAGTGCAACTGGACCGGGGCGACTTGCCCCGCATCTACGACCCCGGCCATACGCTCGCAGATGAGGATGGCTATTACCTCGGCTCTACCGTCGACACGATGGTGGAGATGGCAGATGCCCGCGAGGCGGGGCGCAGCTACGAGGCCAATCTGGCGATGTTCGATCAAGCGCGGCAGATGTCGCAAAGCCTGCTTGACCTGCTGCGCCGCTAACAAGGATCACCAAAATGCAAATCCCTTCTTCAATTGCGATCAATGGCTATGGCCGCGCCCGCGATGCGGCCCAACCCACCGCCACCGCCCCCCGCGCCGAGGCCGCCTTCGGGCAGGCCATGGGCAGCGTCCTGTCTGGGCTGCAAGCCAATGAGCAGGCCGCCACCGCCTCTATGGTCAGTGGCGCCGACCCGCACGCGCTGGTGCAAGCCTTGGCCGATACTGAACTGGCCGTGCAAACCGCCGTCAGCGTGCGCGACCGCGTGGTGGAAGCCTATCTCGAAATTTTGCGTATGCCGGTCTAGCCCCATGGATGAGCTGATCTTCTTCGACACGTTGCGCCAAGGATTGTGGATCGCCACGTTGATCTCTGCGCCGATCTTGGGGGCTGCCTTGGTGGCGGGTGTGGGCGTCGGGCTGTTTCAGGCGCTCACCTCCATTCAGGAAATGTCGCTGACCTTCGTGCCCAAATTGCTTGCCATTGTGGCGGTGTTCTGGGTGTCGATGAGCTTCATGACCGCGACCTTGGTCAGCTTCTTTCATGACGAGATTTTACCCGTGATCGCAGGAGGTTAAGTTGGATAATTCATCCTATACCATGCTGACGCGCATGTCGGGGTTGCGGCGGGAATTGCAGGTCGTGGCGCATAACATCGCCAATGCCGCGACCACGGGTTTTCGCAAGGAAGGCGTGGTGTTTTCCGAATTCGTCGTGGGCTTGGGCCGTGATGAGCCGTCCTTGTCCATGGCTTTGGGCAATACCCGTCAGACCGCACAGCTTCAGGGCGCGCTGTCGCAAACCAATGCGCGTTTCGATTTCGCAATCGAAGGCGACGGGTTTTTCCAGCTTGAAACCGCGCAAGGCCCGCGCCTGACGCGGGCGGGCATGTTCACCCCCAACGCGGCGGGCGAGTTGGTCAACCCCGACGGCCACCGCCTGCTGGACCTTGGCGGCGCGCCCATCTTCGTGCCGCCCGATGCGCGCGATGTGGCCATGGCGCGCGACGGCACGCTCTCGGCCGATGGCGTGCCCGTGGGGCAGGTGGGGCTGTTCCAACCTGCCGATCCGACCAGCATGTCGCGCGCTGCGGGCACGTTGTTCCAGGTCGCGGGCGAGATCATCCCCGTGGACGCCCCGCAGATTCTGCAAGGGTTCCTGGAGGAGTCGAATGTCGACCCGATGATCGAGCTGTCGCGCATGATCGAAGTGCAGCGCGCCTATGAACGCGGGCAGCGCATGCTCGACCGCGAAGACGAACGCATCAAGGGCGTCATTCAGGCGCTTGGCCGTTAACCCGAACCGGAGAACCCGATGAAAGCCTTGCAAATCGCCGCGACCGGCATGTCTGCCCAACAAATGCGGGTCGATACGATCTCGAACAACCTCGCAAATATGAGCACCACGGGCTATAACGCCCGTCGCGCCGAATTCGCCGACCTGCATTACCAGCAATTCGCCCGTGCGGGTGCGATCACCGCTGCCGATGGCACGGTATTGCCCACGGGCGTGCAGGTGGGCTTGGGCGTGCGCCCGGCCGCAATCAGCATGCAAATCCAGCAAGGGGCGTCGACCTTCACGGGCAATGATCTGGACGTGGCCATCGAAGGCAAGGGCTATCTGCAAGTGACCCTGCCCAATGGCGAGGCCGCCTTTACCCGCGACGGGGGGCTGAAACGCACCGGCGATGGGCTGATCGTCAATTCCGAAGGTTACGAGGTCGCCCCCGGCATAGTTATCCCCAACGATGCCCGCGATCTGTCCATCAATTCCGAAGGCGAGATTTACGCCTATTTCATCGGCAATGTGCAGCCGCAGCTTCTGGGGCAGCTGAACCTGGCCAATTTCACCAATGAAAAGGGGCTGGAAGCGATCGGGTCGAACCTGTTTCTGGAAACCGAAGCCTCTGGCCCCGCGATTCAGGGCGTGCCGGGCGAAGACGGGCTTGGCACCTTACGTCAGGGCTACCTGGAGGAAAGCTCGGTCGATCCGGTGCGCGAGATGACTGAACTGATCAAGGCGCAGCGCGGCTACGAATTGAACGCCAAAGTCATCACCGCCGCCGACCAGATGATGGGCGCAACGACGCAGGTGCGCTGATGAAATGGCTGGCCTTTGTCTTGTTGGTGCCGTGGCCCGCTTGGGCCGATGGCCTGGTCGCCACACGGCTGATCCGGGCCACAGAGGTCCTTCAGCCCGGCGATGTGGCCCCTCAGCGCGCCGCCACCGCCCCCGGTGTGGCCAGCGACCCGGCGCAAGTGGTCGGGCTGGAAGCGCGGGTGGCGATCTATCCGGGCCGCCCCGTGCGGCTAGCCGATCTGGGCCCGGCAGCCGTGATCGAACGCAACGAGGCGGTGGTCATGATCTACCGCCAAGGCGGGCTGACCATTGTGTCCGAGGGCCGCGCGCTGGGCCGCGCGGCGCTGGGCGAAAGCGTGACGGTCATGAATGGCACCTCGCGCCAATCCGTTCAGGGGCGGGTCATCAGTTTTGGTCAGGTCGAAGTCGGCCCCGGCGCTTTGCGCTAGCACGCGCCGAATTCATCAAAGGAACCGCTATGCGTCCTATGCTTCTCTCTCTCGTCGGCCTTGTGATGGCGGCTTGCGCACCGCTCTCCGAAGTTGGGCGCGCGCCCGCGTTCACAGCGCCAGAGGATGGGTTCGAACATGCCGCACTTTACCGCATTCCGTTGCCGCAAGAAACGCTTGTTCCCGGCGAAGTTAGCCCCGCTTCGCTTTGGTCGGCGGGGCAGCGTTCGCTCTTGGGCGACAGGCGGGCGGGCAAACAGGGCGATATCCTGACAGTTGTCATCGAAATTGACGACAGCGCGCAAATCTCGAACTCGACCGCGCGCGGGCGTAGCGGGTCAGTCGATATGGCGGGGCCCACGCTGTTTGGCATTCCCCAGGCGATTGACCGCAACCTGCCCGGTGGGCTGAGCCTGTCAGAGGGCGTGGGCGTGCAGGGCGGAACGGACTTTTCCGGCAGCGGGTCTGTCAGCCGCAACGAGCAACTGACGCTGCGCATCGCCTCGACCGTGGTAGAGCGCTTGCCAAATGGGGTGCTGCGCATTGAAGGGCGCCAAGAGGTGCGCGTGAACCATGAATTGCGCGAATTGCTGGTCACGGGCTATGTGCGCCCCGAAGACATCTCGCGCAAGAACGAGGTGGGCTATGACAAGATCGCCAATGCGCGCATTTCCTATGGCGGGCGGGGCATCATCTCGAACGTGCAGCAGCCGCGCTATGGCCAACAGATTCTGGAAATCGTGACGCCCTTCTAGGGCGGGAAAGGGGGCGACATGGCCAAGATCCTACCGCTGCTGTTAATGCTTCTGGGCCTTGCCGGTGGTGTAGGGGCAGGGTTCCTGCTGCGTCCCGATCCGCCAGAAGAGGTCGTAGCCGAAGATGCCCCTCCGCCGCAGACAGAGCTTGCCCCAAGTGTCGTCTACCAGTTGGGGGGGCAATTTCTGGTGCCGCTGGTGGAAGATGGGCGCGTCGCCTCTTTGGTGATCGTGGAACTGGCGCTTCAGGTCGACGAAACGGCCCAAGCCACCCTTGCCGCCAAGGAACCGCTTTTGCGCGACCGGCTTTTGCAAATCCTGTTCGACCACGCCAATATCGGCGGGTTCGAGGGGTTGTTCACCTCGAACAACAACATGACCCTGTTGCGCCGCGCACTTCTGGAGGGGGCGGGGCAAGTGTTGGAAGGCGATGTTGTGCAAGAAGTGCTGATCACGAACATATTGCGCAACGGCGCTTGACCCTGCCCGCCGCATGCCCCAGCCTTGCCCGAAATTGACTGGAGGCTGACATGCGCGACACGGTAGATCTGGACAGCACGATTGTGGACGGGCTGGCAAAGCTGGCGGTGCGGGTGGGCCTGAACCTGCAACCCGGTCAGGAATTGGTCATGACCGCGCCCACAAGCACATTGCCGCTGGCGCGCGCCATTACCGCAGAGGCGTATCGCGCGGGCGCAAAGCTGGTTACCCCCATTCTAAGCGATGGCGAGATGATGCGCGCGCGCTTCGAGCATGGCCATGAGGCCGGGTTCGACCATGCGCCGGGCTGGCTTTATGACGGGATGGGGGCGGCCTATGCCGATGGTGCCGCGCGGCTTGCCTTGGTGGGTGAAGACCCGTTTCTGTTGTCGGATCAGGATAGTGCGCGCGTGGGCCGCGCCAACCGTGCCAATGCGGCGGCCTACCGGCCCGCGCTGGCGCATATCTCGGAATTTCGCATCAATTGGTCGATCATCGCCTGCCCAACCCTGGCTTGGGCCGCACGCATCTTCCCCGATCTGCCAGAGGCAGAGGCGCTGGCGCGGCTGGCCGACGCGATTGCCCGCACTGCGCGGCTGGATCACGCGGACCCTGTCGCGGCTTGGGCCGAGCATAATGCGGCGTTGGCCCGGCGGTCGGCCATGCTGAACGATGCGCGGTTCGATGCGTTGCAGTTTCGCGGCGCGGGCACCGATTTGCGCGTTGGGCTGGCGGATGGGCACCTGTGGCAAGGCGGCGCAAGCCCCGCGAAAAACGGGGTCATCTGCAACCCGAACATTCCCACCGAAGAGGTGTTCACCACGCCCCACGCCGCCAAGGTCGACGGCGTGGTGCGCGCGACCAAGCCGCTGTCACACCATGGCACGCTGATAGACGAGATTGAAATGCGCTTCGAGGGCGGGCGCGCGGTGTCGGCCAAGGCCTCGCGCGGGCAGGATGTGCTGTCGCAGATGGTCGGCACCGACGAGGGCGCGGCGCGGCTGGGAGAGGTGGCGCTGGTGCCGCATAGCTCGCCCGTGGCGCAATGCGGGCACCTGTTCTATAACACCTTGTTCGACGAGAATGCGGCGTCGCATATCGCCATGGGCCAGTGTTATGCCTCTTGCTTGGAAGGCCACGACCTGTCGCCCGAAGAGATTGCCGCGCGCGGTGGCAATAAGAGTCTGATCCATGTGGATTGGATGATCGGCGACGGGCGCACCGATGTCGACGGGCTGCGCGACGGCGCAGACCCTGTGCCGCTGATGCGCGCTGGCGAATGGGTGGTTTAACGCGCGGATTTGCGTAGCTTGTCCAACGCCATGGAGCGGCCCAAGCTGCGCGCGGCCACGGCTTTTTGTTCGTGCATGGACGCGGTGTGACGCGCCAGCTTCTGGGTCAGACCAATGCGCTGGGCCTGCGCCCATTTCGCATGCGCCAGCCGCGCCGCGTTCAGCGCGGGATTCTCTGTCATCTCCAGCCGGGTGGGCAGCGCGGCAATCCGCGCGGCCCATTGCTCGCGGGCTTGCACCAAACGCCCCAGCTTCGCCATATCACGGGCGTGTAGCAGGTCGGCAAGTTGCGCCAGTCTGTCCAGCCGCGCAGAGCTCATGCCCACCGCCCCTTGGCGGCTTTCGCGCGCATGGCCTCGGCAAATCGGATCGCGGCGGCGACGGGGGCGTAGTGCTGCGGTTCGATCTCTGCCCCGATCTGCACGGTCGCGTGCAGCGCGCGGGCCGTGGGCGGGTCGCGGTGAATGGGCACGCCCGCAGCGCGCGCGCGTTCGCGGATGCGCGCGGCAATCTCATCCGTGCCCTTGGCAACACAGATGGGCGCGGATTGGTCCGTGGCCGACCATTTCAGCGCCACCGCATAATGTTCGGGGTTCACGATGACGACATTCGCTTGCGGCACATCTTCCAGCATGCGGTTGGTGGCAATCTCGCGCCCACGGCGGGTGCGCTCGCCCTTGGCATGTGGGTCGCCCTCGGCGTTTTTCATCTCGTCGCGCATTTCCTTGTGCGACATGCGGTTCTTGCGCAGATGCTCGGCGCGCTGCCAGAAATAATCGATCGCGCCGATGACCAGAGACAGAACGAAAACCAGCAGCAGAAAGCGCAGCACCATCTGCATCAGCTCGGTGGTGGCGACGGCGGGGGTCAGATACAGGCTGCGCAAGATCGCAGGCAATTCGCGCAGCAAGAAAACCCACAGAACCGTCGAGATGACGGCAAGCTTGACCGTGCTTTTGGCGAATTCGAACAGGCCACCGCGTCCGAACTTGTTTTTCGCATTGGCGATGAGAGAGATGCGCGACAGTTTTGGTTGCAGCTTTTCCGGCGCGAAAATGACCGCGCGCTGGGCGAAAAGCGCACCCCAGACCAGCAGGAAGGGCAACGCAAAGAGCGGCAGACTGGCCAGCACTGCTTGGCCGATGATCCCGCCCAGAACCGGGCGCGCGCCCTCTGCCGCAAGCGCAGAGAGCGTGTTGGCTTGCTGAAAGATCACGGTGCCGATCTCTCCCAATTGGGTGACGCTGGCTTGGCCCAGTGCGACTGCCGCCAACAATAGCCCCAGATAGGCCGCGGCCGTGTTTATGTCGGTCGAGCGCGGCACTTCGCCTTTGCGGCGCTGGTCTTCCAGCTTGCGCTCGCTGGCTTCGAATTCCTTCTCGGCGCTGTCTTCTTCGCTCATGGTGCGCCCCCGACCGGATTTGCGATGAAACCTGCGAACGCCTCGTGCCAGATGGGGAGGATCATTGGGGCTGTCAGCAGCAGTAGTGCCAACCCCGCGAAAGTGATGGCGGGCGCGCCGACGAAGGCAACCATCAGCTGTGGCATGGCCTTGTTGATCGCGCCAAGCGCCACGTAGAAGACCAGCGACAGGATCACGAAGGGCATGGCCAGCGTGAAGGCGAGCGCGAAGGCCCGTGACACTTGGGCTACGCCCCAATCCGCCAGATCGGCTGGGTTTAGAAACTGGCCCGCCGGGAAAAGCTGGTAGCTGAGCAGCATCAGTTCCGCCAGCCGCACATGCAGCCCCAATGTGACCGCCAGCGCCAGACCGCCCATAACCAAGATTTGCGACATGGCCGGTTGTGGGTCTATCCCCGCACCGCCGAAGAATTGCGACAGCGATGTGGCTTGCGCGGCGATGGTGCCCGCCATTTGCAGCACCATCACGAACAGCCGCAGCCCCGCGCCCAAGGCAAAGCCCGCAACGGTTTCGGTGGCGACAAGGCGTAACAGCCCGACAGGATTGTCAGGCAGGGCCGGCAATGCGGAGGAGAGTGCTGGCGTGATGACGGCGGTGAAGGCCAGCGCCAGCCCAAGCCGTATGCGAATGGGGATGACCGCTTCGCCAAAAGCAGGCAGTAGCGCCATCATCGCGCCCACGCGCAGAAAGACCACCAGCGCGGCTTGAAGCGTCGGGCCGTAGCCCGCGCCCAAGGTGTTGAGTGCGGCGATCAGGTCAGAGCTCATGCGGCGATGGTTCCAACAAGGGCGGGGCGTGCCTCGAAGCCGATCTCTTCGTAGCTGAGCACCGGCGCGGATAGCCCCTTGGCCACGAGTGCGGTGCGCAAAAACCGGCGACGGCGCGACGAGGTGACAAGCGCGGGGCTGACCCCGTTTGCGCCAAGCCCCGATAGTTTCTCGGCAATGCTGCTGGTCAGGCGTCCGAAATCTTCTGGTGGCAGGGCCACATCGGCGCTGCCATGGTCACCGGGTAGCTGGTAGGTGGCAAACAGGTCTTCCCATTCGGGCGCAAGTTGCAACAGCGGCACTGTGCCATCGGCCCGTTTGAGCTTGGCGACAAGTTGGAAGCCAAGGCGCTGGCGGACATGTTCGCACAAGGATTCCGGGCTATGGCCCGCGCCGCGCATTTCTGCCAGCGCCTCCAAGATCAGCGGCAGATTGCGGATGGAGACGCGTTCGTCCAGAAGCAGGCGCAGCACGCTGAGAAGCACGTCCATCGGCACCTTGTCGGGGATGAGTTCGGACAAAAGCCGCTTGTTCGCTTCGGCCCGGGTTGCGTCGGTCAGGTTGCCCAATTCGTCCAGCACGCGGTTCAGGCTGCGATAGGTCAGCAGGCGCCCAAGGTTGGATTTCAGCACTTCCAGCAGATGAGTCGCCAGCACCTCTATCGGGGCGACGACGGTTGCGCCCGACAATGCGGCGTCTTCTTGGGCGGCGCGCTCGATCCAGCGGGCCGGGGCGCGGTAGACGGGTTCCGAGACATCTTCGCCCGGCGCGTCCAGCATGCGGTCATTTCCGATCAGCGCCAGAACCTTGTCTTGCCGCAGAATGTCGCGCGCTTGCTCGACCCCGTGAATCAGGATGGTATAGGTGCCCGTGGGCAGCGTTGCTTCATCTGTCAGGCGCATTTCGGGCAGGATCAGCCCGAATTCGCGGGCAATATGCGACCGGATGCTGGAGATGCGCGCATCCAGCCCAAGGCCGGGGTCCAGCACCATGGGCACAAGGTCGGGCGCGAATTGCACATGGATTTCGTCCAGATCGAGCACATCGCCCAGTGGGGGCGCGGGTGGCGCTACGTCTGGGGTAGCTGTGTCTGGGGCAGGGTCTTTTGCGGCCTTGCGCTGCGCCAGATAGGCCAGCCCCAGCAGCACGCCCGCCCCGGCGATGAAGGGCAGGAAAGGCAGGCCCGGCACGAAGGCAAAAAGCGCCATCAGCACACCCACAGTGGCCAAGGCCGCCGGGTAGCGGCCCAATTGGTCGAATAACTGGCTGTCGGTCGCGCCATTGGCACCGCCGCGCGCCAGCAAAAGCGCCGCCGCGATAGAGATGATTACTGCCGGGATCTGGCTGACAAGGCCATCGCCCACGGTCAGGATGGCGTAGGTTTCGAACGCGGCCCCAAGGGACATGCCATGCATCATGGTGCCGTTGATCAGCCCCATGACGATGTTCAGCAGCGTGATCAGCAGCCCCGCCACCGCGTCGCCCTTGACGAATTTCGACGCGCCATCCAGCGAGCCGTAGAAATTGGTTTCGGCCTGTTCGGTTTCGCGGCGGCGCTTGGCTTCGGTATGGTCAATGGCGCCTGCCGACATATCGCTGTCGATAGCAAGCTGTTTGCCCGGCATCCCATCGAGCGCAAAGCGCGCGCCGACTTCGGCCATGCGCCCTGCGCCCTTGGTGATGACAATGAAGTTCACGATCAGCAGCACAAGGAAAATCACAAGCCCCAGAAACACTGACCCGCCCATGACGAAATTGGCAAAGCCTTCGATCACGTCGCCTGCGGCATCTGTGCCGGTATGGCCCTCGCCGATGATCAGCTTGGTCGAAGACACGTTCAGCGACAGCCGCAGCATGAGCGAGGCCAGAAGCACGGTCGGGAAGATCGAGAAATCGAGCGGGCGTTGGATGAAAAGCGTGACCGTGAACATCAGGATCGCCAGCGCGAAAGAGATGGCGAGACCAAGGTCGAGCGCCCAAGCGGGGATGGGCAGGATCATCATCACGATCACCGCCATCAGCGCCAGCGCCAGCAGGATCGTGGGCTGGAACAGGGTTTTTGCGGTCAGGATCATGGTGCGCGCTCCAGCAGGGGCAAAAGCGGCTGCGTGCCGGACAAGACCGATGCTGGCACAAGCGAGCCGCGCGTGCCGCCGCCATGGCCGGTCAGCAGGGCATAGCCATTGGTGCTGCTCGGTGCCGTTGTCTGCCGCTGTGGCGCGGGCAGAGGCGCAAGCGCTTGGGCCAAGGCGTCATAGCGGGCAAGGTAGCGCTGGGCATATTCGGCTGTGCGCGAATGATATGCGCCGACCGCAGCTTTCCAATCGCCCAAGCGGCGGTAATGGCCCAGCAGGTAGCGCGCGGCGTAATCGGCGTTTTGGGCGGGGTCGAGCATATCCTCCACGCTGGCGAAATGAGTCCCGTGCCAATGATAGTTCAGCTGGAAGCACCCGAAATCGAGGTTGCGCCGCCCGGTGGCGAGGATGGCGCGGGCTTTCGTGACGGCCTCTGCCTTGCTGGGCAGCCAATGGCTTTGGCCGCCCGCGTTCAGCGCCCAAGGCCATGGGCGCATCTGGCCGCCTTGGGCATGCCCGGTTTCCAGCAGCGCGACGGTGCGCAACACATCCAGCGGCACGCCATGTTTGCGCGCGGCAACGCTGGCGGCTTGGTCACACAGCGCCGCATCGGTTTTGGCCAAAGCGGGCCAGCCAAGAATGGCCACCAGAAGGGCTGCGGCCATACCAAAGCACAGGCGTGACGGTTTCAGGCCAAAACGGGCAAGTCTGGATGCGGGCAAGGCACACTCCGATTCGGACGCTTCTGCGAGGTCGAGATCGGGTGTAGCCCGCCGGGGGTTACGATATGGTAAGCGTCAGGGCAAAAGCGGCGCGATCTTGTCCCAATGAAAGCTGAGCGCGCCCGCGATAGGCAGCAGCGCCAGTGCTGCGAAAAGCGCGTCATGCCCTTTGTCCCAGACTCCGGTGTGCCGCGCAAGGTTCGCCACCACAGGGTAAACCAGCACCGACGCCACCGCTTGGCCCGCAAGCGCACCCGGCAGGCCCGCAAATGCGGCCCCGGCCACGAAGCAGATTGTCTGCACGATGGCCCGAATGGCGATCACCCAGAAGAAGCGCCGCGAATCACCGCGCGCCAATGCCGCTTGGTCATAGGTCAGCACGATCAGCGACAGCATTTGGGCACAGCTGATCATCACGATGATTGGCCCGGCTTCGGCGTAGCGGTCGTCATAAAGAAAATCGATCAGCCACGGTCCGATCAGCGCCATGACCGTCAACAAAGCCATAACGGTCCCGGTCAACCCCATGCGCATACGGCGAATTTTGCGGTCATGCTCGCCATCCTTGCCTGCAAACATTTCGCGGTAAGAGGGGATCAGCAGTTTCGACATCATGGTATGCGCCATGAGAACCGGGAAGAACGCCAAGAAGTAGGCAATGTTGTAGATGCCCAGCTTTTCGACCGTCAGAAACAGGCCAAGGATGGCCCGGTCACCTTGCAACAGCACAAAGCCAAAGGCCGAGGACGCCATGATCCAGCCGCCAAAGCGCAGAAGTTCGCGGCCAGCGGGCTTGTCCCATGCCAAACGGTTGCGCATACCCGTCAGCAGCGCCCATTCCATGGACAATTTCGCCATGCCCGTGACCAGAACGCCTGCCACCAAGGCCCAATAGCTTTGGTACATCCATGCCAGCGTGACCATGACCACAATGCCAAGGGCCTGAGAGGCCAGTTCGATCCCCATGATGCGGCCAAGTTGCAGGTGGCGCTGGGCGGTGAAGACCCGCGTGGGGGCCGCGCCCAACATAACCAGCGACAGTCCACCCAGCGGCAGGATCCACATCAATTCGGGGGCTTCATAAACCCATGCCATGGGCCATGCCAAAGCGCAGGCGATCAGCCACAACACGACGCCGCGCATCAGGTTCAAGGTCCAGGCGGTGTTCAGGAAATCTGCATCATCGCCGCGTTTGTGCTGCATGATGGATTGCGGCACACCCGTATCCGACAGCATGGTCAGACCCGTCAGCACCATGGCCATCAGCGCCATCAGGCCGAAGGCTTCGGGGAAGAGCAGGCGCGCCAAGATAAGGTTCGAGGCAAATCGCATCCCTTGCCCCAGAACGAACCCGCCAGAGGTAAAGGCCGCGCCGCGCATGATTCTTTGCGCAAAACTGGCCGTGGTGGCGGGAATCTGGGTCATATGCTCTGTGCCTGCACTCATGAAACTCGGGGCCTTCTAGCCGTCTTTACAGGGCAGATTGCCCCGAAAACCCGGCAATCTTGTGGCGCGCCTTAGGTGACTTTGGCGCGGGCGTGAAATTCGGGGCGGTCCCAGCGGCCTGTGGCCATGATGTTGCACAGCGTATCTGCCGCCTGTGCCACGTCTTCGGGCGACAGGTAAAGGGGTGTGAACCCAAAGCGCAGGATATCTGGCGCGCGGAAATCGCCGATCACACCTTCGGCAATCAGGGCCTGCATGATCGCATAGCCTTGGGGGTGGCGGAAGCTGATTTGGCTGCCGCGGCTTTCGGGGTCGCGCGGCGTGGCAAGGGTCAGGTCGGGGCAGGCGGCTTCGACCCGGTCGATGAAGATGCCTTGCAACTCCAGCGACCGCGCGCGCAGGGCGGCCATGTCCACGCCGTCCCAGACATCCAGCGCGGCGTCAAGTGCCGCCAGCTGCAACACCGGCGGCGTTCCCACGCGCATCCGTTCGATCCCGGCGCCGGGGCGATAGTCCAGATTAAACGCGAACGGCGCTTCATGGCCCAGCCAGCCCGAAAGTGCGGGGCGCACCGTGTCGGCCAGCCTTGGCGCGACATAGATAAAGGCCGGGCCACCGGGGCCAGAATTGAGATATTTGTAGCTGCATCCCACGGCAAAATCGGTGTCGGCACCCGCCAGATCGACCGGGATGGCCCCGGCGGAATGGGCCAAATCCCAGACCACTAGCGCGCCCATGTCATGCGCCTTGGCGATCAGGCGGGCCATGTCGTGTTTGCGGCCTGTGCGGTAATCGACCTCGGTAATCATCAGCACGGCGACGCTGCCATCTATCGCGTCTTCCACAGCTTCCGGGGCAACCGTTTTAAGCGTATAATCCGGCCCCAAGGTGCGGCACAGCCCCTCGGCCATATACAGATCGGACGGGAAATTGCCGGTGTCGGACAGGATCACCCGCCGATCTGGCCGCAATTCCAGCGCAGAGGCCAGAGCCTGATAGACCTTGATCGACAGCGTGTCGCCCATGACCACCGTTCCCGGCGCGGCCCCGATCAGCCGCCCCACGCGGTCACCCACACGGGCGGGCAGGTCCATCCAGCCCGCCTTGTTCCACCCGGTGATCAGCATTTGCCCCCATTCATCCGCAATCGCGCGCGCCACGCGGTCCTTGGCAGCGCGGGGCAGGGGGCCGAGCGAATTGCCATCCAAGTAGATCACGCCCTCCGGCAGATCGAACAGGGCGCGAGTGCGGGTGAAATCGGTCATGCGTGGTGTCCTTCCAAGTCTGGCCCATCGGTGGCGCTGCGGGCGGCAAAGGTCAAGGCGCTTGCAATTCAGATGCAAGTAATCGAATGTCGCGACGTGTTTACGGGAGGATATCATGCGCGTCATTCTTGCATCGGTTTTGGCCGCCACATTGTTCTGCGCGCCGGTTGCTGCCAGTGATCTGGCGGATGACATCGGCGGCTATCTGGATTTCGCAGGTTACACCGAGGGCATCATCCAGCCCGCGCAATTGACCGCCGACATTCTGCCCGGTGTGACTTTTGTCGATGTGCGCGGGGCCGACCAGTTCGCCGCCGACGGGATCGACGGCGCGCTGCACATAGAATGGCGCGAGATCGTGGCGCGGGCGGATGAATTGCCCGACAGCGGGATGGTGGTGTTGTATTGTGACACCGCTGTTCTGTCCTCGCAGGCAATGCTGATCGCGCGGCTGATGGGCCACAGCAATGTGCTGGTGCTGCAAGGCGGGCGTGCGGCGTTCCAGCCGTGAAAATCACACTCGATTATCCGCCGGTCTGGTGGTTGGGGGCGTTGGGCTTGGCGAAAGCCGAGGTCGCGCTCTTTGGCCCTGCTTTCCAGATCGGCGTGCTTGGCCTGATCGGTAACACTCTGTTCTGGGGTGGCCTCGCCATTATGGGCGCGGCGGCGCTCTCATTTCTGCGCGCGCGTTCGACCATCGTGCCGCATGAAGCGCCTGCAAAGCTGATTACCGGCGGGCTTTACCGGGTCTCGCGCAACCCGATCTATCTGGCCGACCTGATGCTTCTGGGCGGGCTGGCGCTGATCTGGGGGTCTGTCGCGGGGCTGGTGTTGGTCCCGGTGCTGGCGCGTATCCTGACCCGCCGCTTTATCGAGCCCGAAGAGGCCCGTTTGCGCGCCGCGTTCGGGGCCGAAGCCGAGGCATTTTTCCAGCGCACGCGACGGTGGATTTAGTCAGTAGCCTTGACATAGCGACACCAAGTCGCAGATTTTGCCGCGTGGGGCGCGAAATCCTTGCGCGCCCTTGCAAATCGCACAGTTTTCCGCAATTCAGATTGCGTGAGGAGACCGGGGTCGCTGCGCTGCCGCAGTGATCTTATCATAATCTTTATTGGTGCCTTGTGAAATATTCTTGCGCGGGCTATGCAGGCGCAAGATCGAAAAGATCGCGGGCATGTCCCGCTTCACAGGCGCTATAGCAAGCAAAGGGGGACGACGCGTGAAAGTCGGGGCCTTAAAAGAGATCAAGCCGGGCGAAGCCCGTGTTGCGCTGACGCCGGACAGCGCGGCGCAGTTGCAGAAACTGGGGCATGACTGCTTCGTGCAATCGGGCGCAGGCGAAAAAGCCGGGTTTAACGACGCCACCTATGAAGCTGCGGGCGTGACCGTGGTTGCTGATGCGCAAGCGCTGGTGGACGCGGCGGATATCGTCATCAAGGTGCGTGAGCCGGAGCTGGATGAGGTCAAGCGCCTGAAGCAAGGCCAAACGCTGATTTCCTTTTTCTGGCCTGCCCAGAATGCGGACATGCTGGAAGCCGCCAAGGACACTGGCGCGACCGTGATCGCCATGGACATGGTGCCGCGTATTTCCCGCGCACAGAAGATGGACGCGCTGTCGTCGATGGCCAATATCGCGGGCTACCGTGCGGTCATTGAAGCGGGCAACAACTTTGGCCGCTTCTTCACCGGTCAGGTGACGGCGGCGGGCAAGATCCCGCCCGCGCGCGTGCTGATCGTGGGCGCCGGTGTGGCCGGTCTGGCCGCCATCGGCACCTCGACAAGCTTGGGTGCGATTACCATGGCGTTCGACGTGCGCCCCGAAGTGGCCGAGCAGATCGAATCGATGGGCGCGGAATTCGTGTTCCTTGAATTTGACGAGCCTGCGCAGGACGGTGCCGCAACGGGTGGCTATGCCGCCCCCTCCAGCCCCGAATTCCGCGAAAAGCAGTTGGCGAAATTCCGCGAACTGGCCCCGACCACGGATATCGTGATCACCACGGCCCTGATCCCCGGTCGCCCCGCGCCAAAGCTCTGGACCGAAGACATGGTCAAGATGATGAAGCCCGGCTCGGTCATCATCGACCTTGCCGCCGAAAAGGGCGGGAACTGCGACCTGACGGCGATGGATGAGCGCGTTGTCACCGACAACGGCGTTATCATCGTGGGTTACACGGATTTCCCGTCGCGCATGGCCACGCAATCCTCGACGCTCTATGCGACCAATATCCGCCATATGCTGACCGACCTGACGCCGGACAAGGATGGCGTCATCAAGCACAACATGGAAGATGACGTGATCCGCGGCGCGACCGTGACCCATGAGGGCGCGATCACTTTCCCGCCGCCACCGCCGAAAGTGGCCGCGATTGCCGCCAAGCCCAAAGAAAAGGTCAAGGAACTGACGCCGGAAGAAAAGCGCGCCGCCGAAGTGGCCGCGTTCAAGGCGCAGACCAAGCAACAGGTCACATTGCTGACCGTCGCGGCCTTGCTGCTGCTGGCTGTTGGCCTTGTGGCGCCTGCCAGCTTCATGCAACATTTCATCGTCTTCGTGCTGTCGGTCTTCATCGGCTTCCAGGTGATCTGGAATGTCGCGCATTCGCTGCACACGCCGTTGATGGCCGTGACCAATGCGATTTCGTCCATCGTCATCCTTGGCGCGCTAATTCAGGTCGGGTCGTCCAGCCTGCTGATCACCATTCTGGCGGCGGCTGGTATCTTCATGGCGTCGATCAATATTTTCGGCGGCTTCCTCGTGACACGGCGCATGCTCGCCATGTTCCAGAAATCGTAAGGCGGGGGATCACGGTATGGAATACGGATTCACGATTGCGACCTATGTGGTCGCGGCAGTTCTTTTCATCCTGTCGCTTGGCGGTTTGTCGGGGCAGGAAAGCGCGAAACGCGCGGTCTGGTATGGCATTGCAGGCATGGCAATTGCCGTTGTCGGCACGCTGATCGGACCGGGGCAGGGGCTGTGGGTGGCGTCTTTGGTGCTGATCGCACTGGGCGCCGCCGTGGGCTACCAATTGGCCACCAAGGTCCAGATGACGCAGATGCCCGAACTTGTAGCCATCATGCACAGCCTTGTGGGCCTTGCAGCGGTGGTCGTGGGCTTCAACGCCGACATCACCATCAACATGGTGCAAGCCGCCCAAACGGCAGGAGAGGCCGTCGAAGGCGCATTCGCCACGCTGGTTGCTAAGAAAGACGGCGTGGAGATTGCCATTCTGCGGGTCGAACTGGTGCTGGGCATCTGGATTGGTGCTGTCACCTTCACCGGGTCGGTCATTGCCTATGGCAAGCTGGCGGGCAAAGTCGACACGTCGGCCAAGCAATTGCCGGGTGGGCATTTGCTGAACGCGGCGGCCGCTGCCGGGTCGCTGCTGCTGATGTTCGCCTATCTGAACGGGATGGGTAGCTGGACGCTGATCCTGCTGTCGCTGCTGGCGTTGTTCATCGGCTATCACCTGATCATGGGCATCGGCGGCGCCGATATGCCGGTGGTTGTGTCCATGCTCAACAGCTATTCGGGCTGGGCCGCAGCGGCGATCGGCTTCAGCCTCGGCAATGACCTGCTGATCGTGGTGGGTGCGCTTGTCGGCTCTTCCGGCGCGATCCTGAGCTACATCATGTGCAAGGCCATGAACCGCAGCTTCATCAGCGTTATCCTGGGCGGTTTTGGTGGCGCAGCCAAGGGCGACCAGATGGCGGTCGAGGGCGAGCAGGTTGCCATTGATGCAGGCGGTGTCGCCGCCGCGCTGAACGAGGCCGACAGCATTGTCATCGTTCCGGGTTACGGCATGGCCGTGGCGCAAGCGCAGCAGACGGTCGCAGAACTGACCCGCAAGCTGCGTGCGCAGGGCAAAGAGGTGCGTTTCGCCATTCACCCCGTGGCAGGCCGTTTGCCGGGGCATATGAACGTGCTCTTGGCCGAAGCTAAAGTGCCTTACGACATCGTGCTGGAGATGGACGAAATCAACGACGATTTCCCCTCGACCGACGTGGTCATCGTCATCGGCTCGAACGACATCGTGAACCCGGCGGCGCAGGACGATCCCAACAGCCCCATCGCGGGGATGCCGGTTCTGGAAGTGTGGAAGGCCAAACAGGTTTTCGTGTCGAAGCGCGGGCAGGGCACGGGCTATTCGGGCATCGAAAACCCGCTCTTTTACAAGGACAATACCCGCATGTTCTATGGCGATGCGAAAGCCAGCTTCGACAGCCTTGTGCCGTTGATCGACTGATCTGCGCGTATCGAAAAACAGGAAAGCCGCCCCGGATTGGGGCGGCTTTTTTCGTCGCGTTGATGTCCAAGGGCAGGCGCGCGCAGATGCGGAATCAGGCGGCCTTATTGACCGTGTCGCTGGACAAGATTTCGATAAATTTCGCCGGGTCATCATTGGCGCGCAGCTTCTCGCAGACCGCAGGGTTGCGCAGCGTGCGCGATACGAAGGCCAAGGCTTTCAGATGCTCGACCCCGGCATCGCGTGGGGCAAAGAGAGCAAAGACCAGATCGACCGGGCTTTTGTCGACAGAGCCGTAATCGAGCGGGCGCTCCAGCTTCAGGAACACACCCAGCACGCGCCCGACCTCGTCCAGCCGCGCATGGGGCAGGGCCACGCCATGACCCACGCCCGTGGGGCCAAGGCTTTCTCGCTCTTGCAGCGCTTCTATCACAGAGGTGGCGGGCAGGTCGTAGACAGAATGCGCCATCTCGCCAATCGTCTGGAACAGGCGCTTCTTACTGGTCGCAGAGCCGATGACCCGCAAGGCACCCGCATCCAGAAGCTCTGACATCTGCATTGGCATTCTCCATTCGGGAAACGCAATGCCGCGCCCGGCCCGATGTCCGTAGCGCGGCATGTTGGTGAAGGTCAGTTATTGTTGCGGGTCAATCCAGCCCACATTGCCGTCTTCCCGGCGGTACACCACGTTCAGCCCGCCATGGCGTTCGTTGCGGAACACCAGAACAGGTGCATGCGAGAGTTCCATCTGCATCACGGCTTCTCCGGCCGAAAGGGACAGGATCTTCGTCTCCATCTCGGCAATGATCATCGGTTGCAACGAATTCGGTTCTTCCGCCGACTCGTCATCACTTGAGGCCAGCACATACGCGGAAGCGCCCCCAAACTCAACGGGCGAGGTGCGGTCGCGGTGATGGTCTTTCAGGCGGCGCTTGTAGCGGCGCAACTGCTTGTCCAGCTTTTCGCGGCAAGATTCGAAGGCGGCGTATATTTCACCGGCCTGGCCGCGTGCCTGTGCTGTCAGACCGGTCGACAGGTGCAGCGTGGCTTCGCAGACCATGTTATGGGCATCACGCGAGAATACCACAACGGCCTCTGTCGGTCGCTGCTGATACTTCTCCACCAACTCGCCGAATTCGGCTTTGACATGGGTTTGAAGCGCGTCACCGATATCGATTTGTCTGCCGCTGATCTGGTAGCGCATGGGCCACTCCTTCTTGTTATCGGGTCCGGGCCGGGCATCGTGCCGGGCCTGTCCCGCTTGGGTCAACCTGCTCTGACGCGGCACCCTGCGCGGCCACAAGCCGCAAGGTGCGCCCGTCTTGTTCCCTGTATTTGGCGACAGAAGGTGGGGGTTTGTCAACGCATCGCTTTGGGCGAGCACCGAAAACTCATTCAGAGGCAGGCGCGTCCGACAGGCGGAAATCTTGCCCAAGGTAGACCCGGCGCACATCGGCATCCGCCACGACTTCGGCAGGTGTGCCCGCGCGCAAAACCTGCCCGTCATGCAGGATATAGGCGCGGTCCACGATGGCCAAGGTCTCGCGCACATTGTGGTCGGTGATCAGCACACCCAAGCCGCGTGTTTTCAGTTCTGCCACCAGCGCGCGGATTTCGCCTACCGCGATCGGGTCCACCCCGGCGAAGGGTTCGTCCAGCAGCACGTAGCGCGGGTTTGCGGCCAGTGCGCGGGCAATTTCCACCCGGCGCCGCTCGCCGCCCGACAATGCCAGCGCGGGCGCGTCACGCAGGTGGCTGATTGAAAATTCGTCCAGCAACTGGTCCAGCGCATGTTGGCGCGCAGGCGCGTCGCGCAGGCGAATTTCCAGCACAGCCAGAATGTTTTGTGCCACGCTCAACCCACGAAAAATGCTCATTTCCTGTGGCAGGTAGCCCAAGCCCATGCGCGCGCGCCGAAACAGCGGCAGGCCCGTCGCGTCTTGTCCGTCCAGTGTAACCGTGCCGCCCTCGTGCTTCACGATCCCGGCAATGCAGTAAAAGCAGGTGGTCTTGCCGCTGCCATTCGGGCCAAGAAGCGCCACCACCTCGCCCGGCGTCACATGTAACGACACGTCGCGGATGATGATCCGTTTGCCATAGTTCTTTTGCAACTGCGACACGGCAAGCGCGTCTGTCCGGTCCTCTGGCGCCATGCTCGGGCCTTAGCGGTCGGTCTGGATGATGGTGCGCACCCGGCCTTCCAGACTGCCCCGACCGTTGCGCAAATTGACCGTTAGCCGGTCGCCCGACAGAACGTTTGGGCCTTGGGTCAGGATGACAGAGCCGCTCATCAGCACCGTGCCTGCATCTATGTCATAGACCGCGCTGGCGGCTTCGGCGGCCTCGACTGCCGTGACCAGCGTGACCCCGCCAGAGGCTTCCAGCCGCCGGATGCGCGCGCTGTTGCCGGGCGTGTAAATGACCGTGATCGTCTGCGCGGCCAGCCGCATATCGCCCTGCCCCAGAACGGCATTTCCGGAAAAGGTGGTTTGGCCGGTGCTGTTATCCACTTGCAGGCTGTCAGAGCGGACTTCGACTGGTTGGCCGCGCACGGCGTTCAGGCCAGAGAATGTCAGGTTTGTGCCCTGCGCGGCGGCGGGGCCCGTGCCTGCTACACAGACCACCAGCGCGGCGAGTGTTGCCAGTGCGCGCAATTTGGAACCTCCGGTCATCATGGGATGTATATCAGCCTGACATTGCCCGTAAAAGCAAGCAGATATCCGCCTGTCGCGCCACCGCTTCGGATCAGTTCCATCGCGTCGGCACTGATCTCGCCCGCAGGCGCGCGCCCCTGAACGCCGTCGCTGCCCAACAGGCGGGTCTGATCGAGCGCCGCCGTCATCGCGCCCAGCTCCAGCACGAACCCGTCCGAGTTTTCCAGCATCACCGGCCCCTCTGCGACAAGCACGCCGCGCGCTTGGTCAAGGCGCGCGACTTGCGCCTCGAACGCGGCGGTGCTGGCATTGGGAAAGATCAACCGGCCTTCAGGATGCGTGAACGTCAGATCAAGCGGTGCGTTTTCAACTGCCAAGGCTTGCGAGCGCACCGATTGCGCCGCGATGGTCAGCGCGGTGGCGTCCTGCGTCACCCCGGCAAAGCGGGCCGTGGCAATGCGCGGTTCGCGCGTCATCTGCTCGGGGTCCATGCCTGCGATCCGAGCGGCGCTATTCGGGTCTATGCTGCGCGACACCAAAAAGATCGTCGACAACAACACCAGCGCGCTCAGCGGCAGGCCCAGGCGCAACGCGCGCGACACATTCTGGCGCAGCGCTGCCGACATCAATGCGAGAAGATGTCGATATCCGGCCAGCCGGCAATATCGAGCGTGGCGCGGGTGGGCAGAAAATCGAAACAAGCTTGGGCAAGGTCTGTGCGCCCTTCGCGGGCCAGCATGAGATTCAACGCGTCGCGCAGGCGGTGCAAATGCAAAACGTCGGACGCGGCATAGGTTTGCTGCGCGTCGGTCAAGCTGTCGGCCCCCCAATCCGAGCTTTGCTGCTGCTTGGAAATGTCCACGCCCAACAGTTCCGACAAAAGATATTTCAGCCCATGCCGGTCGGTATATGTGCGCACCAGCTTTGATGCGATCTTGGTGCAATAGACCGGCGCACAGGTCACGCCGTAGCTATGGGCCAGAAGTGCGATGTCGAAACGCCCGTAGTGAAACAGTTTCAGCACCGAAGGGTCAGCCAGCAGGCGGCACAGGTTGGGGGCGGGCTTGATCGGCAAAGACACCTGCACCAAGTGCGCATTGCCATCCCCGCTGGACAATTGCACCACGCAGAGGCGGTCACGATGCGGGTTCAGCCCCATTGCTTCGCAATCAATGGCAACGACCGTGCCTAGGTCCAGCCCGTCGGGCAGATCGTCCTTGTGAAGATGTATCGTCATTGACCTTGCGTTTCCTTTGCGTGCGCTTGCTTCACCCGGCTATGGGGAATTGCGCTCAAAATCAAGGCGCAGCTTGGGCCGGGGCTTTCTGTGGGGCTGACATGGTCTGGCCATGATTCCGCGCTACCCTGCGCATTGAAAGGACCGTTTATGGCTTGGTTGCTTGACCACCGCGACAGCTATTCGCCCGCCGAAACCCGGCTGGATGCGGCGGTTCATGTCGCAGGGTTGGTCTTGGTGGGTCTTGGCGTTCCGGTGCTTCTGGGCTTGGCCTTTGTGATTGCGCGTCAGGGCGGCGATATGCGCCTTTTATGGGCCAGTGGCATTTACGGGCTGGCACTGGCGGCGATGATCGGCGCATCGGCCCTGTTCAACCTGCTGCGCGAGGCGCGTCTGGCATGGCTTTATCAGCGGTTGGACCACAGCGCGTTTTTCTGAAAATTGCTGGCAGCTACACACCCTTAACCCTGATCCCCGGTCAGGGATTGGGCCTTGCGACGGCCTTGTGGCTTGTGGCCTGTGTCGGTGTGGCGCTGAAGCTTTATTCGCCCGTGCGGTTTCGTGCGCTTGGCATTGCGCTTTATCTGGGCATGGGCTGGGCGGGCGTCGCGATCCTGCCGCAGCTTTGGGGCAGTTTGCCCAAGCTTAGCCTTGGCCTGATTCTTGCGGGCGGAACCGTCTACACGCTGGGCGTGGTGTTCTATCTTGCCACACGGCTGCGCTACCACTACGCTATCTGGCATGTCTGCGTCTTGGTGGCGAGCCTGATGATCTATGCCGCCATTCTTGGGCTACTGGTCGCGCGATGGGGCCAGTTGGCGGAAATTTGACTCAGATCAGCCACAAGAGATGATTCTCGTGCTAGGGTCGTGGTCAGGTTCTCGATGAGAGGGCGACCGATGTTCGACGGTTCTAATCTGAACGACCTCTATGGCGATCCAAGTGTCGCGCATAATGCCATGATTGCCGCACTGGCCAGCAAGGCGCTCATGAAAATCTGCACCGAGACATCTAAGACCTGTGAAGCAAAGCGCGTCGCGCGCTCTGCCGCGCGCAAGGCCGAGCGGATCGTGCAACGCTGCGGGATCGCGCGCAGCTAAGATCCTTGCCCCACTGGTGCGCAGCGCCGCAATCGGCCAAGCTGCACAAAACCGGAGGGGCCATGACACCGTCAGATCACGACAGCATTCCCGAAATTGCGCTGGCATGGGTTCAGTCGGGGGCGCGTGCGGCGCTTGCGACCGTAGTGCAGACATGGGGGTCTGCGCCGCGCCAACCGGGGGCGCAATTGGCTATCCGCGAAGATGGGCAGATGATGGGGTCGGTTTCTGGCGGCTGTGTCGAAGGCGCGGTTGTGCTAGAGGCGCTGGACGCTTTGGCCGATGGTCGCCCCCGCCTGCTGAGCTACGGTGTGGCCGATGAAACCGCGTTCGAGGTGGGGCTGGCCTGTGGCGGCACCATTCGCATTTTGGTCGAACCCATTGGCCCTGACGCGCCCGCCTTGCCCGTTGCGTTGTTGGCCGATCTGGTCGCCGCGCGCGCGGCGCGCCGCCCGGTGGCCCTGCTGACCGATCTTGCGACCTTCGCACGTCGTTTGCTCGGCCCCGATGCGCCGGGGCTGGCAGAGCGCTTCCGCGCCGACCGCTCTGGCCCGGACGAATCCGGGCAGATGGTGACGCTCTATAACCCGCCCTTGCGGTTGGTCATTGTCGGTGCGGTGCATATTGCCCAAGCGCTTGTGCCCATGGCACGACTGGCGGGCTATGACCCGGTGGTGGTGGACCCGCGCGATGCCTTCGCGTCGGACTTACGATTTCCCGGTGTAACACTGTCGCGCGACTGGCCCGATGCCGCGCTAGAGGCGCTCGGTCTTGATGCCCGCACGGCGGTGGTGACGCTCACCCATGACAGCAAGCTGGATGACCCGGCTATCCTCATCGCGTTGCGTTCGGATGTGTTTTACTTGGGGTGCCTTGGGTCCACCCGCACCCATGCCAAACGGTTGGACCGGTTGCGCGGGGCGGGGCTGGGGGATGAAGATTTCGCCCGCATCCATGCGCCGGTGGGGCTGAACATTGGCGCGCGCACGCCATCCGAAATTGCCGTTGCGACGCTGGCGCAGATCACCTTGGCGCTGCGGGGCGCGAAATAGGCGTTTGGCGTGCGCAGAGAAAAAAGGGCGCGCGGTGTCCCGCACGCCCGATTGCAGAATTTGCGAAGCTAAGGCTTAAAGCCCCATGCAATTTGCGTAATAGGTCGTCGTGGCAGGCCAATCGCTGAACACGCCCACAACGCCCGCTTCTTCACGCAGCGCATGCAGGATGGTGAAGTAATCGCCATCGGTATCGGTCGCGCCTGCAACGCTTTGGAAATACCAGCCGCCGCCCGTGGTCAGCGGGCCAGAGCGTTCCAGCGTCCAGGTGATGATGTTCAGACCGGCTTCCTGTGCGGCCTTGGCGTACTCGCTGGCAACCATGTTGTTGTCAGCGTCCAGCGTCAGCAGCATCCACATGGGCGGTGCGATGTATTTCACGCCCATATCTGCCAATTCCTGCATCGTCGGCTTGAAGGTGGCGGGGTCGTTGGGGTTGATCTCGCCCTCGTCCTCGTCGAACGCCTCATAGCGGTCATCCAGATAGACGGCCTGCGCGCCGAAGTCGGGGGTATTTTCGACCCAATACTTCACGTCATCCAGATTGAAGCTTTGCAGCCAGACGCGGCTGGGGTCGATCCCGGCAGCGACATATTCGTCCACCAGCTTTTGTGCGTAATCGGCTTGGGTGAAGCCGTTGAAGGGCATTTCGACCGAAGCCGATTTCAGCTCTGGCGTGAAATCCGCACCCAAAGCGTCGAACAGCGCGATCGATTCGGCATGGGTCATCAGCGTGGCGGGCTGGGTCGAATAAAGGTCGGTGCGCCAATTGGCGGTGCCGCCCAGATATTCGGCAACCGACGTTGCGCGGCCATTGGCGGCGTCCATCTTGGGCGTCAGGCTTTGGAATTGCGCCAGCGTCAGTTCCGATGTGCGGCACTGCGCGGTGGCGTTGGTGTCGCCATTGGCGGGCGCGAAGGGGGTGACACAGGTGCTGGCCAGATCGGTGGCCAGAATGTTGGTCGTGGTGTGCAGATCGTTTTGGGCGTGACGGCAAACCAGTTCCAGATCGGCGGTGAAGGTCACGTCGCATTCCAGAATGCCCGCACCCATGCGCGCGGCAGCCACGTTCGATTCGACCGTATGCTCGGGGAATTGCAGCGGTGCGCCGCGATGACCGATGGAGAATTTCGACGTGGCAGGCGTTTGCGCCATGCACGAGGCCAGCTTTTCTTTCAGCGGGCCATCTTCCATGCGGTCAATCAGGTAGAAAGGCCGGGGGCCGTAGCTGAGCGCGCCCAGCATGTCTTGCGCGACCGCGCCCGTGGCGGTGCCTGCAACAAGGCCCGCGACGATCAGAGTGGATTTCAGAGTCATGTCCAAATCTCCCAAGATTGTTGGATGCCCCGCGCTTAGAGGGTTGCGGTAACAGGTGCGTGACGAACAGGCAGCAACCCGCCGGAAATGCCGTTGCCCGCAATCCGGGCTTGCTTTCAGATGTGATCGGCGTAGCTTGTCTTGTGTTCAGGAGGGCGTAACCATGCCAAAGCTTGTCAAAGTCTACCTTCAGCAAATTGCCATCGGGTTCGGTCTGTCAGCCGTGTTCACCGCGATTTTGCTTTATATGAACGTGGGCAATCTTGGGCATCTGGTCTTCAACTCCAGCGACGGGTTGCTGGGTCTGTTCCTGATTTTCTTCTTCAATGGGCTTGTCTTTGCCGGCGTGCAATTCGCCATCCGCATCATGCGTATGGGGTATGAAGACGATGACGATGATGATGATGATCGCGGCACGCCCATTCGCGTGTTCGATGCGGAACCTATCCGCATTTCGACCCGTGACGGGGTTCGGCGCTAAAGGGCAGGGCGGCAGGCCCGCAGCGACCGTGGCGGCGTGAGTTTCCGAGAGCCTGATTTACAGGTGGGCGCCAGATAACACGGCCAGGACCGTGCCAGAGCCAGCTCCCTCGGATGTGCGTATAGGCCACTGGAAAAGGGCCACGCACGAGAAGAGCAGAACCTGCCTATCCCTCACCTAGTATGCGCGCACGGTGCAATCAAGCACCATCGCACACTTGACGCATGTTCACTTTGTGTTCATGCTTTTGGCATGACCGACCAACCCGATACTGACAGCATTGCGCCCGGCTTTTTGCTGGCCCGGGGGGTTGCGCGCGCCCTGAACGATCTGGGCTTCGCGCCGATCTGCGAATTCGTGATCGCGCGCGGCTTGCGGGTGGATGTTCTGGCGCTTGGCCCGAAGGGAGAGGTCTGGATCGTGGAATGCAAATCCTGCCTCGCCGATTTTCGCTGTGACAAGAAATGGCAAAGCTACCTGCCATGGTGTGACCAGTTCTTCTGGGCTGTGGATGCCGACTTCCCGCGCGATGTTTTGCCCAAAGGCCACGGGCTGATACTGGCTGACCGCTACGGCGCGGAACTGGTGCAGATGGGGGCAGAGGCGCGCTTGGCCCCTGCGCGGCGCAAAACCATCACGCTTGCGGTGGCGCGCACGGGGCTGTGGCGATTACACCAAGCCGCTGACCCGGCTGCGCGCCTGTGACCGCCCTGCCCGCCAAGCGGCGCGCAGGGCCGACCCAGTTTTATTGAATGTCGTCGGTCAGGTCTGCAAAGGCAGCCGTGAAGCCGATCAGCGACATATCCAGCGCGACCGTCTGGTCCGGTGCGGCAATCGGCACCAGCGACCACGTGGCGCGCGCGCCGCCGCGGAACGCATCAACCTCTGCGGCAGTAAAGCCAACGCGGGCAATGCAGCCAATCGCGGTGCAGAAGGTGAACGGGTAGCGCTTTGCCGCCCCGTTATCCACCTGCATGACAAGCTGCGCTGTCAGCAAGGTTTCCAGCGGCGTCAGGATGGTTGCGCCAGCGGCAGCCTCTTGGCCCGGCGGCAGCGGGAACATGGTGATCTCTGCGGTTGCGTTGCCATCTGCATCGCGCAAAAGCTGATACATCTGGCAGGGGTCTTCGCCTTCCTCGGCGCGCACGCAGACCAGTTCCCAATCGCCATGCGTGGCGCCCACATAGCTTGCGCCATCGGCATCGGGGTTGCTGACCACTTCGCCGGTGGACAGTTCCAGCAGCGAGGGCGCGGGCGCGGCGGTATCGGCCGGGGTTTCGGCGGCGGGTGCAGCGGCGTCTTGCGCGAAAGCAGGCGCGCCCAGCAAGAGCGCGGCGCCCAATGCGGCAGAGCAAAGTGCAAGATTGCGAATTATGGTCATGGGATCCCTCGTCGTCCAATGCATTTGACGGGGCAATATCATGCGTCCGGTGCAGTGTCAGGCAAAAAAACCGCGAGGTCCAAGGCTTAGCGCGAAGAGACGCCGATCGCCACCGGCTTGGGCCAAGCCTGCGGCCCAAAATGCAAATAAGGGCCCGAAGGCCCTTATTTAATTTATTTTTCGTTCTCTCCCTGTCGGACCGGCCGACGATTGATACGGAGCCTATGGTGAAAAAAATGACCCGTCAACACCTATCAGAGCGCTGAATTTTAACTTTTTGAGGTGGGCTTGACTGATTTTTATCCAAGCCCGACGGCGCGCTGTGCAAAAGGACCGCGCCTTGCGGGGCGCGGCCAGTCTGACAGGGAGGAAAACATGCGCTGCGGGGTCACATGTCCCGCAACGCATAGGATGATCTTGGCATGAATTGGTAAAGAAGCCCTTTCCAAAGCGCGGCGCGCTGGCATAGTTTTGCGCTCGACGCGCAATGATTGGTAAAGGTGGCCCAGTATGACCGAACAGGCAGAGGCAATTTTCGTCGGCGGTGGTGGGCCGGACCAAACGGTGCCGCAGGAACTGGCCTATAAATACGGCAACCGCCACGGCTTGATCGCGGGCGCGACCGGCACGGGCAAGACCATCACGATGCAAATCTTGGCCGAGGAATTCTCGAACGCGGGCGTGCCTGTCTTCCTGACCGACATCAAGGGCGATGTCAGCGGTATGGCCATGGCGGGCGAGGCGAAAGACTTCCTGTTCAAACGGGCCGACAAGATTGGGCTACAGGGCTACGGGTTCCGCGAAAGCCCGGTTATCTTCTGGGATTTCTTTGGCGAACATGGCCACCCCGTCCGCGCCACCATTGCCGAGGTCGGCCCGCTTCTGTTGTCGCGCATGCTGGACCTGACAGAGGCGCAGGAAGGGGTCATCAACGTGGCCTTCCGTATCTCGGATGACGAAGGGTTGCCGATCCTGAACCTGGACGATCTGCGCGCGATGCTGAATTTCCTAGGCGAAAACCAGCGCGAGATTTCGCTGCAATACGGCAATGTCACCACCGCCAGCATTGGCGCGATCCAGCGCAAGTTGTTGGTGCTGGAAAACCAAGGGGCCGCAAATTTCTTTTCGGAACCGGCTTTGGATCTGACCGATTTCATGCGCAAGGCCCCCGATGGGCGGGGATATGTTTCTATCCTGCATGCCGAGCGTCTGATGCGCAGTCCCCAGCTTTATGCAACCTTCCTGCTGTGGCTGCTCTCGGAACTTTTCGAAGAACTGCCAGAGGTCGGCAACCCCGACAAGCCGGTGCTGGTCTTCTTCTTCGACGAAGCGCATTTGCTGTTCAACAATGCCCCCCGCGCCTTGATCGAAAAGGTCGAGCGCGTGGCACGGCTGATCCGGTCCAAGGGGGTTGGGGTGTATTTCGTGAGCCAAAACCCCGATGACGTTCCCGACACCGTGCTTGGCCAGCTTGGCAACCGCATTCAGCACGCTTTGCGCGCCTTCACCGCCCGTGACCAGCAGGCGTTGAAGAAAGCGTCGGAAACCTACCGCCCGAACCCGCGTTTCGACATTGCCGATGTGATCCGTGATGTCGGCGTGGGCGAAGCGGTGACGTCGTTTCTGGTGGAAAAGGGGGCTCCGGGCATTGCCGAGCGCACGCTGATCCGCCCGCCTTCCAGCCGCATGGGGCCTGCCGATGCGCAGGCCATCCGCGAGGTGATGGCGCGCTCGCCCATTTCGGGCAAATACGAGCGGGTCATGGATAGCGACAGCGCGCATGAGCGTTTGGCCAAACGCGCAGAGGCCGCAGCGCGCGAAGCAGAAGCGGCGCTTGCGCGCGCCGAAGCAGAGCAAGAGCGCGAATTCAAATCCGCGCGGCGCTACGAGCCGTCCATGCCGCGCACCCGCAGCACCAAGGTCGCATCGCGCAGCAGCAGCCGCGACAGCGCGCTGGATGCTTTCACCAAATCCATGGCGCGCCAGCTTGGCACGCGTGTTGGCAAATCCATCATGCGCGGTGTTTTGGGGGGGCTGTTTCGCGGTCGCTAAGTGCTGCGCCCCCTTTCGCTTGGCGCTATCCTGCGCTAAAGGCAGCGGCTTACGAGAACGGAGCGCGCCACCATGAAATTCCTCGATCTTGCCCGGGTCACCATCCGCTCTGGCGGCGGCGGCTCTGGCTGCGTGTCGTTCCGGCGCGAGAAATTCATTGAATATGGCGGCCCCGATGGTGGCGATGGCGGGCGCGGTGGCGATGTCTGGGTGGAATGCGTTGATGGGCTGAACACGCTGATCGACTTTCGCTACCAGCAGCATTTCTTCGCCAAATCGGGTCAGCCCGGAATGGGCAAGGGCCGCACCGGGCGCGATGGCGACAGCGTGGTGCTGCGCGTGCCCGAAGGCACGGAAATTTTGGACGAGGATCAGGAAACCGTCATCGCGGACCTGACCGAAGTGGGCCAGCGCGTGCTTCTGGCCAAGGGCGGCAATGGCGGCTGGGGCAATTTGCAGTTCAAATCCTCGACCAACCAATCGCCGCGCCGCGCCAATTCCGGCCAGCCGGGGGTGGAACGCGAAATCTGGCTGCGCCTGAAGCTGATTGCCGATGCCGGGCTGGCGGGCCTGCCCAATGCCGGGAAATCGACCTTTCTGGCAGCCACATCCAACGCGCGGCCCAAGATTGCCGATTACCCCTTCACCACGCTACACCCGAATTTGGGCGTTGTGGGTGTAGATGCGCGCGAATTCGTCATGGCCGATATTCCCGGCCTGATCGAAGGCGC
>JAFGVZ010000216.1 GCA_016937725.1 Paracoccaceae bacterium | reverse complement strand
CTGCAGTTCTGGTTTCGCTCGGGGTGTGGCAGTTGGACCGCGCAGGCCAGAAAGCTGCACTGGTCGCGGATATGGAAGCGCGGCTGGTCGGGGCACCGGGTGCTCTGCCTGTAAATCCTGCGCCTGAGGCCGACAATTATCGCCCCGTGCGGGTCGAAGGGGCGTTCTTGCCGCGGCAAACCTTCGTTTTGTCCGCCTTGAAAGGACAAGGGCCGGGGTTTCGCGTGATCGGGGTTTTCGAAACTAACGCAGGGCGCCGCATCTTGGTGGATCGTGGCTTCCTGCCCGAAATGCTGCGTCCACAATTGCCCGCACCAAGTGCCACGCCACAAATTCTGGTTGGCAATCTGCAATGGCCCAACGACGCCGACAGCTTCACCCCCGGTTATGACGCCGCCCGCGATCTGTTTTTCGCCCGTGACACTGGCCCATTGGCCACCCATCTGGGCGCAGAGCCTGTGATGCTCGTGCTCAGCGCCAGCCAGCCACCGCATACGCAAATCCGCCCCATGCCTGTCGATGGCGTGTCGATCCCCGACAACCACATGGGCTATGCCGTGCAATGGTTTCTGATGGCGCTTGCTTGGGTGGGGATGACACTGTTCTTTCTGTGGCGTATCAGGGCGCAACGCGACTGAGGATCGGTTCTGACATGCAATATATCTCGACCCGTGGCACCGCGCCGGTGCTGGATTTTGAAGCGACCATGCTCACCGGGCTGGCCCGCGATGGTGGGCTTTACCTGCCCGACCATGTGCCGCCGATGAAGCAATCGGAAATCGCCAGCCTTGCGGGTCTGAGCTACGAAGAGCAGGCGTTTCTGATCATGCGCCCCTTCATAGGCGCGGCCTTTACCGACGCAGAGTTCCGCGAGATCATTGCCCGCGCCTATGCCGGTTTCGGCCACCCGGCCCGTGCGCCACTTAAACAGCTTGCGGCGAACCATTTCCTGCTGGAACTGTTCCACGGCCCGACGCTGGCGTTCAAAGATTTCGCCATGCAGCTTATCGGACAGTTGTTTCAAGCCGCGCTGAAACGCTCGGGGCAGCGCGTGACCATCGTGGGGGCCACGTCGGGCGATACCGGGTCGGCGGCCATCGAAGCATTCCGGGGCCTTGAAAACGTGGATGTGTTCATCCTCTACCCGCATGGTCGCGTGTCCGACGTGCAGCGCCGCCAGATGACCACGCCCTCAGAGGCGAATGTCCACGCGCTGGCCGTGGATGGCGATTTCGACACCTGTCAGGCGCTGGTCAAGGACATGTTCAACGATTTCACCTTCCGGGATGAGGTCGGTCTGGCGGGTGTCAACAGCATTAACTGGGCACGGGTGCTGGCGCAGGTGGTCTATTATTTCTCTGCCGCCGTCAGCCTTGGCGCCCCGCACCGCCCGGTCAGCTTTACCGTGCCAACCGGCAATTTCGGCGATATCTTCGCGGGCTATATTGCACGCGCCATGGGCCTGCCGATTGAAAAGCTGGTGATCGCCACCAACCAGAACGACATCCTGCACCGCGCACTGGCCACGGGTGGTTATGTGACCGATGGGGTCAAACCCTCTATCAGCCCGTCGATGGATATTCAGGTCAGTTCCAATTTCGAGCGCGCCTTGTTCGACGCCTACCACCGCGACGGGGCCGCCGTCGCGCAGTTGATGGATGAATTAAAATCGGGCGGCGGGTTCCAGATCAGCCAAGGCGCGCTGGAATTCCTGCGCGAGACTTTCGCGTCTGGCCGCGCATCCGAGGATGAGACCATGGCCACAATAACCCGCACCGCGCAGGACACCGCCGAAGTGCTCTGCCCGCATTCCGCCGTGGGCGTGCATGTGGCCGAAACCTATCTGTCGGCCACCCCGATGGTCACGCTGGCCACCGCGCATCCGGCCAAGTTCCCCGACGCGGTGGAACAGGCGACCGGCATCCGGCCCCCATTGCCCGAGCGCATGGCCGACCTGTTTGACCGCCCAGAGCGCGTGACGCGCCTGCCAAACGACCTTGCTGCCATAGAAGCCCATATCCGCGAGAACCGCACCGCATGACCATCCAGACCACGACGCTGCCGAACGGCTTTCGTATTGTCACAGAACATATGCCCACGCTGGAATCCGCCGCTGTTGGGCTGTGGGTCGAAGCGGGCGCGCGCCATGAACGCGCCGAGCAAAACGGCATCGCGCATTTTCTGGAACATATGGCCTTCAAAGGCACAGCGCGGCGCAGCGCGCTGCAAATTGCCGAGGAAATCGAGGATGTGGGCGGTTATATAAACGCCTATACCTCGCGCGAGATGACGGCGTTTTATGCCCGCGTGCTGCGCGCCGATGTGGCGCTGGCGCTGGATGTGCTGGCCGATATCGTTCTGAACCCGGCCTTTGATGCCCGCGAGATAGAGGTCGAGCGCGGCGTGATCCTGCAAGAGATCGGGCAGGCCTTGGACACGCCCGACGATATCGTATTCGACTGGCTGCAAGAGGTTGCCTATCCCGGCCAGCCCATCGGGCGGCCTATCTTGGGGCCAAGTGCCGCCGTGCAAGGCTTTGATGCCACGGATCTGCGCGGCTTTGTTGCCAGCCATTACGGCCCGGGCCAGATGATCCTCTCTGCGGCGGGCGCGGTGGACCATGACGTGCTGGTGCGTCTGGCCGAACCCTTGTTCGGCCATCTGGCCCCGAAACCGGGGGCCAATATCGACCCTGCTTGCTTTGCCATGGGCGAGCGGCGCGAAACCCGCGCGCTGGAGCAGGCGCATTTCACCTTCGCGCTGGAAGCGCCCGCTTATCGCCATGCCGATTTCTACACCTCGCAGGTGTTCTCGGGCGCGCTTGGCGGGTCCATGTCGTCGCGCTTGTTCCAGCGCCTGCGCGAGGAACGGGGGCTGTGCTACACGGTTTTCGCGCAATCGGGGGCTTATGCCGATACCGGCATGATCACGATCTATGCGGGGACTGGTGCCGACCAGGTCGCAGACCTTGCGCTTCTGACAATGGACGAGTTGAAGCGCGCCGCAGAAGATATGTCAGAAGCCGAAGTCGCGCGCGCGCGCGCGCAGATGAAAGCCGGGCTGCTGATGGGGTTGGAAAGCCCTTCTGCGCGCGCGGAACGCTTGGCGAAACTATTGTCCATCTGGGGCCGTGTGCCGGACTTGTCCGAAGCAATCGCCAAGATCGACGCGGTCAGCGTGGCAGGTGTGCGCGCCCATGCTGAAAGCCTTATCGGCGGCGGCAAGGGGGCGATGGCGCTTTATGGACCCGTAGACGCGGCACCCGATCTGGCGGCATTACAAGCAAGACTGGCGGCCTGATGCTGGGGCGGCGGCCCAAGCTGCAACTGGACAGTGAACGTCTGGTTCTTCGTTTGCCGCAACATGTGGATTATCGCCCATGGTCAGACCTGCGCCGCGCCTCTGCCGGGTTTCTGACCCCGTGGGAGCCTACTTGGTCCGATGACCACCTGTCGCGCCGTGCGTTTTTGAACCGGGTGAACTGGGCAGCGCGCTGCCACCGGCTGGATACGGCGCTGCCATTGTTCATCTTCCGGCGCGAGGATTCGCAACTTGTGGGCGCGATCACGTTGGACAATATCCGCCGTGGCCCTGCCTTGGCGGGCACGTTGGGCTATTGGGTGGGCGCCCCCTATGCACGGCAAGGCTACATGCGCGAGGCGATCGGCGCGGTCGTGCACCATGCCTTTACAGTGATGGACCTGTCGCGCATCGAAGCCGCTTGCTTGCCCGAAAACGTGGCATCACGCGGGGTGCTGGAACGCGCGGGCTTCAAATATGAGGGCGTCGCGCAAAGCTATTTGCAGATTGCCGGGCGGTGGCGCACCCATGTGCTTTATGCCAATCTGCGCCATGATCGGCGCGGGCGGACCGATGCGGGGTAGGGCAAGGCCCGCTCCCTCCGCTCCGTTATGCGCGGGTCGTGCGCGCCCCTTGAGCGCGTCGCGGGCGGGGCTAAGATATACGTTATGAATATGGACCCCCTCAACCCTTGTGACGCGGGCTTTTTGGCCGGGCTGGAGGCGCTGCTTCCGCCTGACACCCTGCGCCCTGCGGACCCGCGCTATCTGCAAGAGCCCCGCGGGCGCTGGCACGGCCAAGCCGGTGCCGTGGCCCTGCCGCGCAGCGTGGACGAGGTGGCAACACTTGTGCGCGCTTGCGGGGCTGCCAGCGTGGGGCTTGTGCCCTATGGCGGTGGCACGGGGCTTGTCGGGGGACAGATCGCGCCCGCTGGCCCTGCACCGCTTCTGGTGTCGCTGGAGCGGATGCGCGCCATTCGCGCCGTCTACCCGTCCGAAAATGTGCTGATTGCCGAAGCAGGCGTCATTCTGGCCGATGTGCAGGCGGCTGCCTTGGCAGAGGATCGGCTGTTTCCGCTGTCGCTGGCCTCGGAAGGCTCGGCGCGGATTGGCGGGCTATTAGCCACCAATGCGGGCGGCGTGAACGTGCTGCGCTACGGCAATGCGCGCGATTTGGTGCTGGGGTTGGAAGCAGTTTTGCCCGATGGTCAGATCTGGCACGGGCTGAAGCGCTTGCGCAAGGACAATACCGGCTATGACCTGCGCCATTTGCTGCTGGGGTCCGAAGGCACGCTGGGGGTAATCACAGCAGCTAGTTTGCGCTTGTTCCCGCGCAACCGGGGCGAGGGTGCGGTGCTGTTGGTGGTCGATAGTCCCGATGCGGCGCTAGACCTGCTGGCGCTGGCGCAGGCGCGGCTGTCGGGCATGATATCGGCGTTTGAATTGATCAGTGGCACGGGTTTGGCCTTTTTGGCGCAGACCATGCCGCAGGTGCGCCAGCCATTCGCGCAATTGCCCGCGTGGATGGTCCTTCTGGACATCGGCGCGCCCGAGGGTGTGGATCTGGCCGCGCTGACAGAGGATCTGTTAAGCGCTGCAATGGAGCGCGGGCTGGTCAGCGATGGGCTGGTTGCGCAAAATCAGACGCAGCGCGCTGAATTCTGGCAATTGCGCGAGTCGATACCCGAAGCCAACCGCCACATCGGCGCGATCTCCAGCCATGACATATCGTTGCCGCTGTCTGAATTGCCGCGATTTATTGACCATGCAGGGCCGGACTTGGCCAAGCTTGGGGACTTCCGCATCAATTGTTTCGGGCATCTGGGCGACGGGAACCTGCATTACAACGTGTTCCCGACGACAGGCCGCAGCCGCGCCGAATATGAAAACCAGCGCGATGCGATCAAGACCTGCGTGCATGACCTTGTGCACCGAATGGGCGGATCGGTCAGTGCCGAGCATGGCATCGGTCGGCTGAAAACCGCAGACCTGGCCCGCTATAGCGACCCGGCAAAGCTCGCTGCCATGCGTGCGATCAAAACCGCTCTTGACCCGGTGGGCATTATGAACCCCGGTGCAGTGCTAAGCCGCGATCAGGAAATGCAAAGCGAATAGAACTGCCGCGCCGCCGAAGATGGTCAACGTTGCATTGCGTGTCCAGACGCTGATAGCGATGGTCGCAATGGCCGCGCCCATGCGCACCATGTCAAACTGCCCGCCGGTTGCATTGGGAAACAAGATCATCGGGGTGATCATACCGGGCATGACGGCGACTGCGGTGTAGCGCAGGTGGCGCAGCAACCATTCGGGCAGGTCACGGTTGCCAACAATACCCAGAAACGACAGGCGCAGCAGGTAGGACCCTGCGCCAAGGCCAAGGATCACCAGCCAGATTTCGGTATTTGTCAGGGTCATCGGGCGGCCCTCTTGCTGATCTGGCGTTCAACCTCTGCCCCGGCCACCATGGCCAGAAGTGCTGCGATCAGCAGGCCAAGGTTGAAGGGCACGAAGGAAAAGACCAGAACCCCGATAATAGAGACGAGCGCTGCCACCACATGTGCAAGCGTGCGCAGCATGGGCACGATCAGCGCAAGAAAGGTGATCGGCACGGCAAAATCAATCGGCAAGCCCGCCGGGATAAGATCGCCCAGCACCGCGCCACCATAGGTTGCAATATACCACATCGGGCAAACCGGGGTGACGACGCCCATGTAATAGGCCAGCTTTTGGCGTGGGGTCATCTGCGGCCCGGTTTCGTATTTCAAGATGGACGCGGCATAGGCCTGATCCACCATGAAATAGGACACGACCGCGCGTTCCCACCAAGTGATCTTGCCCAAATGCGGGGCAAGGCTGGCCGAATACATCGCCATGCGCAAATTGACCGCCAATGAGGTCGCCAGAATGATCAAGATCGGCGCGTTTTCGACCATGAGCTGCACGGCCACGAATTGCGCGGCACCAGCTATGACCATGATGGAAAAGCCCATGGTCTGCGTCAGGTTCAACCCCGCTTCGGTGGCGACCACGCCGAATACCGCGCCGAAAGGGATGATGACCAGCAAAAAGGGCAGACCCGCCCGGAAGCCAAGCCAAAAGTCGCGGGGGAATGTCATGGAGCCGCCTTTGCGCACCTGCGCAGTCGTGAACATGTGAACCGTGCTTAGCGCTCGGCGCGCGGCAATTCAAGTCAGCGCGAGAAGACGCCGCTGACCCGGCCAAGCAACATGAAGGCCCGTGCGGAACGGGTGTCGGACAGCGCCGCGATCTGGGCGTCATCGGCAGTGGGTTCAAACCCGGATAGGACCTTGTCGAATTCGCGCAAGAACAGGTGAACCGCGGCGCGGAATTCGGGGTCAGACCGCATGCGCCCGGAACTGAGCGCAAGGCAGGACCGGTCCCGGATGCCCCCCAACGGCGCGACCAGCGCGCCGCGCGTGCCTTGGGCGAAAGCGCGCCAAAATTCTGGGCGCGCGCGGTCGGGGCGCAGGTCATCCATATAAATGCCTTCTTGCGCCAAGCGTGTCAGCACATCTTGCGCGGCTTTGATCAGCGGGGCAATGCGCGCATCTGCCAAAGCTTTGCGCAGGGCAACGAAGCCCTCCTTGTCGTTTTCATCTTCAGGAAAGTGCAGGGCACGGATCAGGGTGGCGGCGTCAAGCGCATCCATGGGCGTCGCGTCGATGTCCCCCAGTGCCAGCAACGCTTGGGGATCTAGCTGGCCGGGTTGCGCCGCGCGACCCTCCCGGGCGCGCTGCGAGAAGAACATGGTCAGCCGGGTTTCGGTCTGCTCTGCCTGCGCACTCAGTTTCTCGATCTTCTGTTTCGCTTCTGGTGGTAGATCAGAGGCGGGCGCCGTTTGTTGCAACATGGTGCGGCGCAATTCGTCGATGCTGCCTTGCAACTGGCCTGCTTCGGCACGCATCTCTGCCATGGCATTGGCCAGAAGCAACACCATGGAAATCAGAACAGCCGGCAAGAACAGGCCCACCGCCAGCATGGCCAGCGTAACGCTGTCCATAGTGTCATAATCGGCCAACAGAACGAACAGGCCCGCCGCAAACAGCCAAACCCCAAGCGCTAAAGCCCTTAGCACCCCGCGATCCATCAGCCGCGAAGGCGCGCGGGCTTGGCGATCATCGGTAGGGGGCGGGGTCTGGGCCATGCACTAGATATACCGAATTTCGAGGATCTCGTAACTGCGCTCGCCACCCGGTGTGCTGACGGTGACACTGTCGCCCTCGTCCTTGCCGATCAGGGCGCGGGCAAGAGGTGATTTCAGGTTCAGCAAGCCTTTTTCCAGATCAGCCTCGGCTTCGCCAACAAGTTGATAAGTCTTTTCCTCGTCGGTGTCTTCATCCACCAGCTTGACGGTGGCGCCAAATTTAACGCTGCCCGACAGCTTTGTCGGGTCAATTACATCGGCCCGCGACAGGACCGATTCCAGTTCCTTGATCCGGCCCTCGATGAAGCTCTGCTTTTCGCGCGCGGCGTGGTATTCGGCATTTTCTGAAAGGTCGCCATGCTCGCGCGCCTCCGCGATGGCGCGGATGACAGCGGGGCGTTCGACCGATTTCAGGCGCTTGAGCTCTGCATCCAGCAATTGCTGACCTGCACGTGTCAAAGGCAGTTTTTCCATGTGTCGTCCCCACGCTATATAGAAAGACAGCCCGCGGCAGGGGCCGGGGCTATCTGGTTCCTCCCACACATCTGAGCGCAGAGCCGCGCCGAATGCAAGCGCAATGCGAATTTCGGCTTTCAGATACATATTGTCGCGATCAGCCGGTTGTTCGTGCTGCAACGCCGCGTAAGCATTGACCATGCCGCCCGTTCCGGGCTAGGGGTGTGCGACAGAATGTGTCGCAAAGATGCCGCCATGCGCAATGATAGGAGCGAACATGACCGCCACTGACCGCGAAGCCATGGAATATGATGTTGTTATCGTGGGCGCGGGGCCTGCTGGCCTGTCTGCTGCAATCCGGTTGAAACAGCTAGATCCCGATCTGGGCGTGGTGGTGCTGGAAAAGGGCTCTGAAGTGGGCGCGCATATTCTATCGGGCGCGGTGCTGGACCCCAGCGGTCTGGATGCGCTGATGCCTGATTGGAAAGAGCGTGGTGCGCCGATCAACGTGCCCGTGCGCGAGGACAATTTCTACATGCTGGGCGAGGCGGGGCAAATTCGTGTTCCAAACTGGCCCATGCCGCCCTTGATGAACAACCACGGCAATTACATCGTGTCGATGGCCAATGTCTGCCGCTGGATGGCCGAACAGGCCGAGGCGCTGGGGGTCGAAATTTTCCCCGGCATGTCCTGCTCTGAACTGGTCTATGGCGAGGATGGCGCAGTCAAAGGCGTTGTCGCGGGCGAGTTCGGCAAGAACCCCGACGGCACCCCCGGCGATGGCTACGAGCCGGGTATGGAGTTGCACGGCAAATACGTGTTCCTGTCCGAGGGCGTGCGCGGCTCACTCTCGAAAGAAGTGATTGCGCGGTTTGATCTCTCCAAGGGGAAAGAGCCGCAGAAATACGGCCTTGGCATGAAGGAGATCTGGGAGATTGACCCGGAAAAGCACCGCGAAGGCACCGTCACGCATACGATGGGCTGGCCGCTTGGCAGCAATGCAGGCGGCGGAAGCTTCATCTACCACATTGACAACAATCAGGTTTATGTGGGTTTCGTGGTGCATCTGAACTACGAAAACCCCTTCTTGTCGCCCTATAATGAATTCCAGCGGTTCAAGCATCACCCAATGGTTGCCGAACTGCTGAAAGGCGGCAAGCGCGTGGCTTATG
>JAFGVZ010000029.1 GCA_016937725.1 Paracoccaceae bacterium | reverse complement strand
ATATCGGCGCGTTTGCCGGGGGCGATCTGGCCGCGATCCTTCAGCCCGAAGGCTTCGGCGGCAGAGAGCGTCGCCGCGCGATAGACCGCCAGCGGGTCGCAGCCCATGGCGATCAGGCTACGGATCATATGGTCAAGATGGCCATGCTCGGCAATGTCCAACGGGTTCCGATCATCGGTGCACAGGCATATATAGGGCGCGGTCAGGGGCGTCAGCAGCGGTTGCAGCGCAACCATATCCTTGCTGACAGACCCTTCGCGGATCAGGATGCGCAGACCCTTTTGCAGCTTCTCGCGCGCCTCCTCGGCGCTGGTCGCCTCATGCTCGGTGCGGATACCTGCTGCGCAATAGGCGTTCAGGTCACGCCCCGACAAAAGCGGCGCGTGCCCGTCGATATGGCCGCCCGCGAAGGCGTGCAGCTTGGCCATGCAACCTGGGTCGCGGTGGATGACGCCGGGGAAATTCATGAACTCGGCCAACCCGATGACCGACGGGTGGTCGCGCAGGGCCAAAAGCGCCTCTGCGTCCAGCGCGGACCCCGCCGTTTCCATATGGGTGGACGGCACGCAGGACGAGAGGTTCACGCGAATATCCATCACCGTATGCTCTGACGCGGTCTGGAAATAGCGAATGCCCACGGCACCTGCGACATTGGCAATTTCATGCGGGTCGCAGATGGCGGTTGTCACCCCGCGCGGGGCAACACAGCGATCAAATTCGTAAGGCGTGACCAGCGAGGATTCGATATGCAGATGCGTGTCGATAAAGCCCGGCACAAGGATATGGCCTGACAGGTCGATGACCCGCGCGCCCTCATAAGTCGCGCCGATGCCGACAATCTGCCCTTCATGAATGGCCACGTCCCCGGCAATGCGCGCGCCCGTGACCATGCACAGGGTTTCGGCCCCGCGCAGCACCAGATCGGCGGGCGCTTCACCGCGCGCCACGGCAATGCGGTCTTCCAAGGCCATGATCTGCTCCTGTTGCAAACTGTTCAGGTGCCAGACTGCACCCGAAGCCCGTCAGCTTGCAAGAGCGCGGATCAGGCTGCGCATGCGGCTTTGTGGTTTGGGGGCATGGGCGCTGTCATAAAGGGCGTAATCCGCCGCGCACCCGGCTTCAAGGCGGCGGGCCAGATGGGGCGACAGAGACAAGCGCATCTCGGCAGAGGCGTTGAGCCGATCCAGCAAGATCGCTTGACCTAAACGCTCTTCCAGGAAGCCGCGAAAGGCGTCGAACCCGTCGTAGCGATATAGAAAGTTTACGGTCTCGCCGGTTTTCGGATGGGTCAGGAACCGCGCCTGAGAGCCGACAGCGGCAAAAGGTGGCTGTTCGTCGGCCAGATACCCTTCGACGAATTGGTCGAAGCTTAGCCCCTTCGTGCTGTGCGCCGTGCCATCCAACCAAGACCCGTGACGATACCGATACCAACTTCCCAGCCAATCCTGCGGGTGGCGGATAAGCGCGGTCGTGTCCAAAGGCTCGGTGTCGAAAATCGCAAGAAACTTCTCGAACCGCCATTTGTAGCGGTGAAAGGTGCAATGTTTGATGCGCGGATCGCCCTGGAGCACAATGTCAGACAGCGGCGCAAGTGCTTTCTCCAACGCGGTGCTGCCGCATTTGGGGGTTGAAAACACCACCAGCCGATGCTTCAAGAATACCAGCAAACCGCGTGCTCCTGCGCGATGATACCCGTCTTGGTTGTAGTTTAGCAGTGAATTGCTTACACGTCTACCACCTTGAGGTGTTAATGGAAATTATTACTCTCGCTAAACATGTATGACCTGCGTATCGACCGCGCCGCCATATTTGCCGTGCGTGGTCTTGTCCCAGTAGAAGGGCGAGACGATCAACTCCCACAGCGCCTTGTAAACCGCGACCACGGCAAGCGGGAAATAGGCGTGCAACGCAGGCAGCCACCGCCACAGCCCGGCATGGTGCCGCGCTCGTAGCGCCGCCGCCCCAAGCGCGACATTCGTGGCCTCTGCCGTCAGGAACACCACGGCCAGCGCACCAAAAGCCTGCGAGGGCAATGTGTCCAGCAACGGATGGCCAAAGCCGAGCAGCATGAGCCAAAAGCTCCAGAGCAATGGCGCGAATAGAAACTGCACCAGAGTGCCCAGAAACAACACCTGCACCCCGAAAAAGCGCCACGGCCCCAATTGCCGCCACAGAATTCGCGGCTGGCGCATATGCACAAGCCATGTGATCGCATAGCCTTTCAGCCAGCGCGACCGTTGCTTGATCCATGGCAGCACGTGACAATTGGCTTCCTCGAAGGTCGTAGTCGGCAGCAAATGCGTGACATAGCCATGGCGCGCAAGACGAATGCCCAAATCGGCATCCTCGGTCACGTTATGCGCGTCCCAACCGCCCAAGCTTTCCAGAATGTCACGGCGGAAAAACAGCGTGGTGCCGCCCAAAGGCACCGCCAAACCAAGCCGCTGCATTCCCGGCAGGACAATGCGAAACCATGTCGCGTATTCGATGGTAAAACAGCGCGACAGCCAGTTCACATTCGGGTTGTAGAAATCCAGCACCCCTTGCACGCAGGCGAGGTTCGCGGGGCCGGCCTGAAACGCGTCGACCACGCGGTGCAATTGGTCAGGTTCGGGGGCATCCTCGGCATCATAAACACCGATGAGGGTGCCGCGCGCGAACATCATGGCATAGTTCAGCGCACGCGGCTTGGTTTTAAGTTTGGCATCGGGGACCGGAATAACACGCAGCCAACGCGGCAAGGTTAGCCGGGCAAGCGCATCGCGCGTCAGATGGTCGTTTTCTTCGACAACCAGCAAGATATCGGTCAATTCGCGCGGCCATGTCAGCCGCGACAAGCGGTTGATCAGGCGCGGCACGACCTCTGGCTCTTTATACAAAGGCACCATGACCGAAACGATGGGGCGGCGCGCCTGAACTGCGTCTGGCGGCACCGTGCCGCTTTGGGCGCGCAACGCCACGACCGCAGAGGCCAGCTTCAACGCGGTCGAGATGCCGAGCGCCACCACGACCAAGCCCGTCAGCGCCAGCAGCACAAGGCGCGGCGAGACGACCGCGCAAAGCACAATCAGCGCCAAGCCGCAGGCCAAAACCCGGCTGAACCAGCGGTTTTGCAGCACCCGGCAGCTTTCTTCTTCCGCAACGCAGGTTTCAGCCCAAAGCCGCAAGCGGTTGCGCCGCAGTTTCAGCACACGCGCATGCAAATGGGTTTCGCTAATCAGCACCATGACGACAGGGCCGAAAACCGCTTCCAGCGCGGGGCGCTGTGTGTCGAACTCTGCCGGGCGCGCGCAGGCGATCAGCGTCACCCCACCCGCCGCGCGCCACGGAAGGCAGGCCATGGACAAGGCTTGCCGCACACCAAGTTGGTCCAGCAAACGGGGGTCCGGGTCCGGGTCTGCTTCTGTCATGAACGCGGTCTGGTATTGGCGCGATAACGCTTCGATCAACGCCGCGCGCGTGATCAGCCCCCGCGCCAGCAGGATATCGCCCAGCAGCCCTTCCTGCCCTTCTTGCAGCTTGATGGCCTGCATAAGCTGCGACGCAGTCAGCACTCCCATGCGGCGCAAGATTTCGCCAAGGGGTTCACGCCCGGTGCCGCGTGATGTCTGGGACCGCACCATGCGCAACTTGGGTGCCACCGGGACAAGCGGCAAAGCCCCTTCGTGCCGATTTGCGACCTGCGCCATGCCCATTGCACCTACCCAAATACCGCACATTGCGTGCGTCGAAGGTTAAGAAAGCATAAGAGCGGTTAATAAAGAATTAAGCAGCGTGTCAGAAGGCGCGCCGCGCGCGCAAGGCAGCCCCGATCGTGCCATCGTCCAGAAAATCCAGCTCGCCGCCGACTGGCACGCCTTGCGCCAAAGCGCTGAGCGTCACGCCGGTATCCTCCAAAGCTTCGGCTATGTAATGGGCGGTTGTCTGGCCATCGACCGTTGCGCCAAGCGCAAGGATCACTTCGCGCACGCCTTCGGCCGAAATGCGCGCCAGCAGGTCCGGGATGCGCAAATCATCCGGCCCAACGGCATCCAGCGCCGAGAGCGTGCCCCCCAGCACATGGTAGCGGCCCGAAAAGGCCTGCCCACGTTCCATCGCCCACAGATCGGCCACATCCTCGACCACGCAAATCTCGCCCGTGGCGCGCTTGGGATCGGCACAGATGTCACAAATGGGCGCGGTGGCGATATTGCCGCAGCGCGTGCAGGGCTGGGCTGTCTGCGCCACGCGGTCCAGCGCCATGACCAAGGGCCGCAAGGCTTGGTCGCGCCGCTGCAATAGGTGCAATACCATGCGCCGCGCGGACCGTGGCCCGAGCCCCGGCAGCCGCGCAAATTGGCCGATCAACGCATCTATGTCATCACGGGCATCGGCCATTCGCGGTTACATCGGCAGGTTCATGTCGCGCGGCAGCCCCATGCTTTCCGCGATCTTGCCCATTTCTTCGCGCGAGCGGGCTTCGGCCTTGGCCTGCGCATCCTTGATGGCGGCAAGGATCAGGTCTTCGACCACTTCCTTGTCATCCGAATTGAAGATCGACGGATCAATGTCGAGCCCGGTCAATTCGCCCTTGGCGGTCGCCGTGGCTTTCACAAGGCCAGCCCCGGATTCGCCGGTGACGGTAATCGCCTTCAGGTCTTCCTGAAGCTGGGTCATCTTGCCCTGCATTTCCTGCGCGGCTTTCATCATCTTGGCCATATCGGCCATACCGCCCAAACCTTTCAGCATGTTAGTGCCCTTTCTTCATGTGTCTTCAAACGGGTCCCAATCGGGGTCAAACTCATCCTCGACCTCTGGCAAAGCGGCAGTGGCGGCTTCATCCTCTGGCGGGGTCAGGGGCCGGATTTCGGCGATTTTCGCCTTTGGGAACGCCTCCAGAACCGCCAAGACAAGGCTGTTCTGCATGGCTTCTTCTTCGTCGGCATCCTGCTGAGCCGCCTGCTGTTCGGCCAAGGTGGCCCCGCCGCCGGTATTGGCCACCGACACCGCCCAACGCGCCCCGGTCCAGCCTTGCAGCCGCGCGCCAAGGCGTTGGGCAAGGTCAACTGGTGCAGCGTCAGTGGGCTGAAATTCGATCCGGCCGGGGCTGTAGCGCACAAGGCGCAGGTTGGTTTCCACCTCGACCAACAGGGTCATGTCGCGGCGCGATCGGATCAGCGCCACGACGCTGTCAAAATCGGGATAATCCGACAGCGCAGGCGCGGCCCCGGCCAGCGCGGCTTGCGGGCCATGCGCTGCGCCACCCGAAATCGCGCGCGGGCCACCGCCGCCCATGGGTGTGCCGCGCGGCGCAGGCGCACCGCCCCCACCGCTAGGCGGGGTCTGGTCGTGCCATTTGCGCAAAATCTCTTCCGGGCTGGGCAGATCGGCGACATGGGTCAGCCGGATGACAGCCATTTCCGCCGCCATCATGGCATTCGGCGCGCTGGCGACTTCCTCCAAGGCTTTCAGCAGCATCTGCCATGTTCGTGTCAGCACCCGCATGGGAAGAGCGCCCGCCATCTGTGCACCCCGGTCGCGTTCTTCGGGGCTGATGGTCGGGTCATTGCCGGCATCTGGGGTGATCTGCGTCACGCTCAGCCAATGCGTAATCTCGGCCAAATCGCGCAAAACCGCCAACGGGTCGGCCCCGTCGGCATATTGCGCGGCCAGTTCCGACAAAGCCGCCCCCGCATCACCGCGCATGATATGGTCGAACAGGTCCAGCACCCGCGCGCGGTCAGCCAGCCCCAGCATGGCGCGCACTTGGTCGGCGGTGGTTTCGCCGGCACCATGGCTGATAGCTTGGTCCAAAAGCGACATCGCATCGCGCACAGAGCCTTCGGCGGCGCGCGTGATCAGCGCCAGGGCATCCACTGCCACCTGCCCGCCCTCGGCTTTGGCCACGCGGTCCAGATGCGCAATCATCACTTCAGGTTCAATGCGCCGCAGATCAAACCGCTGGCAGCGCGATAGCACTGTGACCGGAACTTTGCGAATCTCGGTCGTGGCAAAGATGAATTTCACATGCGCGGGCGGTTCTTCCAACGTTTTCAACAACGCGTTGAAGGCATTGTTCGACAGCATGTGAACTTCGTCGATGATGTAGATCTTGTAACGGGCAGAGGCCGCGCGATAAGCGACGCTGTCGATAATTTCCCGAATATCGCCCACGCCGGTGCGCGAGGCCGCGTCCATTTCCATCACATCGACATGGCGGCCTTCGATGATGGCGCGGCAATGCTCGCACACACCGCAAGGTTCCGTGGTCGGCCCGCCCTGCCCGTCCGGCCCGATGCAGTTCAGGCCCTTGGCGATGATCCGCGCGGTGGTGGTTTTGCCGGTGCCGCGAATGCCGGTCATGATGAAAGCATGATGGATCCTGTCAGCGGCAAACGCGTTGCGCAAGGTGCGCACCATCGCGTCTTGCCCGATCAGATCGGCAAAACTCTCGGGGCGGTATTTCCGCGCCAGAACCTGATACTGTTCGCTCATGCCAATCCTAGCTGGTTTCGTATCAGTCTAGCGCGGGGGGCGGCGAAGAGAAACGGGGATTTACCCATTCTGCCCCTGCGCCCCATGATGGCCGTCGCAACATTGAGTATTTTTGGCAAGATGAAGATGGTGACGGGTCAAGAAATCGCCAAGCGCCTGCGCGTAGTCGGCAGGTTGTTCAATATGGGGCAAGTGGCCCGCCGGTCGCAAAAGAACGAAATCCGCACCAGGGATAAGGTCTGTCGTTTCGCGCACCAAATCGGGAGGGGTGGACCCGTCGCGGTCGCCCGCAATTCCCAGCGTGGGAAAGCGCAGCGTGGCGGTGGTGGTGTAGAAATCCGTCCCCGCAATGGCTGCGGCACAGCCGATCCAACCCTCCAGCGGGGTGGCACAGAACATCGCGCGCCAGTGTGCGAATTCAGGCGTGGCGCGGAACTTTGCGGTAAACCAACGCTCCATGGTCGCATCGGCCAAAGCCTCTAGCCCCTTGGCGCGGGCGGTTTCGGCGCGCTCTTGCCAGATTGCGTTTGTCGCAATGCGGGCTGCCGTGTTCGACAGGATCAGCGCCCGGACCAAATCGGGGCGCTTGACCGCCAGCCCTTGGGCCACCATGCCGCCAATGCTCAGGCCCAGAAACACGCAAGGCCCCAGCGCCAGATGGTCCAGAAGCTGTTCGGTATCGCGCACAAGCTGGCCCATGGAATAGGGCGCGCGTGGCACGCTGGACCGCCCATGCCCGCGCCGGTCATAGCGCAGAATGCGTAAACCGTCGGGCAGATGCGGCAAGAGCGGGTCCCACATCTCGAGCGTGCAGCCTAGCGAATTGGACAGCACCAAGGGCAGCCCGCCTTCGGGGCCGGTCAATTCGTAGTAAATCTCGACACCGTCAAGCTGGGCGATGGGCATCGGATACTCCATGATGAAGGGCGCGGATAAAGATGTCACGGTCCACATTGCCGCCTGTGGCGACGGCAATGACCGTGTCGCCTTGCACCGCATCGGGCCGGAACAGGGCCGCGGCCAGCGCGACCGCGCCGCCCGGTTCCAGCACCAGTTTCAGCCGGTCCTGCGCCAACGCCATCGCGGCCAAGACCTGCGCGTCCGACACAACCAGACCGGGGCCGCACAGGCGGTGCAGGATGGGGAATGTCAGTTTGCCGGGCGCGGGTGTCAGGATCGCGTCGCACAGCCCCGCGCGGGCGGGGTTCTTCACGATCCGTCCTGCTGCCAAGGATTGCGCGGTGTCATCGAAGCCTTCGGGCTCGACGGGCCGCACCCGTAAACCGGGTGCCCGCGCCTCCAGCGCCAAGGCAATGCCCGCCGTCAGCCCGCCGCCACCGCAACAGACCAGCACATCGGCAGGGGCCATATGGGCTTGCGCGGCAATCTCCAGCCCGACGCTGCCTTGGCCCGCAATCACTTGCGGGTTGTCGAAAGGGTGGATCAACTCTAGCCCGCGCGCGCGGGCCATGTCCGCCGCCAAGACGTCACGGTCGGTGGTGGCGCGGTCATAGGTCACAACCTCTGCCCCAAGGGCCGCCGTGTTCTCCAGCTTCACGCGGGGGGCATCGGACGGCATCAGGATAACCGCCGCCAGCCCCAATTCGCGCGCGGCCAAAGCCACGCCCTGCGCATGGTTGCCGGATGAACAGGCCAGAACGCCTGTGGCCCCCTTTGGCAAAGCCGACAGGGCCGCCCGCGCGCCGCGATATTTGAAGCTGCCGGTATGTTGCAGGCATTCCGCCTTGACCAAGACACGCCGCCCTGCAACTTCGTCCAGAAAGGGCGAGGACAGCAACGGCGTTTCGCGCGCATGGCCCTTGATGCGGGTCGCCGCCGCGTCGATCATGTCGATATTCATAGGCACATCCCCAACCAGGTGCTGATCGCGCGCAGCGATTCGGGTTCGTCAAGGAATGGCACATGTCCGCGCCCCGGCACCTCCTCGACCACCATATCGGGGCGCAGGCGGGTCATTTCGGCCAAGGTCGCGCTGCTCAGCAAGGTCGAATTCGCGCCACGGATGCAGGCTAACGGTAGCCCTGCGCAGGCATGGAACATGGGCCAAAGATCGCCTGCCCCGCCCGCGCGCGCGGCCAGGTAGGCATCGCGCAAGGCCGGGTCGTAATTGATCTGCAAGCCTTGGTCGGTCTTCACGAAATGCTTGCGCGCTTCCTCTGCCCAACGACTTGGGGCCACGTCGAATTCCGGCATGGCGCGGGCCAGCGCCAAGGCCGCCTCTCCATGGCTGCGCGCGGCAGGGTTGCGGCCAATATACGTGTCGATCTTGTCCAGCCCTTCGGCCTCGACCACCGGACCAATGTCATTGAGGCACAGGCCGCGCAGCCGGTCCTTGGCGATAATGGCCAAATACATCCCGATCAGCCCGCCGCGCGAGGT
>JAFGVZ010000215.1 GCA_016937725.1 Paracoccaceae bacterium | reverse complement strand
GCGGCATCGGCCTGCATGGTTTTCTGCATTTCCAGCCGCAAGTCGGCGGTCGGCGTGCCGCCGTTGAAGTTGCGGAACTTGTCGAACCGGTCCAGCGCCCGCTCGACACTGGCCTTGTTCAATTCCGGGTTCGGGGTTTTCGGGTCCACGATCTGCCCCGCGCGAATGGCGGCGGCGCGGCCAAAGACCACAAGGTCGATCAGGCTGTTGGACCCAAGACGGTTCGCGCCATGCACGCTTGCACAGGCCGCTTCGCCCACGGCCATCAGGCCGGGCGCGATGCGGTCGGGGTTCTCGGCGTCGGCGTTCAACACCTCGCCCCAATAATTCGTCGGGATGCCGCCCATGTTGTAATGCACGGTCGGCAGCACCGGGATCGGTTCCTTGGTCACATCCACACCTGCGAAAACGCGGGCGGATTCGGAGATGCCGGGCAGGCGCAAATGCAGCGCCTCTTTTGGCAGGTGCGACAGGTTCAGGTGGATATGGTCCTTGTTCGGGCCAACCCCGCGCCCTTCGCGGATTTCAATGGTCATGCAGCGCGACACCACATCGCGGCTTGCCAAATCTTTGTAGGTCGGCGCGTAGCGTTCCATGAACCGCTCGCCTTCCGAGTTCGTCAGATAGCCGCCTTCGCCGCGCGCCCCCTCGGTAATCAGGCAGCCCGCGCCGAAAATGCCGGTCGGGTGGAACTGCACGAATTCCATGTCCTGCAAGGGCAGCCCTGCGCGCGCGACCATCCCGTTGCCGTCGCCGGTGCAGGTATGCGCGCTTGTCGCGCTGAAATAAGCGCGCCCGTAGCCGCCGGTGGCCAGAACGACCATCTTGGCGTTGAACACATGCAGCGTGCCGTCATCCAGCTTCCACGCCATGACGCCCTGGCACTGGCCATCGTCGGACATGATCAGGTCGGTTGCGAAATACTCGATAAAGAACTCGGCCTTTTGCTTCACCGACTGGCCATAAAGCGTGTGCAGCATGGCATGGCCGGTGCGGTCGGCGGCGGCACAAGTGCGCTGCACGGGCGGGCCTTCGCCAAATTCGGTGGTGTGGCCGCCGAAGGGGCGCTGGTAGATCTTGCCGTCTTCGGTGCGCGAGAAGGGCACGCCGTAATGTTCCAGCTCATACACCGCCTTGGGCGCTTCACGGGCGAGGTATTCCATCGCGTCCGTGTCGCCCAGCCAGTCCGACCCCTTGACGGTGTCATACATGTGCCACTGCCAATTGTCCGGACCCATATTCGACAGGCTGGCGGCAATCCCGCCCTGCGCCGCAACCGTGTGCGAGCGGGTGGGGAAAACCTTGGTCACACAGGCGGTTTTCAGACCTTGTTCGGCCATGCCAAGCGTTGCGCGCAAACCCGCGCCGCCCGCGCCCACCACGACCACGTCATAGGTATGTTCTTCGATCTTGTATGCAGACATCTTACTTCCTCAGGCGCTGAACAGGACGGTGGCAACCGACAGAATGCCAGCCGCCCCAAGCGCCCAGCACAGCAGCATGTTGACCAGCAGCGCGGCAGTGCGCTGCGTCTTGTTGGGAACATAGTCCTCGATCACGGTCTGCAAACCCTGTTGCAAATGCGCAAATGCCGCGATGATGAATAAAACCGCCACCAGCGCATGCCATAGGTTTGAATAGGTGGCGACAAAAGCGTCATGCCCGCCGCCAAGGGTGCGGCCAAAGGGGAAGACGAAGAGCAGTGTCAGCGGAATGAGCGCGATGGAGGTGACACGCTGGCTCCACCAATGGTGCAGGCCTTCGCCGGCGGCCCCATGACCATGGGCGCGGGAATAGTCGGATTTATAGCTCATGATATCCCCCTTACACGGCCAGGATCGTCAGAATTGTCAGCACAGCCGTGCCGCCAAAGACAAGGTAGCTGGTCTTTTCCACGATCGCGACATCCATCATGCGGCCGGTATCCCAGATCAGGTGACGGATGGAATTGAGCATGTGATACCAGAGTGCCGCCAGCGACCCGATCAGCACCAATTCACCAAGGGTTGTGGTGAGCAGCCCATCTACAAAATCAAAATACCCGGCGCTGAACGCGCCGGCTGCAAACCACCAGACAATCAGGATGGACGCCAGCGTCATCCCCACCCCGGTAATCCGGTTCAAGATAGACGTGACCGCCGCAAGCGGCAGGCGGTAAATCTGTAGGTGCGGGGATAGCGGGCGGTTGCCCCGGTTTACATCGGCCATGGCTGGCTCCTCTCTCGTTTGGCTTGGTCGCGGGCGACCCGGGTCTTGACCCCTGTGAATACCGAATTTCACGCGAATGTCACGCACACAGCGTGTGTTAAGGCGTAAAAACCCTGCTGTTTCCGCTAAAAGCCTTGGGTGAATTCGCATTTGTGATCGCAAATGCAGAGCTTGAGATCACAAATTTGGAAGGTTGTGATCACGAAGCGCCATCGCCCGAGTCAGCGCAACTGTTCTAGAATGGCGGTCGCGCTGGAATTGAAGTTGAAATACAGCAATTCCTCGCGCCCATTCACGATGACTGTTGTCAGGAATAGCGAAATCGGGCCTTTGATCGCATCGGATTCGTAAAGCACGATCTCTTGCCGAAAGCCCGGGTCTTCTTCGCGCACAAGCACGGTCTGGCAGAGGTCAAATCCATTCGGGAAAAGCTCGTCCATGCGGGCGAAATAGCTGTCGTAATTGGCCACTTCGCCCGACAGGTAACGCCCGGATTTTTCCAAGAACCCTCGGAAATTCCCATCCCGGAATTCGCCTTTCAAAGTCTCCATCATAGAGGATGGGCGTTCACTTGCCCCGCAACTTAGAACCGCTTGCGCGTGTGCAAATGCGGGGAAAAGCACCAAAGCCAAAGTCAGGACAGCACGATCGCGCATGTGTCATCTCCAAGAGGATATCAACCGCCAAAAGATTAACACGATTCGGGATCAATGCGCTGATTTCAGGTCGGCATCAGCACCCAATAGTCGAAATCCAAGAGCACATCGCGGTGGTATTTGCCCTCGGCCCCACGCAGCACGAACGGGTCGCCCTTGGTGGCCACCGTGCGCAACCGCAGCGCTCCCACGCCGGGCACAGCAGTTTCGGCGCGGTCCAGCACTTCCGACCATGCGCGGATCGTATCACCCGCGAAACAGGGATTGGCGTGGCTACCGCCGTTGATGGCGACGATCATCTGCGCATTGGCAAGCCCGTTGAACGACAGCGCGCGCGCCACGGAAATCACATGCCCGCCATAGGCCAACAGCTTTCCATCCACCCGCTGCGTGCGGTCGAAATGCACCTTCGACGTGTTCTGCCACAGCCGCGTGGCCAGCATATGCTCGGCCTCTTCCATGGTCATGCCATCGACATGGTCAATCTGCTCTCCAACGGCATAATCGCCCCAGCGGTGCGGCGCGCCCGCGAGATCGTGATCGTAGCCGCTAAAGGTCAGCCCCTCTGGCACAACAAGATCCGCCGCGCTCACGGCATCCGCTAAGTCTGGCAGCACGGTGTCGGGTGCGGGCGCGTCCAGATTGCCCTTGCGCACCATTACCCAGCGCACATAGTCGATCACCACCTCATCGCGCTGGTTCAGCCCGGTCGTGCGCACATAGACCACGCCGGATTTGCCGTTGGAGTTCTGCTTCAACCCGATCACCTCGGATGTCGCGCGCAAAGTGTCGCCCGGATAGACAGGTCGCAGGAAGCGGCCCTGTGCATAGCCCAGGTTGGCCACGGCGTTCACGCTGATATCGGGCACCGACTTGCCGAACACGATATGAAACGCCATCAGGTCATCGACGGGGCTTGCGGGCAAGCCGCAAGCGCGCGCGAATTCATCCGACGAATACAGCGCCCCCCGCGACGGATAAAGCGCATGATAGAGCGCGCGCTCACCCCCCGATACGGTGCGCGGCACGGCATGGGCGATCCTGTCGCCCACGCGGTAATCCTCGAAGAACCGCCCCTTGCTGGTCTTGTTCATCGCTGCATCCTTCATCTTGCCGCAAATACTCGCGGGGGAATCGGGGCCATTTGGCCCCGAAGGGGGCGGCAGCCCCCGAACTTATAGACTTCCGAGCTTCAGCTCGGGCCGGTAGGTCGCATCCACCTCTTTGACCACGGCCTGCGCGCAGCGCATCACGCCCGTGGCCGGGTCTGCCGCATAGGCGGGGCTGCCATGCAGCACCCAGCCTTTCGACAGCGCCTCTGTCACCTTGTGGCAAAAGGCCGATGTGTCTTCTGCCGTCAGCAAACGATACGCCAGCATCACGCGCCCCCGCCAAAGGGCCACGGGCCTAGCCACCCATGGACGATGCCCACGACCAGCATCAGGAACAGCGCAGAGACCAGCGCCACGCCCTCGCGCCATAGTGCCGCTTCCGGCGGGCGGGTCCAGTTGCGATTGGCTCGGTTGATGACGATTACTGACACCACTGCCCACGCCAGCAGGCCCCCGAACAGGATCAACCCTTGCAAGCTGCCCACGACCAGCAGATGCGCCACAGCCCAGGCCTTGAAGCCCGACAATTGCGGATGGCGCACCTTCTGCGCCAGCCGGGTTTTCAGCCCCGACGCGGCGTAGAAATAGAAGCCGATGAAGACCAGCAGGTTATTGACATGTTTCAGAAATGGCGGCGGCGACCACAGCCAGACCGGATCGGCCCATTTATAGCCGATCACCATCAGCACCACCGACAAGATAATCGCGCCGGTGGCGGCCAGCCGCCCGGTGTCGCCCATCGCCGCGCGGCGCTCGGGCGCGACCCGCTTGAACAGATGCGCCGCCCACCAGAGCGCGACGCCCAAAATCAGCACCAAGGTTCCCATGTGGCTTACTCCCTCAAGAGGCGAGGGCTTCCGCCTTCGCCAGAATTTGCTTCGCGGTGACTATGTGCAGATTCTCGACGATCTTACCATCCAGAACCGCCACGCCCTCGCCCCGCGCGGTGGCGGCGTCAAAGGCTTCGATCTGGCGGCGCGCTGTGTCAATTTCGTCCGAGGAGGGGGCGAAAATGCGGTTGGCAATTTCCAACTGCGCGGGGTGGATCAGCGTTTTGCCATCAAAGCCCATATCGCGGCCCTGCTCGCATTCGGCGCGCAGCCCGGCCCCGTCGCGGAAGGCGTTGTACACACCATCGACCACAACCAGCCCGCGCGCTTTTGCGGCCAACACCCCCATTTGCAGGCTTGCCAGAAGCGGCATCCGGTCGGCGCGGTAGCGCAGGCCCATATCCTTGGCCAGATCATTCGTGCCCATGATGAACCCGGCCATGCGCGGCGCGCTGGCAAT
>JAFGVZ010000028.1 GCA_016937725.1 Paracoccaceae bacterium | reverse complement strand
GCCAGCATGATCAGATCACCCAGCAGATACAGCAGCGTTTGCGCCCGGTGCGGCAGCGCGTGAAAGATCACGTCAATACGGATATGCGCGCGATCCTTGATAGCCGCCGCTGCCCCGATCCAAACAAGGTAGATGAAGGAATAACGCACCAGTTCCTCGCCCCAGATGGACGAATAGGCCAGAACCTCGCGGCGGATCACCTCGATCACCATGGTGGTGACGAGCAGGATGTAGAAGAAGAGCAATGCCCAACGTTCAGCATTGCGGTCCAATGCGCGCAGCATGGCCGGTCCCTTTCGGTCGATGTCTGGTCGGGAAAGTGATCCGGCGGGCCAAACGGACCCGCCGGTCAAAGCCGCTTAGGCGTCGTGCACCGGGATACCGGCATAGGTATCTGCGGCTTCTGCCAGACCGTTGAACGTGTCCATATCGCCTGCGAGTTCCATCTTGAAATTGTCCCACTCGCTGCGCTGATAGCCCACGGTTTCGCGCCATTCGTTTAGCTGCTCTTCGCTCAGGCTGTGGAACTGCACGCCTGCCTTGCGCATTTCGGCCATGGCGTAGTTGCGCGCCGACGGCACCTTGGCAAGGTTCTGCATCATGGTAATGCGGCCCGCTTCCTCGATTCCGTCTTGGACATCGGAGGGCATGGAATTGAACCATTCGAGGTTCATAGAGTAAACTTGGCTATCCGGCACCGGTTGGTTGAAGGTGACATGGCTGAGCAGGTCGCGGAAGCCAAACACGTTCAGCGCGCCCACGGACGGGTCAAGCGCATCGGCCACACCTTGTGTGATCGCCGACGGCGTTTCGCCCCAAGCCACCGGCGTCGGGTTTGCACCCGCCATGGAGTAATATTGCTGCAACATCTGCGAACCTGGAACCCGGAATTTCACGCCGCGCAGGTCTGACGGCACCAAGGCCGGGTTCTCGATCCCCTTGCGCAGCGCAACCACACGCGGGTCGATGACAATGTAGAACAACGGCTTGAAGCCACGCTCTTCGACCTTGGGGTGGACGTTGTTGATCCAGGTTTCTGAATTCACAAGGTTCACGAAGCGCTGGTTCGACCCGCACAGATAAGGCAAGTTGATCAGGTCCACGACAGGTGCAAACGGCGCAAAGTTCGCAAGCGAATGCTGCGCGCACTGGATCGCGCCGTTCTGCACGCCGCTGACCAATTCGCCGCCCGAGCCAAGCTGACCGCCCGGCGCCAGACGCACATAGACCTTGCCGTTAGTGGCGTTCTGGATGTTTTCCTTCAGGTCAAGTTGCATGATCGGGTAGCTGCGCGTTGCGCCCAGCACGTAAGCGGTTGCGATGGTCATCACATGCTCTGCGGCAGCCTGACGCTCGCGTTCCTCTGCCGCGGTCTGCGCTGCGGCTTCGGACGACCACAGCGTGCCTGCGGCCCCCGCAACCACGGCGGCGGTAAAGCTGCCCGTAGTGGCAAGTTTCAGGAAATTGCGCCGCTCTGCGCTTTGCAATTCCATACGTGTTTTCTTGTCCGTCATGACCTGTCTCCTCCCTAGATATTGGTCAGTTTTTCTTGCGCTCGTGGGCTTCGCGCCCCAAGCTGCCAGCGGCAAAGCACAGCACCGAAATGCCAAGCAAAATCGCTTCCTGTTTCAGGCTTATGATCGGGCTGCGGGTGCTTGCCGCATAAATGACATGCCCGAAATAGCCCGAAAACAGCAGCAGCGATGCCAGCAAAGCCAGATTATCCCATCGTTGCATCATGCCTCCCCTCATGCGTGCCGCGTGGCCTTTCGACTTGCTGTAAACGCTTACATATCAGGAAATACGAGTCAAACAATTTCTATATAGTTTACATAAAATAATTGAACCGGGCATTTGTGGCATGGTATGTAAATTTTACATTTTGAAAACGAAACCATGCAGAAACGTTCGAAACCCACGCTTATCGACATCGCCGCCGCGTGCGATACGTCCATTGCGACCGTGTCGCGCGCGCTGTCCAAACCCGGCCTTGTGCAACCCGAAACGCTGGAGCGTGTGCGTGCCGTCGCCACCAGCATGGGCTATGTCCCGAACCGGCGGGCACGGGCGCTTGTCTCGGGGCGCTCCAATACCGTGGGCGTTGCCGTGCCAACGCTGAACAGTCCGATCTTTTCCGCGACCCTGCAAGAAATGCAGAAAACGCTTTCGGCCAATGGCTACCAGCTTTTGATCGCCTCGCACGAATACGACCCGGCGGCAGAGGCGGCAGCGCTGTCGCAACTCATCTCTCACGGGGTGGATGCTTTGGTGGTGGTGGGTGGCGCGCGCCCGCAATCGACATGGGCGCTGATCGACAGTGCAGAGGTGCCCTTGATCCAGCTTTGGGAAGGGCGCGAAGGGTTCGACCAAGTGCTTGTCGACAACCACAAGGCCGGTGCGATGGCCGCGCAGCACCTGATGGACCTTGGCCACCTGCATATAGCGGTCGTCTGCGGCCATCGCGCAATCAATGACCGACAGGCCGCACGCGTGAACGGAATTCGCATGGCGCTGCACGCGGCCGGGCTAGACCTGCCGGATGCGCTGATCTCAGAGCAAACCCCGAATGTCCTCTCCGGGCGCAGCGGCTGCGCGGAAGTGCTGGGACAGGTGCCGCGCCCGACCGCCATCATTGGCGCAATGGACATGCTGGCAATGGGCGTGATGTTCGAGGCGCAGGCACGGGGGATCAGCGTGCCGACTGCACTCTCGGTGATCGGGATAGACAATATCGACGTGACCGCGCATTTGTCGCCCGCCTTGACCACCGTCGATATTCCCGCAACCCGGATTGGCGCGGAAGCCGCCGCCATGGTGCTGCGGCGGCTTGCCGAGGATGGGCCGGACAGCGAAAAGCTGGTCCTGCCCATTGACCTTGTGGTGCGACGATCGACCGGGCCTTACCCCATGCGCTCTGATGCGTAAGACCCGGGCGAGGCCGGGAATACCACGGTCTTGTTACCGTTCAGCAGCACGCGACGGTGGATATGGGCATGGATCGCACGGGCCAGAACCTGGCTTTCCACGTCGCGCCCCAAGCTGACATAATCGCTGGCTGATTGCGCATGCGTCACGCGCACTGTGTCTTGTTCGATGATCGGGCCTTCGTCCAGATCCGCAGTCACATAATGCGAGGTCGCGCCAATCAGCTTCACCCCGCGTTCATAGGCTTGCTTGTAGGGGTTCGCGCCCTTGAAGCTGGGCAGGAAAGAATGGTGGATGTTGATGATCCGCCCCGACATCTTGCGGCACATTTCGTCGGACAGAACCTGCATGTAACGTGCCAGCACAATCAGGTCCGCGCCGGTATCCTCGACCACCTCCATGATACGGGCTTCGGCCTGTGGTTTGTTGGCCTTGGTCACGGGAATGCAGTGGAACGGAATATCATGATTCACGACCACCTTCTGATAGTCCATATGGTTCGAGATCACCGCCACGATATCGATGGGCAGCGCCCCGATCCGCCAACGATACAGCAGGTCATTCAAGCAATGTCCGAAGCGGGACACCATGATGATGACTTTCATCCGCGCCTTCTCGTCATGAAAGGCAAAATCCATTCCGAAGCGCGCGCCAATCGCTGCAAAATCG
>JAFGVZ010000214.1 GCA_016937725.1 Paracoccaceae bacterium | reverse complement strand
TGGCTCCGGCGGTAGGGATCGAACCTACGACCAATTGATTAACAGTCAACTGCTCTACCGCTGAGCTACGCCGGACCATGTGGGCGCTATAGCAATTGGATTTCGGAGCGTCCAGTGGGAATCGGAAAGAAAATTGTCAGCTTTGCGACAAGGTGAATTCTGCCAGTGGGTGCAAGCCTTGATTGGCCGAAACCCGGCCGCGCGTGTGCAGATCCACAAGATGCGCGAAGACGTTTCGCGCGGCTGCTTTATGAAGGGTGGGGGCAAGATCGGTATAGATCCGGTCGGTCAAAGCAGGAATGGTCGCAGGGCCGGGAGCGAGTTCGGCGAGGATCGCGGTCTCGCGGGCGTTTCGGTGCGCCAGAAGCTCCGCGACGCGGCTTTGCGGATGCTCTATCGCGGCGCCATGGCCCGCATACATGACCCGGGCGTTTATCTTGGTTAACCGTGCCAAAGACGCCATGTAAGCGGACATGTCACCGTCTGGCGGCGAGACGAGAGACGGCGCCCAACCCATGACATGGTCACCCGTGAAAACCACATCGCCCCACTGAAAGCACATGTGGTTCCCCATATGGCCGGGTGTCCAGAGCGCGATGAGTCGATGGTCACCAAACGCCACGACTTCATTGTCGCGCAGGCAAAGGTCTGGCTTGAAGTCTGGGTCCACACCTTCGCCGCCGCCAGAAATGCCTTGGGCCGCCAAGGCCTGCATGACCTCGCTCTGCCCGGCGCGGCTGTCGCCGAAAGCCAGAACCGGCGCCCCTGTTGCTTGACCCAAGAGAGGCGCCAGCGGCGAATGGTCCTTGTGGCTATGTGTAACGAGGATGCAGGCCACCCTGTCGGGGCCGATGGCGTCTAAAAGCCGCGCAAGATGAGTTGGATCGTTCGGTCCGGGGTCAATGACGCAAACCTGCTTTCGGCCCAGAATGTAGCTGTTGGTGCCCTCGCCGGTCATGGGGGACGGGTTATCGGCGCAGATCAGGCGCAGGTCCTGGGCAAGTGAGGTCACATGGGTCATGGCCGCTAAAAATATCGCGATGCAAGGCGGCTGTATAGCGTATATGTTCGCATCAACGCCGATGGATGCCCACCATGCCGACCCCTTTGCCCTCGATCAAATCCATTTTGCCGCGCAGTTTTTTCGGGCGGGCGGTTCTGATCGTCGTAGTGCCGATCCTGCTTATTCAGATCGTGCTGTCGGTTGTTTTCGTGCAGCGCCATTACGAACGTGTGACGCAACAGATGACCGGCGGCGTGCTGGATGCCGTGGCAGTGATTATCGCGCGCAGCAATACATTGCCTGCATCTGATCTGGACGCGGTGTTCGAGACTGACCTTGCCCGCGCATTGGAGTTGGATCTGGCGATATTGCAGGCCTTGCCCGACGTCACTGTGAGTGGTGCGGCATGGTATGACCTTGCTGGGCAAGAGATCTTGGCTGTCCTGCGCAAGGACGTGCCGGGTTATCTCGGCGCTGTTCTCCGCAATGATCCGGACAGGGCCGTGTTTTGGGCGCAGACCAAGCATGGCCTGTTGCAGGTATCGATTCCACGCAACCGATTGGCCCCGACAAACTCGCATCAATTGCTGGTGCTGGTCTTTCTTGCTTCTTTGGTTTTGGTGACGATCGCACTGCAATATCTGCGGTTGCAAATTCGCCCCATCCGGCGCCTTGGTGCCGCAGCAGAGGCTTATGGCCGCGGCCAATCGGTGCAGCTTCGCGCGTCGGGTGCACGAGAAATTCGTGCGGCGGCCTTGGCTTTCATCGACATGCGCAACCGGTTGGAGCGGCAAAATGCGCAGCGTAAAATGATGCTGTCAGGCTTGGGCCATGATATGCGCACCCCGCTGACGCGGATGCGGCTGATGCTCTCTATGGCCGAACTGTCAGAAGATCGTGAGGCTCTGGAAACGGAAATCGCCCATCTTGAAACATTGCTGAACAGCTTTCTGGATTATGCCCGTGGCGAAGAGGGCGCGCGCCTTGTGGCAATGGACCCCGCGCAATTGGTTGCCGACCTTGTGGCCCGGTATCACAGCGCGGGCGGCAAAGTAGAGATGCGTGTTTCCAGCCCAGTGCCACGCAAAATGGTTCTGCGCGAGGGGCAGGTGGAGCGTGCGCTGGATAACGTCCTTGGCAATGCCTTGGAATATGGCGAGGCGGCGCAGGTCGAAATATCTGCCGATCAGGACATTCTGACGATTGCGGTAGAAGATGACGGGCCGGGCATCGCCCCGGCGGACCGCGCGCGGGTATGCGAGCCGTTCGTGCGGCTGGACCAATCGCGCAACCAGAATGTCGGGGCGCATGTGGGTTTGGGCTTGGCCATCGCGCAAGACATCTTGCGCGCGCATGGCGGCAAGATGCTTCTGACCGATGGCCAAAGTCTGGGCGGTTTGCGCGTGGTGTTGCAGCTTCCGATTGAACCTGAACTGCCGGCATGACGGCGCGCAGGCGGTCATGGCCCGCGCGCCGTTCGGTCTTGGTTTAGTGCACGGCCGCCCGCGGCGCGCTGTCGTCGCTGGCCAGATGATCGTCAATCAACAGCCCGTCAGGCCCGGCCGAAACCGCAACAGTCGCGCCATCCATGACCTTGCCACTCAGCAGCAATTGCGCCAGCGGGTCTTGCAAATAGCGCTGGATCACCCGTTTTAGCGGGCGCGCGCCATAGACCGGGTCATAGCCCTTGTCGGCCAACCAAGCGCGGGCGCTATCATCCAGGTTCAGCGTGATCTTGCGTGCCAGCAGGCGTTTCAGCAAGCGGGCGATCTGGATGTCGACAATCGAATCCATGTCCGTGCGTGCCAACCGGTCGAAGATCACGGTCTCGTCCAGACGGTTCAGGAATTCGGGGCGGAAATGGCCCCGCACCGCTTCCATGACCTCATCACGCGCCGCTTGCGGGTCAGCCCCTTCGGGCAAACGCGACAGCGCTTGCGACCCAAGATTAGAGGTCAGCACGATCAGCGTTTGCTTGAAATCGACTGTGCGGCCCTGACCATCGGTCAGAACGCCATCATCTAAAACCTGCAACAGCACGTTGAACACGTCCGGATGTGCCTTTTCGACCTCGTCGAACAAGATAACCTGATAGGGCCGCCGCCGCACTGCTTCGGTCAGAACGCCGCCTTCATCATATCCCACATAGCCCGGAGGCGCGCCGATCAGACGAGAGACCGAATGCTTCTCCATGAACTCGGACATGTCGATGCGCACCATGGCCTGATCGTCGTCGAAGAGGTAGGCCGCGACTGCCTTTGTCAGTTCGGTCTTGCCCACGCCGGTTGGCCCAAGGAACAGGAACGACCCAAGGGGGCGGTTCTCGTCGTTCAGTCCCGCGCGCGCGCGGCGCACGGCATTGGCCACGGCGCGCAAGGCTGCGTCTTGGCCGACCACACGCTTGCGCAACTCGTCTTCCATGCGCAACAGCTTCTCGCGCTCGCCCTCCAGCATTTTACTGGTGGGGATGCCCGTCCAGCGTTCCACCACCTCGGCAATCTGCTCGGGGCGCACGGCGTCGGCGACCATCTTCTCTGTCTCGCGCGCTTCGGCCTCTGCCAGCTTGCGTTCCAAGTCCGGGATCTGGCCATATTGCAGGCGCCCGGCGCTGGCGAAATCGCCCGTCCGTTTGGCGGTCTCCAATTCGATCCGGGCGCGGTCCAGATCTTCCTTGATCTGGCGCGCCGCTTCCAGCTTGTCGCGCTCGGATTGCCATGTGGCCGTCATTTCGGCGCTGCGCTGTTGCAACTCAGCCAGTTCACGCTCCAGCCCGTCCAGCCGGTCCTTGGAGGCCGCGTCGTCTTCTTTCTTGAGCGCCTCGGCCTCGATCTGCTTTTGCAGAATGTCGCGGTCCAGCGCGTCCAGCTCTTCGGGCTTGCTGTCCACTTCCATGCGCAAGCGGCTGGCGGCTTCGTCCATCAGGTCAATTGCCTTGTCCGGCAAAAACCGGTCGGTGATATAGCGGTGGGAAAGGGTCGCTGCCGTTACCAGCGCGCTGTCGGAAATCCGCACACCGTGGTGCAGTTCATACTTCTCCTTGATGCCGCGCAGGATGGAAATGGTATCCTCGACCGTCGGTTCCTCGACCATGACAGGCTGGAAACGCCGGGCCAGCGCCGCGTCTTTTTCAACATGCTTGCGGTATTCATCGAGCGTGGTGGCGCCGATGCAGTGCAACTCCCCCCGCGCCAAAGCGGGCTTAATGAGGTTCGCGGCATCCATCGCCCCTTCGGATTTGCCCGCGCCGACCAGCGTGTGCATCTCGTCAATGAACAGGATGATTTGGCCCTCGGCAGAGGTCACTTCCGACAGGATGGCTTTCAGCCGTTCCTCGAACTCGCCCCGGTATTTGGCACCGGCGATCAGCGCGCCCATATCCAGCGCCATCAGTTTCTTGTCGCGCAGAGATTCAGGCACATCGCCATTGACGATGCGCAAAGCCAAACCTTCGGCGATGGCTGTTTTACCCACGCCGGGTTCCCCGATCAGAACCGGGTTGTTCTTGGTGCGACGCGACAGAACCTGCATCGCGCGGCGAATTTCGTCATCACGGCCAATGATCGGGTCGATCTTGCCGTCGCGCGCGGCTTCGGTCAGGTCGCGGGCGTATTTCTTCAGCGCCTCATACCCCTCTTCCGCCGAAGCGGTATCGGCGGTGCGGCCCTTGCGCAGATCGTTGATCGCGGTGTTCAGGTTTTGCGCGGTTACGGCACCGGCATCCAGCGCTTCTTTCGCGTCGGATTTGACCAAAGCGAGAGCGGTCAGCAGCCGTTCGACCGTGACGAAACTATCGCCCGCCTTTTGCGCAATCTGTTGGGCCTGATCCAGCACCTTGGCCATTTGCGGGTCCATGTAGATCTGCCCATTGCCACCCTGCACCTTGGGCAGTTTGGCCAGCGCCAGATCGTTCGATTGCGCGACTTGCGCCGCAGCGCCACCCGCGCGGCCAATCAGCTTGGCGGCCATGCCCTGATCGTCATCCAGCAGCACTTTCAGCAAGTGGGCAGGGGTCAGGCGTTGGTGGTCTTCGCGTAATGCGATGGTTTGGGCCGCTTGCACGAACCCCCGGGCGCGTTCGGTGAATTTTTCCATATTCATGGTGTCGTCCTTTCATAAAGCACCCGGTTGATGGCCCCGCCTGTCATGCAGCGCGTTGGCCTGTGCGGGCCTTGAGCCATATGTGGGCAGCGCGCGGCACTGTTGCAAGATTGGCACATCGCGCTGTGCAAGATTTTTCGCCCCCGCCTGCCGCTTTGTCGCGGGAAAGCCCCGACCGCTCCGCATTCTCGCCCGAATTGAAGACAAAGATGCATCAGTATCGAATTGGTTTCGAAGGGCGTGACGATGGACCGACTGACCGAAATGGAAGCATTTGCCACTGTGGTGGACCAAGGCGGTTTTACCGACGCGGCGCGCAAGATGGGCATCTCCAAGTCTGCCGTGTCCAAGCACGTCTCCTCCTTGGAAGCGCGGTTGGGCGCACGTTTGCTGAACCGCACCACGCGCCGGGTCAGCCCCACAGATATTGGCCTTGCTTATTACGACCGTGCCCGCCGCGTGCTGAACGATGCGGGAGAGGCGGATAGCCTTGTCACATCCATGCAATCCGCGCCCTCTGGCGTGTTGCGCCTAGCAGTCCCCACGGATTTTGGCGCCACGCATCTGTCGCCCATCTTGGGAGAATTCCTGAACCGCTACCCGGATGTGTCGGTCAACATGGTGCTGAAAAACCGCTATGTCGAGCTGATCTCGGAAGGGTTCGATCTGGCCATCCGCATGGGCGAAATGGATGACAGCACGCTGCGCGCCCGCAAGATTTGTGAAACAACGCAACGCTTGATCGCAGCGCCCGCCTATCTGGCCGAACATGGTCGCCCGGAACGGCTGGACGATTTGAACGCGCACCGACTGCTATATTATTCGCACAATGCCGCCTCTTCCATGTGGAAGATCACCGCGCCTTCGGGTGAAGTGCGGCAGGTGCGCTCTGCCACGTGGTTTTCGGTCAATGACGGACAATCGTTGCTGACTGCGGCGATCAACGGGCTTGGGATCGCCTATTTGCCCAGCTTCCTTTATGCGGACGCGATGAAAACCGGGCTGGTGAAAGATGTCATCCCCGACCTGCCGCGCGATGTGCAGGGGCTTCATGCGGTTTACCCGTCGGGCCGCTACACCCAGCCCAAGGTCCGCGCATTGATTGATTTTCTGGTCGAGAAATTCGGCACCCGCAACGCCGACGGCTGGTAACACAAGTTCCCTCGGGCGCTCTCCTGCGCCGCCTCTGACTGCCAAGGCACCCAGGTGCCTTGGTTTTTTCGCATGAAAAAGGCCCGATAGCGGGTGCGCCATCGGGCCTGAACATTTTCGGGTCGTCAGCTTAGACGAAGAACTGCGCGCCGTTCGCGCTGATGGTCGAGCCGTTCACAAAGCCAGCATCATCCGACACAAGGAATGCAACGCAGCGGGCAATTTCCTCTGGCTCGCCCAAGCGGCCCGCCGGAATGCCGGCGATGATCGATTCGCGCACTTTTTCCGGCACGGCCATGACCATCTCGGTCGCAATATAGCCGGGGCACACCGCATTCGCGGTAATGTTGAACCGCGCGCCTTCCTGCGCCAACGACTTCACGATCCCCAGGTCGCCTGCCTTGGTCGCAGCGTAGTTTGTCTGGCCGAACTGGCCCTTCTGCCCGTTGATCGAGCTGATGACCACCACGCGGCCAAACTTGCGCTCGCGCATGCCGGGCCAGATCGGGTGCACAGTGTTGAACACGCCGGTCAGGTTGGTGTCGATCACCTCTTTCCACTGTTCGGGCGTCATCTTGTGGAAGGGCGCATCGCGGGTGATGCCAGCATTCGCCACCACGATGTCAATCGGGCCAAGGTCAGCCTCGACCTGCGCGATTCCGGCTTTGGACGCCTCGTAATCGGCGGCGTTCCATTTGTAGGTCTTGATGCCGGTTTCTGCGGTGAAAGCCGCCGCCGCCTCGTCATTGCCCGCATAGGTCGCTGCGACGGTATAGCCTTTGTCTTTCAGTTCCTTGGAAATCGCCGCGCCAATGCCGCGCGATCCGCCAGTGACCAATGCCACTCTTGCCATGATGTCCCCCTCTCTAGGTTATGGTGTCTGCAATATCTGGTAACGAACAAGCGCGGTGTGCGCAAGATTGTTGCGCACACGTTTTCGCTTTAGCGTTCGAGGCACATTGCCACACCCATGCCGCCGCCGATGCACAGCGTGGCCAGACCTTTCTTGGCGTCCGACCGCTGCATCTCGAACAACAGCGTATTCAGGATGCGGCAGCCAGAGGCACCGATCGGGTGGCCGATGGCAATCGCGCCGCCATTCACGTTGACCTTGGCCGGATCCCAGCCCATGTCCTTGTTCACGGCGCAGGCTTGGGCGGCAAACGCTTCGTTCGCCTCGATCAGATCCAGATCTTCGGGTTTCCAGCCGGCCTTTTCCAGCGCCTTGCGGCTGGCATGGATGGGGCCGACGCCCATGATCGACGGGTCCAGACCGGCGGTCGCGTAGCTGGCAATGCGCGCCAGCGGGGTCAGACCGCGCTTCTCGGCTTCTTCCGCGCTCATCAGCATGACAGCGGCGGCACCGTCGTTCAGGCCAGAGGCGTTCGCGGCCGTGACAGAGCCATCCTTGGTGAAAGCCGGACGCAGCTTTTGCATGGACTCCAGCGTCGCGCCGTGGCGGATGTATTCGTCGGCATCAACCACGATATCGCCCTTGCGGGTTTTCACGGTAAAGGGCGCGATTTCATCCTTGAACTTGCCAGCCTTCTGCGCGGCTTCGGCCTTGTTCTGGCTTGCCACGGCGAAAGTGTCCTGTTCATCCCGGCTGATTTGCCACTTTTCGGCAACGTTTTCAGCGGTCTGGCCCATGTGGTAGCCGTTGAAGGCGTCCCACAACCCGTCCTTGATCATGGTGTCGATCATTTTCATATCGCCCATTTTCGTGCCAGCGCGCAGATGTGCGCAATGGGGCGAAAGGGTCATGTTTTCCTGACCGCCCGCCAGCACGATTGCAGCGTCGCCCAGCATGATATGCTGCGCACCGATTGCGACCGCACGCAGGCCCGACCCGCAGACCTGGTTCAGCGACCAAGCGGCCGCTTCGATGGGCAGGCCGGCATTGACATGCGCTTGGCGCGCGGGGTTCTGGCCCTGACCGGCGGTCAGAACTTGGCCCAGAATGGTTTCCGACACTTCGGCCTTGTCGATGCCCGCGCGCGCAACCACCGCTTCCAGAATGGCCGCGCCAAGGTCATGCGCGGGGGTGTTGGCGAAAGCGCCGCCGAACGAGCCGACAGCCGTGCGGGCTGCAGAAACGATAACTACATTGGTCATGAGTGCTCCTCTATCATTGACGGCGCGTGCAAGTGGTCTAGCTCCACGCAATTCACTCTGCGCTTGTAGCATGATGACGTGACGTTGCAATGCGCCAAACTGACCATTTGCGCAATATTCTTTCGTGCCGCCATATTCGTCCTTCGGCGCTGGTGATTTGTCACGAGGCTTGTCACAAACTGTTTCTGCGAAACAAGGCGCGCAGCATGGACTCTTGTGGTAATCTTGAGCTACCTGTGCCCACAGAGGAACTGATGGAAAAAACTTGGGCGAAATACCATCTTGGTCAGGTGGTCCGGCATAAAAAGCACCCGTTTCGCGGGGTGATTTTCGATGTGGATCCGAAATTTGCAAATACCGAAGACTGGTATCACGCGATTCCGGAAGATAGCCGCCCGAACAAGGATCAGCCATTTTACCATCTGTTGGCGGAGAACGAAGACAGCTTCTATGTCGCCTATGTGTCAGAGCAGAATTTGCTGCCCGATGAATCTGGCGAACCGGTAGAGCACCCTGACCTGCCGGAATTGTTCGGAGAGTTCCATAATGGACGCTACCCGCTGCAAATAGAGATGAACTGACCGTCGCGCGACGCGGCATCGTTCTAATTTGCCGGTTCCGCGACCGGGTGATCGGCCCCCACCGGCACCCAGAAGGTCAGACAATTCACGCCCTTTTTGCGCTGGTAGCGCAGAGCGCGGGCTAGGCTGCGGATTAAGAACCACCCATAGCCACCTTCGCGCAACAGCACAGGTTCGGGCGCGGAATGGCCCATGATGTTGGGATTGAACGCGCGCCCCTTGTCCGAGATTCGGCAGCAAAGTTCCTCACAATTGATGCGGATTTCCAGCTCTATCCAGCCCTTGTCATGCGCGTATCCGTGTCGGACGATGTTCGACAGGACCTCTGCCAAGATAATGTTTAAGTCCTCGCGCCACTCGGACGGGGCCCGCGTTGTTTGCAGATAGGTATCAACCCGCACCAACACCCCACGCACCTCTTCCAACGAGCTGTGACAGCGGGTTGTGAGCGTGGAATTGTGTGGCCCTGAATGTTGCATCATCTCTCCTGTCCATCCTTGGCGATCCGGAGTGCACGGACACCAACCTGAACGCGGCGGGTCCGGCTTAGCGACTAGCTTGCAACTGGCAGGGCTTGCGATTCGGGCGAGCGGTCGTGGATGCGGAACACCGTATCCATCCTTGTCAGGCGGAACACCTTCCGCACGCCCGGCGACAATGCTGCAATTTCCAACGGGCGTTCTGGCCCAAGCAATTTCATAGCACCCACAATGGCCCCCAAACCGCTGCTATCCATGAATTCGACCTTGCCAAGGTCCAAAATGACCGGGCTACCCGGATGCGCTGTTGCCGAGCGAATCGCATCCTTGAAGCGGATAGCGACGGCGGCATCCAGCCGTGTTTCGCGCAATTCGATCACAAGTGCGCCGCCCGCTTCGCCAAGTGCCATCTGCATGTCATGTCCTCTCGCAAACCGCCTGAATGTCAGTATAGCCGCCAAACGTTACCAATTGCTTGCCAGCTTGAAGCACCCCGGATTGCGGGCTACCCAAAGAGCAGGCGCATAGACCCGGAGGACGCATGACCGATCTGATCGACTGGGATGCCGCGTTTGAAAACGGTGCACATATTCCCGAGGGTTCCAGCTACCCGGCCTATTGGCAGGCGCGCGCTGCGGCCTACCGCGCCATCGCGCGGGTGCGTCTGGACCTGCCTTATGGCACAGAGGCGCGGGCGCGCTTCGATCTGTTCTTGCCAGATGGCACGCCCAAGGGCGTGGTGCTTTTCGTGCATGGTGGCTACTGGAAGGCATTCGACAAATCCACGTGGTCGCATTTGGCGCGGGGTGCCGTGGCGCGGGGATGGGCCGTGGCCATCCCCAGCTATACCTTGGCCCCGGACGCAAGCTTGGCCCAGATAACCCGGCAGATCGCCCAAGCTATTGCCGTCGCGCGGGCAGAAGTGCCGGGGCCGCTGCGCCTTGCGGGCCATTCTGCCGGGGGCCATCTGGTGGCGCGTATGCTTTGCGCCGACATGCCCGGTGGCGCAGACAGAGCGGTGTCAATATCGGGCTTGCACGACCTGCGGCCCTTGCTGCGGACCAAGATGAATGCGGTTCTGGGCTTGTCTGGTGATATCGCCCAAGCGGAAAGCCCCGCGCTTGTGGCCCCGCGCGCGGGCACTCATCTGGTAGCTTGGGTTGGCGGGCAGGAGCGCCCCGAATTC
>JAFGVZ010000213.1 GCA_016937725.1 Paracoccaceae bacterium | reverse complement strand
GTCGAGCAGCTTGCGCAAGCCGGGGTGGCCCGCGAAACGTTTGTTGCATTCGTGGAAGCTGGCCTGCTGTGGCGCAAGATCGCGCGGGATGAATTCCGCTTGGCCACCAACGTGACCGCGACCGATATCCAGCGCAGCCGGGACGTGGCCGCCATTCGCGGCACGAAACGGGTTCTGATTTCGGAAATCTTCCTGCCGTCAGACCCGCAATTCGCCGAACCCGTGGCGCAGATCATTGGGCTGATCGAAAATGCGCGCAGCATTGAAGAATTTGCGGCCATTGCCCGCGAATATTCGCTGGCCAGCACCCGTGACCAAGGCGGGCGGCTGGATTGGGTGCCGCTGTCGCAATTGCCCGGCCAGATCGCGGGGCCGTTGTCGAACGCGCGCCCCGGCGAAATCGTCGGCCCGATAGAGTTGAACGGGGCGATTGCATTTTTCCAGCTTCGCGCCGAGCAAAGCACCCGCGATATTCCGGCCAATCAGGTCAAATTGACCTATAAGCGGCTTTTGCTGCCGGGGGGGCGCAGCCCCGAAACGCTTGCAACCTATGCCGAGATTCGCGCGCGGGTGCAGCATTGTGACGGGTTGGACCCTTACGCGGCGACCCTGCCCGAAAACTACCTGACCGAAACCGAGGCGTTGATGCAATCCATCCCGCAAAGCGATGCGGTTGAACTGGCGCGCCTTGACCGGTTCGAGATGTCGGCCAACACGGTCCAAGGCGGCAATTTGGTGGTGCTGATGCTGTGTGCGCGTGAATTGGAACTGGAAGAGCGCCCAACCGACATTCAGATCGAAAACGGCCTGTTCAGCGCGCGCCTTGGCGGGCGGGCACAGCTAAAGCTGGACGAGATGATCGCCGATACGGTGATCGTGGATTATTAAGGGCTGACCTTTAGCAAATTTTGGCTCCGTCCCGGCGTTCAGCCGGGACCTTGCAGGGCCTCTCTGTCAAGTGTCACCTTGTCTGGCCGACAGTTCCCCACCCACCAGAGCCTGCGCGAATTCTTCCGGGTCGAAGGCTTGCAGATCGTCAATCTGTTCTCCAACGCCGATGGCGTGAATGGGCAGGCCAAAACGGTCGGCCAAAGCAACCAACACCCCGCCGCGCGCCGTGCCGTCCAGCTTGGTCATCACCAGCCCTGATACATCCGCCAATTTGCGGAAAATCTCGACTTGGTTCAGGGCATTTTGCCCCGTGGTCGCATCCAGCACCAGCAGCGTGTTATGCGGCGCGTCCGGGTCCAACTTGCGCAGCACGCGCAGGATTTTTGCCAGTTCTTCCATCAGATCGGTGCGGTTTTGCAGCCGACCGGCGGTGTCGATCATCAGCAAATCCACGCCCTCTGTCCGCGCGCGCACCAGTGCGTCATGCGCAAGGCTTGCGGGGTCTGACCCTTCGGATGCGGTCATCACCGGCACGCCCGCGCGTTGCCCCCAGACCTGCAATTGTTCGACGGCAGCAGCGCGGAACGTGTCGCCTGCCGCGATCATGACCGATTTGCCCGCCGCGCGAAACTGGCTGGCCAGCTTGCCAATCGTGGTGGTTTTGCCTGCGCCGTTCACGCCCACGACCAGCACAACTTGCGGGCGCGCGGGGTAAAGCGGCAAGGGCTTGGCCACCGGCTCCATAATGCGGGCGATTTCTTCGGCCAGCGCGGATTTGATCTCCGGCACCGACATTTTGCGCCCGAACCGCCCCTCGGCTAAGTTTGCGGCCACGCGGCCTGCCGTGTCGACTCCCATATCGGCGGCGATCAGCAGGTCTTCCAAGCTTTCCAGCATCTCGTCATCGAGCACCCGACGCGGGGCACCGCCGCCCGTCACCCTGCCCAGGATTCCTGTGGCGGTTAACGGTTTCGGCGCAGGCTGGTCATCGGCGGCCGAGTTATCTTGCGCGCCGTCCTCGACCAATGCGTCCAGCCCTTCTTCCAGCTTGGAAGAGGATTTGAACATACGATCCTTGAGCTTTTTGAAAAACGACATGAGATCCGCGCCTTGATTGTTCTCAAACAGGGCTAGCCTATTGTGCGCCAAAGGGAAAGATGTGCCTTCAGCCACGCGATTGTGCATCTGGCCGCATGGCGAAAGCCGTGTCGCGTGTTATCTTTCACGCCATGCAGCACGTGGTAGCCGGTCTATGAAACACCCCGTCCTTCCTTTCGCGCTGGCCAGCCTGCCGCCAGTTCTGTTGCTGGCCATCGGCACGTTTCAGGGCGGGCTGTGGCTGTGGGCCGCGGCGCTTTACACGTCCTTCTTCGCCTTTGGGCTGGATGAGGCGCTGGCGATGGCCAGCCGTGATGGCGCGGATGAAAGCACAGAACGCGCGGCCAACCGCTTGTCGGTCGTGCTGGCGGTCGCGCATCTGGCGCTGATCCCATTGGGCGTGGCGGCGGTTTCGGGCGCGACGGGTCTGGGCACACTGGAACAGGTGCTCGCCTTTTTCGGCTTTGGCCTGTTCTTTGGCCAAGTCAGCAATTCGAACGCGCATGAGTTGATCCACCGTAGCCAGAAGACGCTATTTGGGCTGGGAAAATGGGTCTACATCTCCATGCTCTATGGCCATCACACCACGGCGCACCGGCTGTTGCACCACGCTCATGTCGCCACGCCCAAAGACCCGAATTTCCCACCCAAGGGTCGCAGCTTCTACGCCTATTTCCCGCGCGGTTGGGTGCGCAGCTTCACCCACGGCTATGCGGTCGAGCGTGAACGCGCGGCGCGCACGGGCCGGATGAACCCTTATATCGAATATGTGGGCGGTGCGCTGGCGGTCTTGGCAGCACTTTGGCTGGCGTTCGGGGGCGCGGGCATCGCGGCCTATCTGGGCCTGTGTTTCTACGCGCAATCGCAACTGGCCATGGTGGATTACCTGCAACATTATGGCTTGGCGCGGCGCAAGCGCGCGGATGGCTCCTATGAGCCTCAGACCATCCACCATAGCTGGAACAGCCCGCATTGGTTTTCTTCGCATATGATGGTCAATGCCTCGCGCCATTCGGACCATCACGCCAATCCCGGTCGGGTCTACCCGGCGCTGCGCTTGCCCGAGGATATGCCAGTCTTGCCCTATTCGCTGCCTGCCATGGGCATCATTGCGCTGATCCCGCCCTTGTGGTTCAAACTGATGGATAAACGGGTCGACAAGGTTCTGGCCCGGATGGAGGTTGCATGATCCGTGTTCTAATGGCGCTATTGGTTCTGGCTCTGCCCGCGCAGGCCCAAACCCCGATGAGTGCCGCCGAATTCGAGGCCTATGTCACCGGCCGCACCCTGACCTTCGGCTTTGCGGGCGATGCATATGGGGTTGAGGAATTCCGCGAAGGCCGCCGCACCACTTGGGCCTTCATGCAGGAAGAATGCCGCGAAGGACGCTGGTTTCCGCGCGGCGAGCAGATTTG
>JAFGVZ010000212.1 GCA_016937725.1 Paracoccaceae bacterium | reverse complement strand
GACACCATGATGATGACTTTCATCCGCGCCTTCTCGTCATGAAAGGCAAAATCCATTCCGAAGCGCGCGCCAATCGCTGCAAAATCGGCCGTCAGACTGTCCAGCGTGGCCCCTTCTTCGCTGGCGAAGCTGACGCGCATGAAAAAGCGCCCGGTTTCCATGTCATCGAATTGCGAGCTGTCGGTAATGTTGCACCCATGCTCGGCCAAAAAACCGGCTATGGCGGCAACGATCACACGCGCGCTTTCGCAGGCAACGGTCAGGGCAAAGCTGTGCATATGTTTTCCTTTTTTCCGCCGGGCAAGGCAAATCCTGATGCTGAGTATCAAGCACGCTCAGGATTTCCCAGCGGGTGAAATGCGACGCCACGCATGTCGTTTCCGGCGCATCCTCAAAAGCTTGGGGATCGCTAGGTCAGCAGGGCGCACACGGCGCTAGAGTTCGCGCAACTCGCTGACAAAATCGTAGCGGTCGCCGCGATAGGCAGAGCGCGTGAATTCCACCATTGTCCCATCGCGCAAATAGCCGCGCCGTTCTATTCGCAGGATCGCGGCACCGGGCGGCACGCACAGATGTCCAGCCTCTGCCTCTGTTGCCAAGGATGCCGTAATGCGCTGCAATCCGGTCACGGGCTTGTTGCCCAATTGGTCAAGCGCGTCGTAAAGCGATGTCGTCACGCGCGCCAGATCAGGCAGAAACCGCGCAGGAACGGTTGCCTGTTCCAATGCAAGCGGTTCGTCATTCGCGGTGCGAATGCGCAGAAACCGCGCCACTTGCGAGGCGACCGGCAAGCCGAAGACCAACACATCTTCGGGCGAGGCCGGGGCGATACTCTTTTCCAGCCAGACTGATCCGGGCGCCATGCCGCGCCGCGCAAGGTCGGCGGAAAAGCCCGCCAGCAACGCCGAAGGCTGTTCAATGCGGGGCGCAACGAAGGTGCCAGAGCCTTGCTTGCGCGACAGCACCCCTTCGCGCATCAACAATTCCAGTGCCTTGCGCACCGTCACGCGCGAGACATCCAGTTGTTCGGACAGATGGCGCTCCGAGGGCAAAGCTTCGCCTACCGCGAATGCCCCGCTGCGCACCTGTTCGCGCAACAGCGCGGCAAGGCGCACGTAAAGCGGCGTCGTGTCCGATTTGCCCGATAAAAGTTCGGGCCGAAGTGTCATACCTGCGCTCCTTGCACATTCCGCAAGACGCCTTGGGCTTTTTCCAACGCCGCCGAAGCTTCGGCCAGATCATAGCCCTGCGCGATCAAGATCGCCGGTTTTATTTTCCAGCCTGAAGTTTCCAGCGCTACCTCTGCCGTTGCCAGATCCACCTTTGCCAGCATGGCGACCATACCTGCCGCACGCCCGCGCAGCTTTATGTTCTGGGGCCGCATATCGACCATAAGCCCGCGATGGACATGGCCCAACCGCAGCATGATCTGCGTGGACAGCAGGTTCAGAATGGCCTTTTGCGCCGTGCCAGCCTTCATCCGGGTGGACCCGGCAATGGCTTCAGCGCCGGTTTCGGCGATGATGCCATGGTCCGCCATAACGCAAAGCACCGCATCCGGATTGCAGGCAATCCCGACCGTCAATGCACCCGCGTCTCGGGCCGCTTTGACAACGGCCACGGTAAACGGCGTGCGCCCGCTGGCGGCCAGTCCGATCACCACATCATTCGGGCCAATCGCGTTCGCAGCGACCTGCGCGCGCCCATCCTCGGCATTGTCCTCTGCGCCTTCAATGCCCAGCTTTAGGGCCGCTTCACCGCCAGCGATCAGGTAAAGGGTGCGCGATTCCGGCCAATCAAAGGTTGGCCCCAGTTCGATCCCATCCTGCACCGCCACGCGAATGGATGTGCCTGCCCCCGCATAGACCAAGCGCCCACCCGCGCGCAAACGTGGCACGGCACTGGCCACCACATCGGCCAAGGCAGGCAAAGCAGGCGTGATGGCGGCAATCGCGGCCATCTGCCCTTCCAGCATGGCGCGCAGGGCGGTTACGTCATCCCACGTGTCGATGTCGCGGTAACGGGGGTCAGCAAGTTCGGTCATGGTCTGATCCTTCAGGCAGGGGCCGGGTGCAGGCGATGCCCGTTTTCATCGAAATGGAAGGCCCGCGCCATATCGGGGCGCATGACCAGCCTATCATTGACAGCATAAGCGTGTTCCCCGAACAGGCGCACCGTGACAAGCCCGTGCGGGTCGGCATGCACATAAACCAACGTCTCGCCGCCCAGATGTTCGACATGGCTGACGCGCCCTTCAATCCCGTCGCCGCTGCCAGCCAGCGTGATGTGTTCGGGGCGGATGCCCACGCTCTTGCCCACAGCGCCCAGCGCAGGACCGTTCAAAAAGTTCATCTTGGGCGACCCGATGAACCCAGCGACAAATTCATTGGCGGGGTTATTGTAAAGCTCCATAGGGGCGCCGACCTGTTCCACCCGCCCGTCGCGCAGCACGACAATGCGGTCGGCCAGCGTCATCGCCTCGACTTGGTCATGGGTCACGTAAACCATTGTTGCGCCCAATTCGCGGTGCAGGTTGGCAATCTCGATCCGGGTTTGCACGCGCAAGGCGGCGTCAAGGTTCGAGAGCGGTTCGTCGAACAGGAACAGCTTGGGCTTGCGCACAATCGCGCGGCCAATGGCAACGCGCTGGCGCTGCCCGCCCGACAATTCGCCGGGGCGACGGTCCAGATATTTGCCAAGGTCCAACATACCCGCCGCGCGGTCGACCGCGCTTGCCACTTGCGCCTTTGGCTGGCCCGCTTGCTTCAGCCCCAGCCCCATATTGTCACGCACGTTCAGATGCGGATAAAGCGCGTAGGATTGGAACACCATGGCGATTTCGCGCTGCGAGGGCGGCGTGGTGTTCACCACCTGCCCGTCAATCAGAATGTCGCCCGAGGTAATGTCTTCCAAACCTGCGATCATCCGCAACAGCGTCGATTTTCCGCAACCCGACGGGCCGACGAAAACGCAGAATTCGCCATCCTGCACATCCAGATTCACATCGCGGATCACATCGACATTGCCGAAGGATTTGCAGGCGTTCTCTAGTTTCAACTGTCCCATAATATCCTCAAGGCTTCAGGCGCACGGGGGCACCGCTGCGCACGCTTTCATCTGCGGCAAGGCATATTGCGACCGAGCGCACGGCATCGGCGACATGACGGCTAAGGTCTTCCTCATTCGTGATCGCCCGCGCCATCGCGGCGGCCTGACGGTCGCACAAGCCTTGGTGGCCGGGGCTGTCGGGGAAATCGCGCAGGGTTTCGCCCTGCCCCGTAGGCGCGACGATCAACTGGTCGGCGGCGGTGTGGCCTTCGACATCGGCAGACCCCACACCTTGCGGGGCGCGCAAGGACACCGCGCCGCCGGGACTGACCACGTCTTTCACGAAATGCGCGGTTTCCGACATCATCGGTCCCCAGCCCGCTTCATACCAGCCACAAGAGCCGTCCTCGAACAGCACTTGGAAATGGCCATAATTATACATGTCCGGCGCGATCTCATCGGACAGGCGCAGGCCCATGCCGCGCACTTCCACAGGCGCGGCGTCGGTGATCTGGCACATCACATCGACATAATGCACGCCGCAATCCACAATGGGGGGCGTCGAGTGCATCAGCGCTTTGTGGATTTCCCACGCAGGCCCGGTGGAGCGTTGGTTCAGGTTCAGACGGAATACATACGGGGCACCCAGCGCGCGCGCCTCTGCGATCAACGCCTGCCATGTGGGATGATGGCGCAGGATATGGCCAACCATCAGCTTGCGGCCCGTATCTGCCGCCACCTGCGCCACGTGTTCGCAATCGGCCACATTGGTGGCCAAGGGCTTTTCCACGAACACATGCGCGCCGGCTTGCATCGCCCTGATCGCAAGATCGGCATGGCTGTCAGAATAGGTGGCGATGGCGACCATGTCAGGGGTTAACCGCGCAAGGGCCGAGTCGAAATCCCGCTCTATGGCCAGATGCGCCAGCGCATCGGGCAAGGCCACATCGCTGCGGTTGACCAGCCCCACGACCTCGAATGCCGGGTTCAGGGCATAGGCAAGCGCATGGCTTTGCCCCATCTGCCCAAGGCCAACGACCAACACCCGGATCATTTGACGGCTCCTTTCGTGATGCCCCGGATCAACTGGCGCGAGAAAATCAGATACAGCACCACCACCGGGATGATGGCCAGCGATAGCGCCGCAAGCACTGCGTTCCAGTCCGTCACGTATTGACCAAGGAATATCTGGCTGCCCAATGTCAGGGTCTTGGTGGCCTCTCCCGGTGCCAGGATAAGCGGGAACCACAGATCGTTCCAGATCGGGATCATGGTGAACACCGCAACCGTGGCCATGGCAGGCCGCACCAAGGGCAGTGCGATGGTAAAGAAGATACGGTATTCGCTTAGCCCATCAATGCGCGCGGCATTCTTCAGGTCATCCGACACTTGCCGCATGAATTCTTGCAGGATGAACACGGCCAGCGGCAAGCCTTGCGCGGTGTAGACCAACACCAGCGAGGTGAGCGTGTTAACCAGCCCCGCCGCAACCATGATCTCGAGGATTGCCACCGTGCCAAGGCGAATGGGGATCATGATGCCCAGCGCCAGATAGAGACCCATCAACAAGTTGCCCCGGAACCGATATTCGGCCAGCGCGAAGGCCGCCATGGCCCCGAACAAAAGGACGAAAAACAGCGATGCCACGGTCACGATCAGGCTGTTCTGGAAATACAGCAGGAAATTGCCCTGCTCCAGAACGGTCTGAAAGCCGATCGGGTCGAAGGTCTGCGCGGTGGGCAGCGCCAGCGGGTCGTTGAAAATCGCCCGGCGGCTTTTGACCGAATTGATCAGGATCAGGAACACCGGATAAAGCGCCAAAATAGTATAGACGATCAGGATGGCATGGGCGGCAGCGGTGCGGCCCAGATTGCCGCGCGCGGAAAAGAGTGGATTGGCCATCGCGCGCCCCCTAGAACTGATAGCGCCGCAGGCGCGTCTGCACCCCGAACAGGTAGATCGAGACGCCGACAAGGATGATGCCGAACATCACGGTCGCCACGGTTGCACCCATATGCGGGTCGCCCAATTGCAACTGGAACCCGAAGAACGTGCGGAACAGGTATGACCCCAGAATATCGGTCGTGAAATTCGGCCCTGCCAGCGCGCCTTGGGTGACATAGATCAGGTCGAAGGCGTTGAAATTTCCCACGAAAGTCAGGATAGAGATGATCCCGACGGTCGGCAGCACCAAGGGCAGCTTGATCTTCCAGAACTGGCTTGCGCCGGTGATGCCGTCCATCTCGGCGGCTTCTAAAACCTCATCCGGGATGGACAGCAACGCTGCATAGATCAGCATCATCGGAATACCGACGAATTGCCAGACAGAGATCAGCGCCAACGTGGTCAGGGCGGATTCCTCCAACCCAAGCCATGGCGCGAACCAGTCGCCCAAGCCCAGCGCGTCCATGAAGGTGGGCGCGACGCCCCACAACGGCGACAGGATCAACTTCCAGACAAAACCCACGATCACGAAGCTCAGGATCGCCGGGATGAAAATGGCGGTGCGGTAAAATGCGGCAAAGCGCAGTTTCGGCGTGGACAGGATCGCCGCCAGCGCAATCCCGATCGGGTTCTGCACCAGCATGTGAATGATGAAAAACCAAAGGTTGTTGCCGGTCGCGTTCCAGAATGCGTCCGACCAGCGCGGATCAACGAACAGCGTCTGGAAGTTCTGCAAGCCCACGAACAGGCGGGTGCCGTCTTCTGTTCGGGTGAACAGCGACAGGTTCAGCGTGCCGAAGAGCGGAATGATCATAATCGCGGTGTAGATCAGCACGGCAGGTGCCAGAAACACGACGATATGCCACCGGAACGGCCTTTTGCGGGCACGGTCGGACATGGGGCAACCTATGGGCTAGAGGGGGGTTGGGCAGCCCTGCAATGGGCTGCCCAAGGTCGGTTTACTGCTGCGGCGCATACCAGGATGCAAGACCAGCCTGCATCTGGGCTGCGGCATCAGCCGGGGTCTGGCCGCCCCGGATGACATTGGCCGAGGTGCCCCAGCTTTCGTTCGACAGGTTCGGCGTGCCGCGCGACAGGATCTGGTGGAACGGGCGGATCGAGCTTTCGCATTCACCGCGCCAACTGATGAATTCCTGCGCCAGCGGGTCTTCCAGCGTCACTTCGGCATTCGACAGCGGGAAGAAGCCCGGCACCGCATTGGCGAACAGCGTGGCGAATTCGCTGCTTCCCAGCCAGTTCAGGAAGGTGCGCCCAGCCTCTTGGTTGGGGGAAGCCGCGTTCAGGCCCATGCCCATATCGGTGTGGTCAGAGATATAGCAGGTATCGCCCGCATTCTGCACCGGCGGCGGGAAGGCACCCATTTCGAAATCGGCCAAGGACCGGAAGCCTGCAATTTCCCACGACCCCGACGGATAAATCGCGGCACGGCCCAGCGTGAACAGGTTCTGGCTGTCCGGGTAGCTTTGCGATTCAAACCCACGCCCCAGATAGTCGGACCAGCGCGCAAGCTGCTCGAACGGGGCAACGAATGCGGCATCGGTCAGCTTGGCCTCGCCTGCGATGAGCGCATTGCGGCCTTCTTCGCCCTTCCAGTAGTTCGGCCCGATATTGGCATAGCCCATCGTCGCCGCTTCCCATTGGTCGTTCACGCCCATCGCCATGGGGGTATAGGTGCCATCTGCCGCAATCGCGTCCAGCACGGCGAAGAATTCGTCTACCGTGGTAGGTTCTTCCAGCCCCAGTTCCGCGAACGCATCGGCATTATAGATAAACCCGTGGATCACCGACGCCATCGGCACGCAGAATTGCTGGCTGCCATCATCGGTAGACCATGCGGATTTGGCCACATCGGAATAATT
>JAFGVZ010000211.1 GCA_016937725.1 Paracoccaceae bacterium | reverse complement strand
TTCCGAGCAGGTGATCCTGATCCTGCTGGCCTTGGCAGTGATCGCCATCCTGTTTCTGGTGTTCCGCAAACCGCCCAAGCCGGTCATTGACCCGCAGCTCTCTGCCGATCTGGCGCGCGCCAAAACGGAAGTGACGCATTTGCAAGCCGCGCTGGCGCAGGTGACAGGTGAACGCGACAGCCTGCGCGCAGCACTTTCGGCAGAGCAGATCACGAGCACCCGGCTTGGCACCCAATGCGACAATATCAGCGACCAGTTGGAAGCCGCCAAACATCGCCATGCCGCGGCGTTGCAAGAGGCAGAGACAGGCCGCAAAGAGCAGCTTGCGCGGCTGGATGCAGAGTTGCGCACCGCGCAAGACCAACTCGCCATTTTGCGTGAAACCAATGCCGCCCTCTCGACCGACAAGCGTGTGCTGGAAGAAACCTTGCGCAGCCAACGCGACAAACATGCCGAATTGACCGCAGAAATCGAGCAGAACCGCGCGCAATTCGTCAACCAGTTCAAGGCGATTTCCTCTGAAATTCTGCAAAATCAGGGTCGCGTCACGACACAGGCGCAAAAGGACGAACTGGAAAAGCTGCTGTCGCCCTTCAAGCAAGAGTTGGGCTTTCTGAAATCCGGCCTGAAAGACATGACCGAAAAAGCGGAGAAGGAACGCCAAAGCCTTGGCCAGCAGATTCAGCTCATGCAGGCGCAGGCAAACGAGTTGTCCAAAGAGGCCAACAGCCTGACGCTGGCCTTGCGCGGCGACCGCAAACGCCAAGGCGATTGGGGCGAGACGATTCTGGAACGCGTTCTGGAAGCCGCCGGGCTGATCGAAGGGACGCATTTCACCAAGCAAGCCACCAGAACCAACGAAGACGGGCAGCGCCTTGTGCCCGACATTGTCGTGCATCTGCCGGGCGCGCGCGATGTGGTGATCGATTCCAAGGTCACGCTGGTGGCCTATCAGGACATGATGATGGCCGCCGAAGACCCGGTGGCCGAGGAAGAGGCGCTGAAACGCCATGTCGCCGCCGTGCGCGCGCATATGACGGCACTCTCGCGCAAATCCTACGACCAGTTGGGGTTCGACAATATCGATTCTGTGCTGATGTTCCTGCCGATTGAGGGGGCACTGACCGCAGCCCTGTCACGCGCGCCCGATCTGGTGCTGGAAGCCGCCGAAAAGCGCATCCACATCCTGACACCCAGCACGCTGATGCCGATCCTGAAGATCGTCGATCACCTATGGACCATCGACACCCGCAACAGGAATGTAGAGGTGATCGTGGACCGCGCGGGCAAGCTGCATGACAAATTCGTGTCGGTGGTCGAAAGCATCGACGACATCGGCAAGCATTTGCAAAAGGCAAGCGACAGTCAGGCAGAGGCGATGAAGCGCATGTCCACCGGGGCAGGCAATGTGCTGCGGCAGGCTGACGAGCTACGCCAATTGGGCGCACGAAGCCGCAAGATAATGCCAGAGCACCTGCTGGGCCAAGCCGATGACAGCGAGATGGGTGACGGTTAAGCCGCCAGCCCCTTGCTGCCCATATCCAGAAATTTGCGGCGGCGGTCGTTGCGTAGCTTGTCAGGGCTTTTGCCGTCCATCTCGGCCAGCATTGCGGCAATCGCGCTGCCCACTGCGCGCACGGTACTGTCCGGATCGCGCTGCGCGCCGCCCATCGGTTCGGGGATGACCCGGTCGATGACTGCCAGCTTCAGCAAGTCTTGCGCGGTCAGGCGCAGGGCCTCGGCCGCCTCGCGCATTTTCTCGGCGTCTTTCCACAGGATCGACGCACAGCCTTCGGGGCTGATGACCGAATAAACCGAATGTTCCAGCATGGCGATGCGGTTGGCCGTGGCCAGCGCGACCGCGCCACCAGACCCGCCCTCACCAATGATAACCGACACCATCGGCACGCCCAGCGACAGGCATTTCTGCGTGCATCGCGCGATGGCTTCAGCCTGCCCGCGCTCTTCCGCACCCTTGCCGGGATAGGCGCCGGGCGTATCCACGAGCGCCACCACCGGCAAGCGGAACCGGTCGGCCATATCCATCAGCCGGATCGCCTTGCGGTAGCCTTCGGGCCGCGCCATGCCGAAATTGCGGCGCAGGCGGCTTTGTGTGTCGTGGCCCTTTTCCTGCCCGATCACCATCACGGGGCGACCGTTCAGACGCGCCAACCCGCCGATGATCGCTTCGTCCTCGGCAAAGCCACGGTCGCCTGCAAGCGGCGTGAATTCGTCGAACAGGGTTTCGATATAGCGTTTGCAATGCGGCCGGTCGGGGTGGCGCGCGACTTGGCATTTGCGCCATGGGGACAGGGCTTTATACATGTCCACCAGCATTTTCTGCGCTTTCGCGTCCAAGGCTGCGGCTTCTTTTTCGATCTGAACATCGGGGTTGGCGGCGGCCATGGCGCGCAATTCGGCGGCTTTGCCTTCGATCTCGGCCAAGGGCTTTTCGAATTCCAGATAGTTCATCGACCCACTCCAACGCAGTTTGAGGGGATATGCGGCATCAGGGCGCGATTTGCAATGCACCAGACGCTCGACCTTGTTGGGCAAATTGTATAGAACAAATACGGAACATCTGGAATCATTATGCCCGCTCAACGCCGTATCATCGTGATCTGGCTGCCCCGCCTGCAATCCGAACTGGTCCTGCGCCGGTTGGGGCTGGACGCGCCCTTTGCGATCATCGACCGCCAGCGCGGGGCGGAACGGCTGGTCTGCCTGAACACGCAGGCCGAGGGGCTGGGGCTGGCGCGCGGCATGGGGCTGGCCGATGCCCGCGCAATTTGTCCCGATCTGCTAACCCGGCCCGCCGACCCACACCGCACCGCGCAGGCGCTGGAAAGCCTGCGCCGCTGGGCGCTGCGCTACTGCCCTTGGGCGGCCTGCGACGGCACGGACGGGCTGGCGCTGGACATCACCGGGGCCGCGCATCTGATGGGCGGCGAAGCGGTGCTCATGGACGACTTGTTGGCGCGGCTGGCGCGCATGGGGTTCGCCGCACGCGCCGGGCTGGCCGATACGCGCGGCGCGGCCTGGGCCATGGCGCATGTTGCGGGTGGCGGGATTGTCCCGCACGGAGGCGCGCGCGCGGCCCTTGGGCCGTTACCCTTGGCCGCGTTGCGGCTGGACCCCAAAACGCTGGCCGCGCTGGAACGGCTGGGCCTGCGCCATGTGCGCGACCTGGCGCAGATGCCGCGCGCGCCCTTGGCGCGGCGCTTCGGAGCCGCGTTGCCGCAACGGCTGGATCAGGCCATGGGCGATCTGCCCGAACCTGTCGCACCACCGCCTGCGCCGCCCGTGATGGCGGTGCGGATGTCGCTGCCCGAACCCATAGGCCTGCTGGGCGACCTGCAAGCCGCACTCGTGCGGCTTCTGGCGCGGCTCTGCCAGCATTTGCACCGCGCCGAGATGGGCGCGCGGCGGCTGGTGCTGGACCTGTCACGCGTCGATGGGCGTTCGGTGCGGCTGGAAATTCGGCTGGCGCGGCCCATGCGCGACGCGGGCGATATGGCCCCTTTGTTCGACCGCGCGCTGGACGGGGTGGATGCGGGCTTTGGCATAGACGCGATGCGGCTATGCGCGCCCGACACAAGCCCCCTGCCCTTGCAGCAGGTCACGACCGGCGGCGCGCAGGCGCAAGATGATCTGGCCGACCTTATCTCGCGGCTGAGCAACCGGCTGGGCTTTGACCATGTCCAGCGCATGCTGCCCGCCGAGAGCCACATCCCCGAAAAGGCTTTCACCATCGCAGCCGCCGCCTATAGCGACCCGGCCCCCAACTGGCCGCGCGGCA
>JAFGVZ010000027.1 GCA_016937725.1 Paracoccaceae bacterium | reverse complement strand
GACATGATATGCACCACATCGGGTTTGATATGGTCCAGCAGGCGCTGGTAGTGGGTGATGACAAGGAAAGACCGCTTGCCATCGCGCAGCGCGTTCACACCGTCGCTGACCAGCTTCATCGCATCCACGTCCAGACCGGAATCGGTTTCGTCCAAGATACACATCTTGGGCTCGAGCATGGCCATTTGCAGGATCTCGTTGCGCTTCTTCTCGCCGCCGGAAAAGCCCACATTGACCGGGCGTTTCAGCATATCGGCGTCGATCTGCAAGTCTTTCGCCTTGGCGCGGATTATTTTCAGGAACTCGCCTGCCGACAATTCCTCTTCCCCGCGCGCTTTACGCTGCGCATTCACGGCGGTGCGCAGGAAGGTCATGTTGCCCACACCGGGAATTTCGACCGGGTATTGGAAGGCCAGAAACAGACCAGCCGCCGCGCGCTCTTCGGGCTCCATGTCCAGCAGGTCCGCGTCTTCCAGCGTGGCGCTGCCGTCGGTCACCTCATACCCGTCGCGGCCCGACAGGACGTAAGACAGCGTCGATTTACCCGACCCGTTCGGCCCCATGATGGCATGCACTTCGCCGGGATTGATATTCAGCGACAGACCCTTGAGGATTTTCACCTCGGCATCGTCCTCAAGCTGCGCGTGCAGGTTTTCGATTTTCAGCATTTTAATTCCTATCGACAGGTTTTGTTCGGTGCTCAGATCACTCGCTAGATCGCGACTTAGGTGATGACCCGCGGATCAAAGACTGCATGCCCATGTCCCGCTTCGCCCTGCCTCGCGTCCCAAACTAGCTTTTCCAGCTTCGAAAACACTTCGAATAAGCCCCCCTCGAAGATCGTTTCTTCAAGATGGAAAGACTTGACTCTCCATTTTCCGGCATTTTGAGAGCGTGTTACACATGCGAGATGGCAAGAACCCGCAATCTCAAAATCGTTCTGCAAGATAAGCGCGTGATCGAAGCACTCGCTGTTCTCAAGACCGCCGAACCGAGCGTTTAAAGCGGTTTTGATTGATTCGAATTCGAGCATTTGATTCTCCATTAGGTTGTGGAGTTTCAGCATTATCAAGACCAGCGCAATTGTGCGGCGAAACTGCTCACCCCACCGACCCTTCAAGCGAAATCGCGACCAGCGCCTGCGCCTCCATGGCAAATTCCATCGGCAGCTCTTGCAGCACTTCCTTGCAGAAGCCGTTGACGACAAGCGCGACCGCCTCTTCCTCGTCCATGCCGCGCTGGCGGCAGTAGAAGAGTTGGTCGTCATCCACCTTGGACGTGGTCGCTTCATGCTCCACGCGGGAAGAGGCATTCTTCACCTCGATATACGGCACGGTATGTGCACCGCATAGATCGCCGATCAGCAGGCTGTCGCATTGCGTGTAGTTGCGGCTGGCGGTCGCCTTGGGGTGCATGGATACCAAGCCGCGATAGGTATTCTGCGCATGGCCCGCGCTGATGCCTTTCGAGACAATCCGCGATTTCGTCCGCTTGCCCAGATGCACCATCTTGGTGCCGGTATCAGCCTGTTGCCAGTTATTGGCAATGGCGATGGAGTAGAATTCACCCTGCGTGTCATCCCCGCGCAGAATGCAGGATGGGTATTTCCATGTAATCGCCGACCCGGTTTCCACCTGCGTCCACATCACTTTCGCGCGGTCCTCGCGGCAATCGGCGCGCTTGGTGACAAAATTGTAAATGCCGCCCTTACCGTCCTCGTCGCCGGGGAACCAGTTCTGCACGGTGGAGTATTTCACCTCGGCATCTTCCAGAACGACAATTTCGACCACCGCTGCATGAAGCTGCGCGGTGTCGCGCTTGGGGGCGGTGCAGCCCTCCAAGTAGCTGACATGGCTGCCTTTTTCGGCCACGATCAACGTGCGCTCGAACTGGCCGGTGTTTTCGGCGTTGATGCGGAAATAGGTCGACAGCTCCATCGGGCATTTCACGCCCGCCGGGATGTAGACAAAGCTGCCATCGCTGAACACGGCGGAATTGAGCGCGGCAAAGTAATTGTCATTCTGCGGCACGACGCTGCCCAGATATTTCTTCACCAGTTCCGGGTGGTCCTGCACGGCTTCCGAGATCGAACAGAAGATGACACCCGCAGCCGCAAGTTCCTTCTTGAACGTGGTGCCAACGCTTACGCTGTCGAACACCGCATCCACGGCCACCTTGCGACCTGTATCCGCGCCCTCGACACCGGCAAGGATCATCTGCTCTTTCAGCGGAATACCAAGCTTGGCGTAGGTTTCCAGCAGCTTGGGGTCGACCTCGTCCAGGCTTTTCGGCTTGTCCACCATCGACTTGGGCTTGGCGTAATAATACTGGTCTTGGTAGTCAATTCCCGGCACGTTCAGCATGGCCCAATCCGGGCTTTCCATGGTCAACCAGCGGCGATAGGCCTCCAGCCGCCAATCCAGCAACCATTCGGGTTCGTTATTCTTCTCGGAAATCAGGCGCACGATATCTTCGTTCAGCCCCTTGGGGGCGAATTCCATCTCGATATCGGTGTTCCAGCCGTGCTTATAGGTGCCGGCCATGGATTGCACGGTTTCGACCGTCTCGCGGTCAACGCCATCGCGCACGTCAGTATTGTCCAATGCAGCCATGTTTTTCCCCTTTTTCCTTCCGCGCTGTCAGGCCGCGCGCGCCTCGAAGCGCCGATAGTCTTTCAGCCACGCCTCGGCAAAGCGCAGCACCATTTCTTCCGTCACATCCGGCCCCAGCGAGACGCGGATCGCGCCCTGCGCCGTGGCCTCATCAAACCCCATCGCGGTCAGCACATCCGAGCGCCGCGCTTTCCCCGACGAACAGGCCGATCCGGCGGAAATCGCGTAACCGGCCAAGTCCATCTGCATGACCTGCGTCTCGCCCTTCCAACCGGCTGTGGCCAGACACAGAGTGTTGGGCAAGCGGTGACAGCCTTTCCCGACAGAAATAGTCAATTCAGCCGCGTCGTCCAGAGTTTTTTCTAGAATATTTCTAATTTCAGCAACCCGGTCCCAGACACCAGCGGCCAAATCACGCTGCGCGGCCTCTGCCGCAGCGCCGAAGCCCGCGATGCCGACAAGGTTTTCTGTGCCCGCGCGGCGGCCCATTTCCTGCCCGCCACCGCGCAATTGTGCGGCAAGCTCGGTGCCCCGGCGCAGGATCAAAGCGCCGATCCCCTTTGGCCCGCCCAGCTTATGAGCGGAAATCAACCCCATCTCGACACCCAGCCAGTTGAAGGCGAACGGGATCTTGCCAAAGCCCTGCGTCAGGTCGCTGACCGCCAATCCTTGCGGCAAGTCTTGCACGATCCCTGTTTCCGAATTGGCCAATTGCAATGTGGCGCGCGCAGGGTCCGGGATGGTCACACGGCCCGCGACATCGACCGTCAAATCACCGCTCGTCCAAGCGCGCACAGCGTCATGTTCAACCTGTGCACCCGCCAAGCCGCGGCCCGCCAGCGCCAGAGCTGCCGCTTCCGTCGCGCCAGAAGTGAAGACGATATCCGCGCCTTCCGCGCCAAGGGCTGCCGCGACCTGCGCGCGTGCGCGCTCCATCAGGGCCCGCGCAGCACGCCCTTCGGCATGAACTGAAGACGGGTTGCCTGTCACATCCATCGCCGCAACCATCGCCGCGCGCGCCTCGGGGCGCAGCAGCGTGGTTGCATTCCAGTCAAGATAAACACGTTCGGGCACGACCCGGTTCTCCTGATTTCATCCTTGCCCAAATATCACGTGAGGAGTCGCGGCGGGGGCAGCGCCCCCTATTCGTCCACGACCTGGAACAAACTCGGCACGGCAGGGCACGGCGTCAGCGCATTCTTCGCCACATCCGACAACCGTGCTTGGTGCAAAAACACGTAGACATGCGCCGAAAGGCCTTCCCACAAACGGTTGGTCAGCGATTGCGCGCGCGATCCGGTCACGGCCCCTTTGGCACCCGCGCCCTTGTCCATGGCGTTCACGGTTTCATCCACCGCCTCCATAATATCGGACACCCGGATCGCATCTGCGGGCCGCGCCAGACGGTAGCCGCCGCCCGGCCCCCGCACCGACGCGACAAGCCCCGCGCGCCGTAATTTGACGAACAATTGCTCCAGATAAGCCAGCGAGACATTCTGCCGCTCGGCAATCTCTCCCAAAGAGACAAGCTGCCCTTCCGGGGCAAGCGCCAGATCAACCAGCGCGATCATCGCGTAACGCCCTTTGGTCGACAATTTCATCGCGTCTCTCTCCGAGAAAACGGGGTCGCAGCGCCAAGATGCCAAGCCGGTTGACCTTTGGCACCCCTCGCCCTAAAGCTGCTGTGCTGCCCAAGCGATGCTGGTTTTGCACTCGCGCGGCCATCTCTATAGTTTAGAATGGCTCTAAAATACCTGAATGTGAAAGTCAAGAATGCACCCGCACGGCCCACCATATTCGCCCGCAGCATGTTTTGACGAAATCCCCGCCGGCGTCGCCGCGCCAAGCCCCGACAGTTCCGCATAAGGCTTCCCCATGCCCGAGATCATTTTCGCCGGCCCCGAAGGCCGTCTGGAAGGCCGCTTCCACCCGCAACGCAAGACAGATGCCCCGATCGCCATCGTTTTGCACCCGCATCCGCAATTCGGCGGGACGATGAACAACAAGGTTGTTTATAACCTGCATTATGCCTTTTATAAAATGGGCTTTTCGGTGCTGCGCTTCAACTTCCGGGGTGTCGGTCGCTCTCAGGGTGAGTATGATCAGGGCATTGGAGAATTGTCCGATGCCGCCGCAGCGCTCGACTATGTGCAGGCCCAAAGCCAGAATGCGCGGCATTGCTGGGTCGCGGGCTTCAGCTTTGGCGCATGGATCGGGATGCAGCTTCTGATGCGCCGTCCCGACATCACCGGCTTCGTGTCGGTCGCGCCGCCTGCGAACCTTTATGATTTCAGCTTTCTTGCGCCCTGCCCCGCTTCTGGCCTGATCATCAACGGCACAGCGGACCGCGTTGCGCCCCCGCGCGACACAACGGCACTGGTGGCCAAGTTGAAAGAACAGCGCGGCATAACCATCACGCACACGGAAATCGAGGGCGCGGATCATTTCTTCAAGAACGAAGACCTGCACATGCAGCCCATGCTGACCCATGTGACCGATTACGTCACCCGCCGCCTGACAGAGGGCAGCCGGTAAGCGCGCATGCACTGGCTGTTTCTGGGCATCGCTATCGTGTTCGAGACCTTGGGCACCACGCTGCTGAAGGCCAGTGACGGCATGACCCGCGCCTTGCCGGGGATCGGGGCGTTCGCGGCCTATGCGGTGTCGTTTTGGCTGTTGTCGCTGGCGTTGCGCGTAATCCCGGTCGGGGTTGCCTATGCCATCTGGGCGGGGCTTGGTATTTGCCTGATTGCCGCCATTGGCTGGGTTATGTTCGGGCAAAAGCTGGATTGGGCCGCGCTATTGGGCATGGCGCTGATCTTGTCGGGCATTCTTGTCATCAACCTGTTCAGTGCCAAGGTTTGATCATTGTCTGACCGCCCAACCCATACCCTGTTCGAAGACGCCCAAGGCTTGCTGGTCGGCACGGGCCTGTGCGGCTTTGGCCTGTCGCTTCTGACCAGTGCCGGTCTTGTCACAGGGCAGACCGCGGGGCTTGCGGTGTTGTTATCCTACGTCACGGGGTTTGGCTTCGGAGTGTTGTTCTTCACCATAAACCTGCCCTTTTATTGGCTCGCCTATCGTCATCTGGGGCGCGACTTCACCCTCAAGACCTTCATCGCGGTCGTGCTGGTGTCTGTCTTTGCGGAAGTGGCCGACCGGCTTGTGACGGTTGACACCGCCCATCCGGCGGTGGCGGCGGTTCTGTTCGGTATGGTCGCCGGCGCGGGGCTTTTGGCGATCTTTCGCCACCGCGCCAGCCTTGGCGGCGTGGGCATTCTGGCCTATTACCTGCAAGAGCACATGGGCTGGCGCGCGGGCTGGGTGCAACTGGCCTTCGACCTCGCGCTCTTCGGCGCTGCCTTGCTGGTCATGGCGCCCGATCTGGTGCTGTGGTCGCTGCTGGGCGCGGCCATCCTGAATGTCATTATTGGCGTCAATCATCGGCGGGATCGCTACATCGCCACCTGATGCGACATTCAAGGGCTGGCCAGATGGCCCGCAATCGGCTAATGCGGCGGCGCAGCACAAAAAGGCACTTCTGTTATGGACCTTCGCAATATTGCGATTATCGCACATGTTGACCACGGCAAGACGACGTTGGTGGACGAACTTCTGAAGCAATCGGGCACCTATCGTGACAACCAAGCCACGACGGAACGCGCGATGGACAGCAACGATCTGGAGCGCGAGCGCGGGATCACCATCCTTGCGAAAGCCACCTCGGTCGAGTGGAAGGACATCCGCATCAACATCGTCGACACGCCCGGCCACGCCGATTTCGGCGGAGAGGTCGAGCGCATCCTGTCGATGGTCGATGGCGTGGTCCTGCTGGTGGATGCCGCCGAAGGGCCAATGCCACAGACGAAATTCGTGACCTCGAAGGCACTGGCTTTGGGCCTGCGCCCAATCGTCTTGCTGAACAAGGTCGACAAGCCCGCCGCCGATGCCGACAATGCATTGGATCTGGTGTTCGACCTCTTCGCCAATCTGGGCGCGACCGACGAACAGCTTGATTTCCCTGTGCTTTACGCCTCGGGCATCAATGGCTGGGCCGATGCCGAACTGGACGGGCCGCGCAAGGACATGTCGGCGCTGTTTGATCTGGTCGTGTCGCATGTCCAAGCCCCCAAGCAGGTTGCCGACCGTGCCGCGCCGTTCCGGATGCTGGCCACGACCCTGTCCGCCGACCCTTATCTGGGCCGCATTCTGACGGGCCGCGTAGAAGCGGGCACGTTGAAACCGGGCGAAACCATCAAGGCTCTGTCGCGCGACGGCACCAAGATCGAACAATTCCGCTGCACCAAGGTTCTGGCCTTCCGGGGCCTTGGCCAGCAACCGATTGATGCCGCCGAAGCTGGTGACATCGTGACCATTGCGGGCATGACCAAGGCCACCGTGGCCGACACGCTCTGCGCGCTGGAGGTGGATACCGCCCTACCCGCGCAGCCCATCGACCCGCCCACCATCAGCGTGACCTTCGGAATCAATGATTCGCCCTTGGCAGGCCGCGATGGCACTAAGGTGCAAAGCCGCGTCATCCGCGAACGGCTGATGCGCGAAGCCGAGGTGAACGTTGCGATCAAGGTCACTGACACTCCGGGCGGCGAAGCTTTCGACGTGGCGGGCCGCGGCGAATTGCAGATGGGCGTTCTGATCGAGAACATGCGCCGCGAAGGGTTCGAGTTGTCGATCTCGCGCCCGCGCGTGCTGATGCGCGACGAGGGCGGGCAGCGTCTGGAGCCGATCGAGGAAGTCACGATCGACGTGGATGACGAATATACCGGCACCGTGATCGAGAAGATCACCGGCCCGCGCCGGGGTGATCTGGCCGAAATGAAACCCGCAGGCGCAGGCAAAACGCGGATCATCGCGCATGTGCCCTCGCGCGGGCTGATCGGCTATCACGGCGAATTCCTGACCGATACGCGCGGCACGGGCGTTTTGAACCGCGTGTTCCACGAATGGGCACCCTATAAAGGGCCAATTCCGGGCCGTCGTCAGGGTGTGCTGATCTCGATGGAAGACGGCACTGCGGTCGCCTATGCGCTGTGGAACCTCGAAGATCGCGGCAAGATGTTCATCAACCCGCAAGACCCGGTCTATCAGGGCATGATCATTGGCGAGCATAGCCGCGACAACGATCTGGAAGTGAACCCGCTGAAGGGCAAGAAGCTGACCAACGTGCGCGCCTCTGGCACGGATGACGCGGTCAAGCTGACGCCGCCCACCATCTTGTCGTTGGAACAGGCGATTGCCTATATCGACGATGATGAGCTGGTCGAGGTCACGCCCAACGCGATCCGCATGCGCAAGCGGTTCCTTGACCCGCATGAGCGCAAACGCCAGAGCCGCGCCAGCGCGTGACGATTTGGCCGCGCGAAGCTGCTTGTCAGCCCGCGCGTGCCGCCCCATATCTGGGATATGTTAAAGCTATCCCCGTTCCTGCTGGCCATCGGCTACGCGCTTGTCATGTATCTCTTTTCCAGCTGGCGCACCAAGCGCGAGCTGGATGAGCGCTCAACCGAGCTGGCCGACCCCAAGCTGAAAAAGCTGACCGATCATTTCGCGGGCGCCGTCGGCGTGCCCGCGATCAAGGTGCATATCTATGAAATAGAGCCGGTGAACGGGCTGGCCGCGCCCGATGGGCGCATTTTCATCACGCGCGGGTTTTACAACAAATACCGTTCGGGCGAGGTCACGGCCGAGGAAATGGCAAGCGTTATTGCGCATGAACTGGGGCATGTCGCCCTGGGTCACACGCGCAAACGGATGATCGACTTTTCCGGCACCAATGCAATTCGCATGGCGCTGGCGACGATCTTCAATCGGTTCCTGCCCGGTCTGGGCGTGGTGATCGCCAACGCTTTGACGGCCCTTTTGGCATCCAAGCTCAGCCGCAATGACGAATATGAGGCCGATGCCTATGCCTCTGCCCTAATGGTCAAGGCCGGGATCGGGACCGAGCCGCAGAAATCGCTTTTTCGTAAGCTGAACATTTTGACTGGCGTCGGTGGTGGGATGCCTGCCTGGATGATGAGCCACCCTTCGACCGATGACCGCATTCGTGCGATTGAAGAGAACGAGGTGCGCTGGAAACTCGATCCTCAGGGCTGAAAACGGGTTTGGGGGCGCTGCCCCCGTCGCGGCTGCGCCGCGCCTCCCCCGGGATATTTTTGCAAGGATGAAGAGGTCAGACGACGACGCCAGCCCCTTCTGTGGAATCGCCCACATTCGCCCGGAACACTTTGAAGAGTTCGCGCCCGATGCCGAAATCATTGGCCGAAAGGTCGATGGTCACGGGCGCGCGGCTATCGAAATCGGGCGCAAGCACGTCGAGCGTGCCTTGGGTGGCATCAAGGCGCACCATGTCGCCATCGCGCAGCTTGGCCAGCGGGCCACCCTTGGCCGCTTCCGGCGCGACATGGATCGCGGCAGGCACCTTGCCGCTCGCACCTGACATGCGCCCGTCAGTGACAAGCGCCACTTTCAGCCCGCGGTCTTGCAAGACCGATAAAACGGGCGTGAGCGAGTGCAGTTCCGGCATACCATTTGCGGCTGGCCCTTGGAAACGGACGACCACAATCGTGTCTTCAGTGATCTGGCCCGCCTGAAACGCCGCTTTCACTTCGGCCTGATCGTGGAAGATGCGCGCAGGCGCTTCGATGATGTGCCGAGCGGGGTCCACCGCCGACACTTTGATCACGCCCTGCCCCAGATTGCCCGAAAGCTGGGTCAGCCCGCCGGTGGGTTGGAACGGGTCGGACAGGGGGCGCAAGATGCGGTCGTTGAGCGTTTCGCCCGCGCCATCTTCCCAAACCAGCGCCCCATCGCGCAGTTTAGGTTCCTGTGCGTAGCGTTTCAGCCCGTCGCCCGCGACTGTGCAGACATCATCATGCAGCAGCCCCGCCTCCAGCAATTCGCCAATCATGAAGCCAAGCCCGCCCGCTGCATGGAAATGGTTAACATCCGCCAAACCGTTGGGGTAGATTTTCGCCATCAGCGGCACATTCGCAGAGATATCGGCGAAATCCTGAAGAGTTAGATGGATGCCCGCCGCGCGCGCCATGGCAGGCAGGTGTAAAACAAGGTTGGTCGAGCCACCCGTGGCCATCAGCCCAACCATACCGTTGACAAAGGCGCGTTCATCCAGCACCTGCCCCGCTGGGCGGTAATCATTACCAAGCGCCGTGATTTCCAACGCGCGTTGGGCAGAGGCCGTGGTCAGCGCTTCGCGGAGCGGCGTGCCGGGATTGACAAAGCTGGCACCCGGCAGATGCAGCCCCATGAATTCCATCAACATCTGGTTGGTGTTGGCGGTGCCATAGAAGGTGCAGGTGCCCGGCCCGTGATAGCTGGCCATCTCGGCCTTCATCAGCTCTTCGCGGCCAATCTCGCCCTTGGCGAATTGCTGGCGCACCTTGGATTTTTCGTCGTTGGGCAGACCAGAGGTCATGGGACCAGCCGGAACGAACACGGTCGGCACATGACCAAAAGTCGCCGCCGCGATAATCAGCCCCGGCACGATCTTGTCACACACGCCCAAATAGACAGCGGCATCGAAGCAATTGTGGCTCATGGCGACGCCCGCCGCCAAGGCGATCGTGTCGCGCGAAAAAAGCGACAGTTCCATTCCGGGCTGGCCTTGGGTTACCCCGTCACACATGGCGGGCACACCCCCCGCCACCTGGGCGGTTGCGCCCACGGCACGGGCGGCGGCACGAATTTTCTCGGGGTAATGCTCGAACGGCTGGTGGGCCGACAGCATGTCGTTATAAGCCGTCACAATCCCAAGATTAGGCGCGCGACCCGCCGCCAAAGTGTCTTTATCGGCCCCCATCGCCGCATAGGCATGCGCTTGGTTGCCGCAAGACAGATGCGCGCGAACGGTCCCGGCTTCGGCCGCGCGGTTCATACGGTCCAGATAAGCGTCTCGGCTGGGCTTGGAGCGCGCACGAATACGGTCGGTTACGGCTTCGATGGTCGGGTTGAGGGGCATCGTGTGTCCTCCGGTCACAGGCGGTGAGTAGTCTGAGGGTGATGTAAACAGTTAGCGCTAACAAATCAACGGAAACCGGCCAGCCCTGCACAAGGCGCAAAGCAGGATTGCGAAACTGTCGGGTGCAACGCTGCGGCGCGGCATCTAGATACATCACAGGATTGTAAAGCTTTACATGGAGCATGAGATGCAACACCACACCGATTTCGCCGCCGACATGGCCGACCTGACCCGGCTGGAACACGAAGCCCGCCGCCAGCGCGCTGCCTTCATGGCAGAGATGCTGACCGCCGGATGGCATGCTTTCACCAGCCTGTTCGCTGCACACCGCACCGCAAGCTGACCCACAAACAGGTGACTCCCCGCGCGCAATACGCTAGAGGGGGCACATCTATTGGCCAGCCGCGAGTTGCCCCCATGCTCAGCCACCCGTTCGATGATGACAAACTCCGCGAAGAATGCGGCGTATTTGGCTGTGTCGGCGTCGAGGATGCCGCTAATTTCGTGGCCCTTGGCCTGCACGCGCTGCAACATCGCGGGCAGGAAGCGGGCGGGATCATAACGCACCACCCCGAATCGGGCTTTCATTCGGTGCATAGGTTCGGACTTGTTCGTGACAATTTCACGAAAGCAGGCGTGATAGAAACGCTACCGGGCCGGATTGGCATCGGTCATGTGCGCTATTCCACCGCAGGGTCCAAAGGCGCCACGCAAATCCGCGACGTGCAGCCGTTTTTTGGCGAATTTGCCATGGGTGGCGCGGCGCTTGCCCATAACGGCAACATCACCAACGCAGATGCGATCCGGCGCGAACTGATCGAGCGCGGGTCTATTTTCCAATCCAGTTCCGACAGCGAATGCCTGATTCATCTGATGGCGCGGTCGTTCCAGAAAACCATTCCAGAGCGCATGAAAGACGCGCTGCGCCGTGCAGAAGGCGCGTTTTCGGTCGTCGCCATGACCCGCACCAAGCTGATCGGCGTGCGCGACCCGTTGGGCGTGCGCCCGCTGGTGTTGGGCACGTTGCATGGCGGGTGGGCGCTGGCGTCGGAAACTTGCGCGCTGGACATTATCGGTGCAGATTTCGTGCGCGAGATTGAACCGGGCGAAATGGTCGTGATCGACGCCAAGGGCGTGGAAAGCATGCGCCCCTTCGCGCCGCAGAAATCGCGGTTCTGCGTGTTCGAACATGTCTATTTCTCGCGCCCCGACAGCTTTTTCGGGGGCCGATCCGTCTATGAAACGCGTCTGCAAATCGGCGTGGAACTGGCGCGCGAAGCCCCGGTCGAGGCCGATCTGGTCTGCCCGGTGCCCGATAGCGGCACGCCGGCCGCGATTGGCTACAGTCAGGAATCAGGCATTCCGTTCGCGTTGGGGATCACGCGTAATCAATATATGGGCCGGACCTTTATCGAGCCGAGCCAACAGATCCGATCCATGGGCGTGCGGCTGAAGCTGAACGTGAACCGCGCTTTGATCCGCGGCAAGCGGATTGTCTTGGTTGACGATTCGGTGGTGCGTGGCACAACCAGCCAGAAGATCAAGGAAATGATCCTCGAGGCAGGCGCGAAAGAGGTGCATTTCCGTATTGCGTCGCCCCCGACCGCATGGCCGTGTTTTTACGGTGTCGACACGCCCGACCGCGAAAACCTGCTGGCCGCGCGTATGACGGAAGACGAGATGCGCGACCATATCGGGGTGGACAGCCTTAAATTCGTCTCGCTCGACGGGCTGTATCGCGCGGCGGGAGAGGCTGAAGGGCGCAACAATGCCTGCCCGCAACTTTGCGATGCGTGCTTTTCCGGCGAATACCCGGTCTCGCCGCATGATATGCTGGAACGCGGCTTCCAACCCAAACACGCGGCGGAATGATCCGGTTCAGGCCGCATCATTTCCTGTGCGCCTTGGGGTTTCAGGGCAAGGGCTATTCCGACAAATTCACCGCCAATATGGCCGAGATCGTTGACCGCTTGCGCGGGCCAGGCGGCGAAAATGTCATGTTGCACGTGACGCATCAGGCCGATGCGATCTGCGGCCCCTGTCCGCACAAGCGCGGTGTAGGCTGTGTGAAAGACACCCAGATCACGGGGTTGGACAATCGCCACGCAACCATATTGGGGTTGTCGGATGGTGAGTGCCTGACATGGAATGAAGCTCAGGCGCGGATCCGCGCGCAGGTCATGCCGGGGGATTTGACGTCCCTTTGTGCGGGCTGTGCTTGGCTGGACCTTGGCCTGTGCGAAGACGCGCTTGCCCGCTTGCATGCTGACAGCACATGAAAAAAGGCGGGCACAAGGCCCGCCTTTTCAACATCTTAGCGTGATTACTTCACGCGGTCTTTCAGCGCTGCAAAAGCGCCAGTCACGATCAGGGCCGCGACCAGTGATTTCACGATGCCGCCAAGCTGGAACGGGATCGCACCGGCCATCAGTGCGCCTTCAAAATCCAGCGGCGTGATGAACCACAGCCATGCTACACCCGGCACGAACAGCAGCAAGGCCGGCACCAATGCCGCACCGAACAGGCGCAGCAAACCACCCGACAGCCCGCGCTCTACTAGCAGGCCGGTCAGCCACGCCATGGCCACGAACCCCACAAGGAAACCGCCGGTCGGGCCAACAAGATGCACGGCACCGGCGGCACCGCCCGCGAAAACTGGCAGCCCGGCCGCGCCTTGCGCCAAATACGCAAGCAATGTGGCACCGGCAAGACGCGCGCCATAGGTCAGGCCGATCAGCGAGATCGCCAGCGTTTGCAGCGTCATCGGCACCGGGAACATCGGCACGCTGATTTGCGCGGACATGCCCACCAGAAGTGAGCCGAACGCCACCATCGCCACCTTACGGGCAAGCGAACTGTCGGCCCCAAGCGACGTCATCAGAGGAGTATGAGCCATGAAAGCCCCCTTTTTGCGAAACATTGTTGCGTCACTTATGCGACAGACAGCCCCCTGTGACAAGAGGATGATGTTTTGTAGGCACCTGACCGGCGCTGCGCTTGCACCCT
>JAFGVZ010000210.1 GCA_016937725.1 Paracoccaceae bacterium | reverse complement strand
CGCAAATCCGGGATGCCGTATTTCAGCATGGCGATGCGGTCGATCCCCATGCCAAAGGCAAAACCTTGCCATTGGTCGGGGTCAATGCCGCCCGCGCGCAGAACGTTCGGATGCACCATACCAGAGCCAAGGATTTCCAGCCAATCTTTGCCTTCGCCCAGCTTAAGCTGACCGTTATCCCATGAACACCGAATATCGACCTCTGCCGATGGCTCGGTAAAGGGGAAATGGCTGGCGCGGAACCGGAGTTCCACCTCGTCCAACTCGAAAAAGGCGCGGCAGAATTCTTCCAGCACCCATTTCAACTGCGCCATGTTGATGTCACGGTCAATTGCCAGCCCTTCGACCTGGTGGAACATGGGCGTGTGGGTCTGATCCATATCCATGCGGTAAACGCGGCCCGGCGCGATCACACGGATCGGCGCGCCTTGGGCTTGCATCGCCCGGATCTGCACGGGGCTTGTATGGGTGCGCAGCACATGCGGCGGGCGGTTGTCGCCATCGTGGCGGTGCATGAAGAACGTGTCATGTTCTTGGCGGGCCGGATGCTCGGGCGCAATATTCAGCGCATCGAAATTGTACCAGTCAGATTCGACCTGCGGGCCTTCGGCGACGGCAAAGCCCATATCGGCGAAGATGGCGGTCAATTCCTCCATGACTTGGCTGATCGGGTGGATGGTGCCCATGGGGCGTGGACGGCCCGGCAATGTCACATCCAACCATTCGGTTTTTAGGCGAGCGTCCAGCGCGGCATCATCCAGCGCCGCCTTGCGGGCCCGCAAGGCGGCGTCGATCTCGGATTTCAGACCGTTCAGAACCGGGCCTGTCTCTTGGCGTTCTTCGGGACTCATCTGGCCCAGCTCGCGCATTTTCAGCGCGATTTCACCCTTTTTACCCAAGGCGGCCAAGCGCACGGCTTCCAGCGCGCCTGCATCGGCGGCGGCGCCAATCTGTTCCAAGTATTTCGCGCGCAGGTCTGAAAGTCCGTCCATGGTCCGCCCTTGGCTAAATGTCTTGCGCCCGTGGCATAGGCAATGCCGCGAACGGATGCAAGCGTAGGCGACGGCCAACAGCCCTTACAGAGCTGTGAAACCGCGTGCGCCCGCTATGGCCCGCACTCTGCCGCAAGCTCTGCACTGGTTACGCTGCGATTGCGACCGCTGTCTTTGGCCTTGTAAAGCGCGCGGTCGCCAAGTTTCATAAGCGGGTCCAGTGCCGTGGCGTCTTGCGGGTAGGTTGCGATGCCGCAAGAAATGGTTATGCCGGGAAGCGACGTTGTCTCTGCACTCAAGCGAAGCGCACCGACCTGTTGGCGTAAGGTTTCGGCAATGTTCAGCGCTTGGGCGGTGGACAAGCCGGGGCAAAGCAGCGTGAATTCCTCACCGCCCAAACGGCAGGGAAAGATGTTCTGGTCCACCAAGGGTTTCATCAGTGAGCCCACTTCGCGCAGCACCAGATCGCCTGCGTCATGGCCGAATTGGTCGTTGAAGGTCTTGAAATGGTCCACGTCAATGGCGACAAGTGACATCTCTCCACCCTCGCGCTCTGCGCCGGCCAGTTCGCGCATGGCCTGTTCGCTGAACCAACGCCGGTTCCAAAGCCCCGTCAGCGCATCGCGCACCGAGCGTTCCTGCAATTCGTGCCGCAGGCGCACATTGGCCACGGCGAGGCTGATCTGCTCGGCACAGATCAGCGAAATATCCCACCGATTGCCCAAGACCTCTGCCCGCATATGGCGCATAAGCCCATCTTCTTCGAACCCGTCAAAGATGATGTGCATCAGCCCGATCGTCTCGCCATGTGCAATGATGGGAAGGCAGAAATAGGGTGTGTCGGGCTTATGCACATGGTCGCAGGGGAACTGGATGGGTTTAAGACCATAAGCATAGGCCCGCCCGCGACGCAGCGCCCAGCAATCATCCGGCAAGATATGGTCAGGGAAATCGGGGATCGTGCCCCAGCTTGCAACCAGGTCCAGCGTCGCGCGTTGCGCGCCGTAGATATAAAGCGCGCCATCGGCTTCCGGGATCAGCGTGTGCATGGCGCGACGCACGACCATCAGCAATTCATCAAAAGATTTGGCGGAATACAGCCATTCGCTGGTCAGGGCCAGAAGCTGGCGCTCGGATTGGCGCAGCGCTTCGGCTTGGCGCATTTCCTCGTTCTGGTTTTCCAGTGTTTTGCGCTCCGAGATGTCGCGCATGGTCGAGATGAAATGCGTGTGTAGCCCCGACGAATCATAGACAGGCGTGATTTTCAGATCGACCCAGAAGGCCGTGCCATCGCGCCGATAATTCAAAATATCCAGCCGCACTTCGCGCCGTTGACCACAGGCAAGGTCAATCATGCGCGCGGCCATCGGGTCGGTCTCTGGCCCTTGCAGGACACTGCCGGGTTCCTTGCCTTGAATGTCTTCCAGAACGTAGCCGGTCTGGGCACTGAACGCCGCGTTTACCCAGCGGGCCTTGCGGTCGGGGCCGCTGATGACAACTGCGTCGGACGAATGACGCGCAACCAGCGTTGCATAGAAATCTTCACTCGTTTCATTTTGGCCAGAACAATCCTTCGCGCACATTGCCAACCTCTCTCTGCACCGCCAGAGCTTGCCGCAAGCGCGTTAAGAAATCGTGTTCTTGGCTGGCTGGGTCACAAGCCGTGACATTGGGCCAGCGCCACGTTAGCTTCCGGACAAAACGGGCATCGCCCGTTTCGTTGAAAACCCGGACCGAGGAGAGACCATGCGCGATTCCGTGACCGATCTGAAATCATTGCTGAACGATCCCGAGCTTTTGCAAACCCAAGCCTATGTTGCTGGCGACTGGGCCGATGCCGATGACGGCGCGACTTTCGAGGTGACGAACCCCGCACGCGGAGACGTAATTGCCAAGGTGGCCGACCTGTCGCGCGCGGAAGTGGCCCGCGCCATCACTGCCGCAGAGGCTGCCCGCCATGTCTGGGCCGCGCGCACCGCCAAGGACCGGGCGGGCGTGTTGCGCCGGATGTATGAGTTGATGATGACCCATGCCGACGATCTGGCCATTATCCTGACCGCAGAGATGGGCAAACCCTTGGCAGAGGCGCGGGGCGAAATTGCCTATGGGGCCAGCTATTTCGAATGGTTTGCCGAAGAAGGCAAGCGCATCTATGGCGAGATTTTGCCCGGGCACCAACCCGACAAGCGGCTGTCGGTGCTGAAACAGCCCATCGGCGTGGCGGCAGCTATCACGCCGTGGAATTTCCCGAATGCCATGATCGCGCGCAAGATCGCGCCGGCCTTGGCAGCGGGGTGCAGTTTTGTCGGGCGCCCTGCGTCGGAAACGCCGCTCTCGGCGCTGGCGATTGGTGTGATCGCGGACCGGGCCGGGTTGCCAAAGGGGTTGATGTCCATTCTACCCTCGTCGCGCGCGTCCGACATCGGTAAGGAATTCTGCGAGAACCCGAAGGTGCGTAAGCTCAGCTTTACCGGCTCGACCGAGGTGGGGCGCATCCTGATGCGGCAGGCGGCCGATCAGGTCATGAAATGCTCTATGGAACTGGGTGGAAATGCACCGTTTATCGTGTTCGATGACGCTGATCTGGATGCCGCCGTGGAGGGCGCGATTGCTTGCAAGTTCCGCAACAACGGACAGACCTGTGTCTGTGCGAACCGGATCTATGTGCAGGATGGCGTGTATGATGCCTTTGCCGAGAAGCTGGCCAAGGCCGCCGGCGCCTTGCGCATTGGTGACGGGCTGGAAGATGGCACCCAGCTTGGCCCGCTCATCCATGACGAAGCGCTGACGAAGGTTGAAGCGCATGTCGATGATGTGGTGTCGAATGGTGGCGCGGTGCTGACGGGTGGCGCGCGGCACAACAAGGGTAGCAATTATTACCAGCCCACGGTTTTGACCGGTGTCACCCAGCAGATGAAAGTTGCCAAGGAAGAAACCTTTGGCCCGGTCGCGCCATTGTTTCGCTTCAAGACCGAGGAAGAGGCCATCGCCATGGCCAATGACACGATCTTTGGCTTGGCCAGCTACTTCTACAGCCGCGACATTGGCCGTGTGACCCGTGTTCAGGAAGCGCTGGAATACGGCATTGTGGGCGTGAACACGGGCATCATCTCGACCGAGGTGGCCCCGTTTGGTGGCGTCAAGCAGTCCGGCATCGGGCGGGAAGGGTCGCGCCACGGGTTGGAGGATTATCTGGAACTGAAATACGTGTGCCTGAGCGTCTAAGTTCCGGCACCACAATGAAAAAGCCCCCGCGTTTGCGGGGGCTTTCTTTTGGGTTCAACTGCTTAGCAGCTATAATACATTGCGTATTCAACCGGGTGCGGAGTGTGCTCGTAGGCGTACACTTCTTCCCATTTCAGGTCGATATAGGCCATGATCTGGTCCTTGGTGAACACGTCACCGGCCAGAAGGAAGTCATGATCCGCAGCAAGGCTGTCCAGCGCTTCGCGCAAGCTTGCGCAGACGGTGGGGATGCCTTCCAGCTCTTCCGGCGGCAGATCGTAAAGGTCCTTGTCCGAAGCAGGGCCCGGATCGATCTTGTTCTTGATCCCGTCAAGGCCGGCCATCAGCAGGGCCGCGAAGCACAGGTAGGGGTTCGACGACGGGTCGGGGAACCGTGCTTCAACGCGCTTTGCTTTCGGGCTTTCCGTCCATGGAATACGAATGCAGCCAGAGCGGTTGCGGGCCGAGTATGCGCGCAGAACCGGCGCTTCGAAACCCGGGATCAGACGCTTGTAGCTGTTGGTCGACGGGTTGGTGAAGGCGTTCAGCGTTTTCGCGTGTTTCAGAATGCCGCCGATGAAATACAGCGCTTCCTGGCTCAGGTCAGCATATTTGTCACCAGCGAACAGAGGCTTGCCGTCTTTCCAGATCGACATGTTCACGTGCATGCCGGTGCCGTTATCGCCTTTGACAGGCTTGGGCATGAAAGTTGCGGTTTTGCCGTAGGCATCGGCCACGTTCTTGATGACATACTTGTATTTCATCAACTCGTCAGCCTGCTTGGTCAGCGAGCCGAAGATCAGGCCAAGTTCGTGCTGGGCCGAGGCCACTTCGGTGTGGTGCTTGTCGACCTTCATCCCCATGTCTTTCATGGTGGTCAGCATTTCCGAACGCATGTCCTGGTTGGCATCGGTCGGATTCATCGCGAAGTAGTGACCCTTCACGCCCGGACGGTGGCCGCTATTACCATGCTCATAGTCGGTGTCGCTGTTCCAAGCGGCTTCCTCGGCGTCGACCTCGAAGCTGACCTTGTTGATCTTGTCGCTGAATTTCACGCTGTCGAAGACGAAGAATTCGGCTTCCGGCCCGAAATAGGACACATCACCAATGCCTGACGCTTTCAGGTAAGCTTCGGCCTTCTGGGCGGTGCCGCGCGGGTCGCGCTCATAAGGTTCATTGGTGTCAGGCTCGACGATGGACGCATGGATCGCGAGGGTCTTTTCCGCATAGAACGGGTCGATATAGACGCTCTCTGTGTCCAGGATCAATTTCATGTCAGAGGCTTCAATGCCCTTCCAGCCCGGCACGGACGATCCGTCGAACATGAAGCCTTCCTCAAGGAAATCCTCGTCGACAATGTCGTTAATGATCGTGACGTGAAGCATACGACCGCGCGGGTCGACGAAGCGGATGTCAAGATAGGCGACATCTTCCTCTTTCATTAGTTTGAGAACGTCAGCAGCACTCATGTGTTTTCCCTTTGCTCTTGAAACGTGTTTTGGGAGTGGGGTTCAGCGAACCGGCGCGATTAAAGCGCGTCGTCGCCACTCTCGCCAGTGCGAATGCGGATCGCCTGCTCCACCGGAGAGACGAAAATCTTGCCATCGCCAATTTTGTCGGTGCGCGCGGCCGCCACAATAGCCTCTATCGCGGCTTCGACTTGATCATCGGGCAGCACTACTTCAATTTTGACCTTGGGCAGAAAATCTACGACGTATTCCGCACCTCGATAAAGCTCTGTATGCCCCTTCTGGCGACCGAAGCCCTTGACTTCTAACACCGAAAGACCCTGAACGCCCACGTCTTGCAGGGCTTCTTTGACCTCATCCAGCTTGAATGGCTTGATGATGGCTTCGATCTTTTTCATGCGTTTGGCCTCCTAAAGTGTCGCAGGTGGCTGCGATGGCTTGGCCAAGACAGATCATGTTCAGCTTGGGGCCACAATCTGATAAGCCTTTGGAGTTGTTTAAGGTAGGGTTGAAAGCAGATGTGGCTGACAAAATTTAATCAAAAAGCCCAAAAAATAAGCAAAATAGAAATTTGGGATGCGGAACTGTGACTGAAATTCTGACATCTGCACAAATGCGCGCCGTTGAAAGGGCGGCGATTGATTCTGGAGCGGTCTCTGGCCTGACTTTGATGGAGCGCGCAGGGCAAGGCGTGCTGTCTGCGATAGACCACCGTTGGCCTAACTTGCAAACCAATATCGGGTCAGCCCGTATTCTGTGTGGGCCGGGCAACAACGGTGGGGACGGGTTTGTTATTGCACGATTGTTGCATGCGCGCGGTTGGTCGGTCGAGCCGGTGTTTTTCGGGCGCCGCGAGCGCCTGCCACCCGATGCTCGCACAAATTTCGACCGGCTGAACATGCCGGTTGTTGACGGGTTTTCCTGCACACCGACACCTTTCGCAGGTGATCTGTCCATAGATGCTGTGTTCGGCACCGGGCTTGCGCGCCCGATTGCTGATCCCGCTTTGTGTGCTTGGCTGGCGGATCACGACCGATTTACACAGGTGGGGGGTGCTACCGTCGCGGTCGATATTCCTTCGGGTTTGGATGCTGATAGTGGGCGCGTCTTGCAGGGGGCTACCGGGGCTTTCTTCGCTCGCTCGAACCTGACTGTAACCTTCCACCGCGCAAAACTAGGCCATTACCTTGCCCAAGGGCCAGATTTTTGCGGACAAGTGCATATTGCGGGGATCGGCCTGTGATCGCGCGGCTGGTCGACCCCGCATGGCTGCCCACGATAGGCAAAGCGCGCGATGCGCATAAATACCAGCATGGTCATGCGTTGGTTCTGGCAGGCGGGCCGGGGCAGGGTGGTGCTGCGCGGCTGGCGGCACGGGCCGCTTTGCGCGTGGGGGCGGGGGCCGTTACCTTGCTTTGCCCGCAAACAGCCATGGTGGAAAATGCAGCACGGCTGGACGCGATCATGCTGTCTGTTTGCGATAGGCCGCACGACTTGGCGAGCAAAATGGCCGACCCTCGCGTGACCGCGCTGTGCCTTGGTCCTGCCATGGGCCTTGGTTTGGGCAAAGCAGAGCTGCTGGGCGCGGCGCTGGCCTTAGCGAAAGACACGGCGATAGTGCTGGATGCAGATGCCCTGACCCATCTGGCGCGCAACCCGTCGCTGCGCGCAGCTATCCGGGTCAACACTGTTCTGACCCCTCATGCTGGCGAGTTCGCGCGCTTGTTCCCGAATATCGCGGCTGAGCTTGCCGCCCCGCCGCTGCGCGGTCCAGCCTTCTCAAAGCTTGACGCCGTGCGCGTTGCTGCCGAGCAGATTGGCTGCACCGTGCTGCTGAAAGGGGCGGATACGGTTATTGCTACGCCCGATGGGCAGGTTGCGCTGAACGCCGCCTGCTATCATCGTGCAGTGCCATGGCTTGCCACGGCGGGCGCGGGCGATGTGTTGGCAGGGTTGATTTGTGGCCTGCTTGCGCGCGGGTTCTCTCCCTTTCATGCTGCCTGCTGGGGGGCATGGCTGCATGCGGAAAGCGCGCGCTGTTTTGGCCCCGGCCTGATAGCCGAAGATTTGCCAGAGATGCTACCGAAGGTTTTAGCGCAGCTTACCGTGCGGGTTTGATCGCGGCTTTTGCGCCATCCACATCAAGCGTGACGGCACTGTCAAATTCCAGTTGAAAGAGAACCGCAGCGCGTGGCTGGCCGCGCCGAATGCGCGCCCCATCGACCAAGCGCGCGGCGGGGCTGGCGGTTGGGACGGCAAAAAGCACCTGCGCACGCCAATCTTCCGCGATCAAAGACTGCCCCGCACCCAAAACAAGCGGTGCCCGGCCCTTGCGCGCGACACGAATCACATCGGCGCCATCGACCCGCTTTTGCCGAATCGCGCGCAATTCGTGCAGGTTGCCTGCTGCATCCAGCACCAGATCGCCCGCCATCAGCCGGTCCACATTTTGCCACCCCATAAGCGTGCGAATGCGCGTCGCGCGCCCGAACCCCGTCGGTTCCTCACGGGTTTGGCGAAGGGGTTTCGCGCGAAGCGGTGGGGCAAGCGAAATGGTTGTCATGGTCTAATCCTTTGTATGCAGGATATCGTCCAGATATGACGAAAGCGTAAATACCTGCGAAAAGCGCTACTGTTTCATAAGCAGCAACAATCGGCGGCAAATAAGGCCGGAATCGGGCAGCCCCGTGTCGGTTCTTGGGCCCGGTGCATTTTTCCACTCGCACCTGTCGCGCGGCTTTGCTACATCGCCCGTGTTGCGGGTGTGGCGAAATTGGTAGACGCACCAGATTTAGGTTCTG
>JAFGVZ010000209.1 GCA_016937725.1 Paracoccaceae bacterium | reverse complement strand
TTTCGCGCGCTGGCCCAAGGGGCCACGCTGGCGCTGGCCAACAAGGAATCGCTTGTCACCGCGGGGCCTTTGCTGATGGCAGAGGCCGCCCGCCATGGCGCGCGCATCCTGCCCGTGGATTCCGAGCATTCGGCGGTGTTTCAGGCCCTTGTGGGCGAGGATATGGCGGCGGTCGAACGGGTTATCATCACCGCCTCTGGTGGGCCATTCCGCACATGGACCATGGCGCAGCTTGAAACGGCCACCTTGGCGCAGGCGCAGACCCATCCCAACTGGTCCATGGGCCAGCGCATTACCATCGACAGCGCAACCCTGTTCAACAAGGCGCTGGAGTTGATCGAGACGCGGGAATTTTTCGGCATCGACCCGGCGCAGATCGAAGTGCTGGTGCACCCGCAATCCATTATCCACGCGCTGGTGGGGTTCCGCGATGGCGCGCTGATGGCCCATCTTGGCCCGCCCGACATGCGCCATGCCATTGGCTATGCGCTGAACTGGCCAGATCGCGCGGAATTGCCCGTGGCGCGTCTGGACCTTGCCGCGATGGGGCAATTGACGTTCGAGGCGCCGGACCCCGACCGCTTCCCTGCTCTGCGGCTTGCCCAGCAGGTCATGGAATTGCGCGGGCACGCGGGCGCGGTGTTCAACGCCGCCAAGGAAGTGGCTTTGGACGAATTTATCGCCGGTCGGCTGCGGTTCTTGCAAATGGCAGAGCTGGTCGACCGCACGATTGACACGCTTTTGACCGATTCTCGGCTGACTGCGCCGGTATGCGCGCTTGAAACCGTGCAGCAGATGGACCAATTGGCTAGAGAGACCGCACGCAATCTTGCCGCGCGGCTGGCCTGACAGACCTGATTGAAGGACACATCCCTTGGACGCACTCGGCCTTTTGCCCGATTTTGGCAATTTCTTTGCAACCATCGCGGCCTTTGTGGTGGTTTTGTCCATCATCGTGGCGGTGCATGAATACGGCCATTACATTGTCGGGCGCTGGTCTGGCATCCATGCCGATGTGTTTTCCATCGGCTTTGGCCCGGTTCTGGCCAGCCGCACTGACAAGCGCGGCACGGTTTGGCAATTTGCAGCTATCCCCTTGGGCGGCTATGTAAAATTCGCAGGCGATGCAGGCGCGACATCGGGCAAGGATGACGACGCCATGACGGGCCTGTCCGCCGCCGAACGCCGCCGCACCATGCATGGCGCGCCGCTTTGGGCGCGCGCGGCAACCGTCGCGGCAGGGCCGGTGTTCAACTTCATTTTCGCCTTTGCCGTCTTCGCGGGTCTGCTGATGTATGAAGGCATTGCGGTTGACGAACCTGTTGTGGGCGAGATCACGGAATTGCCCGCCGCTCCCTTTGGCTTGCAACAAGGCGACCGCATCCTGTCGGTGGGCGGCATCCAGACGGAAACGCTGTCAGATTTCCTGCGCGCCTCTGAAGATCTGCCCGCCCAAGCCGTGCTGGATTACACAGTGTTGCGCAATGGCCAACAGCTTCAGGTCACCGGCCCGCATCCCATGCCACCGCTGGCCGGGTCAGTCGCTATGAAATCTGCCGCGCGCGATGCGCAGATGCAGCCGGGCGATGTGATTACCGCCATTGATGGTGCCGACATCGCTACCTTCGGCGAGTTGCGCGAAAAGGTGGCCGAGTCCGATGGCGCGGCGCTCGACCTGAGCGTCTGGCGCGCGGGTGAACAGCTATCGCTAACGCTGGTGCCGCGCCGCACGGATCTGCCCTTGCCCGAGGGCGGCTTTGAAACCCGCTATCTGATTGGTCTGACTTCGGGCGCGGTGTTCGAATACGGCACCCGCACCCCCGGAGTGGTGGAAACCGCAAGCCTCGCGGCAACCCAGCTTTGGACCATCACCCGCACCTCGGTCGAGGGGCTGTATTACATGATCGTCGGGCAGATCAGCACCTGCAACCTGTCCAGCCCGATCGGGATTGCCGAAGCCTCGGTTGCGAAAGCGTCGGACGGACTGGTTGAATTCATCTGGTTTCTGGGCGTGATCTCTGTTGCGATCGGGTTCCTGAACCTGTTCCCCATCCCGCCGCTGGACGGGGGGCACCTGATGTTCCACGCCTACGAGGCTGTTGCCCGCCGCCCGGCCAGCGATCAGGTTGTGCGCGTGCTGATGACCTTGGGCATGGCGCTGGTGCTGACATTGTTCCTGTTTGCACTGTTCAACGACCTCACCTGCTAAACGCAGCAATCCGCTACCCTGAAAACGCCCCGAGATAGCCACATTCCCGCCGCGATTCGCCACTAGCAAAGATTGCGAAACGGAGGTGCTCCATGGCCTATCTTGATGCAGAGTTTGCGAATATCCGGCTGTTGTGGTCCCGTGTAGGTGATCGCGTGCTTGTCGCCGTTCTGGTGGCTTTGGCAATCGGGTTGGCCAGCTACTTTTCGCTTCAACTTGTGCAGGGACCGTTTCAGATCACGCCCTGACCTAAGCCGCACGTTCGAATCCACGCATTCGCACCCGTCCGGGTGCGTTTTGCATTGTGGCGCATGTGCACCACCGAATCGGATGGCATTCGCCATGTGGCACCCCCTCCGCATCAAAGGGGGGTGATTGCTTTGACAACCCCGCTGGAAGCCGCTAGTCACGAGTCCAAAATAATGCGGTTAAAACGGGGCCCGAAATGCGCGGAATCTTCATGATGCTGCCATCGCGCAAGGGGGGCATGGCTCAGCGCCTGCGCTTCTTCTCTTTGATGGTTTTGTGTTTCTTTTCAGCGAGTTCGTTTGTTCTCGTTCCATCGGCAGAGGCGCAGACCTTTCGGTTTTCCAGCGTGGATGTCGACGGCAATGTGCGCGTGGACGATTCCACCGTTCGAAGCTTGGCAAGAATCGGTGTCGGCCAGTCTGTGACCGCTGCCCAGATCAGCGCAGCCTACGGCGCCCTTACCGCATCTGGCCTGTTCGAGACGGTTGAACTGGAACCCCGCGGCAACCGCTTGCTGATCAGCGTCGAGGAATACCCGATCATCGGGATCGTGAATTTCGAAGGCAACCGCCGGATTGATGATGAAGATTTGGCCGAGGCCATTGAGGTTCGCGCCGGGCGTGTCTTGTCGCCAGCGCAGGTCGAAGAAGATGCGCGCGCGATTGCCGCGCTCTATGCACAGCGTGGTCGCACCGCCGCCGAGGTTACACCACAAATCATTCCGCGCGGGAACAACCGGGTGGACCTTGCCTTCGTTGTTCGCGAAGGCGACGTGGTCGAGATTGAGCGCCTGTCCTTTGTCGGCAACCGCGCCTATTCCAGCTATCGCTTGCGCAATGTTCTGAACACCAAACAAGCCGGCGTGCTGCGTTGGCTGGTGCAGCGCGATACGTTCGTTGAAGACCGCATTGCGCTGGACCGCCAGCTTTTGTCAGATTTCTATCTGGCGCGCGGCTATATCGATTTCGAAATTCTGTCGGTCACGTCTGAAATTGCCCGCGAGCGCAACGGCTTCTTCCTGACCTTCAATCTGCGCGAGGGAGAGCAGTTCCGCTTTGGCGATGTGACGGTAATCAGCGAAGTCGACGGAATCGACCCGGCCGATTACGCCGCCGAACTGCGCGTGAATGCGGGCGATATCTTCTCGCCCAACACGCTGGAATTGAATATCGCCCGTATCGAGGGGCTAGCCGAGAGCCGTGGGCTGCGTTTTATCCGGGCCGATCCGCGCTTTACCCGCAACAATCGCAACCGCACAGTCGACGTGGAATTTGCAATCGTGCGCGGTGAGCGCATTTTTGTGGAACGCATTGATATTCAAGGCAACACCACCACCCGCGACGAGGTTATCCGCCGTCAGTTCCAATTGGCTGAAGGTGATCCGCTGAATCCTCGCAAAATCCGGGAAGCCGCTGCTCGCATTGAAGCGCTTGGCTACTTTGCCGATACGAGCGTCGAACCACGCACTGGCTCGGCGCCCGATCAAGCGGTGGTCGATGTCGAGGTGGAAGAAACCACGACAGGTTCGCTAGGCTTTTCTGTCAGCTATGGCGCGGGACAAGGCGTTGGCTTCGGTATTTCGTTTTCCGAAACCAATTTCTTGGGCCGGGGCCAGCGCATTGCCATCAGTTTGAACACGATCAAAGGGTCGCGCGACATCTCTGCTTCAATCACAGAGCCGGCTTTGTTCGGGCGTGACCTGTCGTATTCATTCAGCTTGGGCTACAAGGAAACCTCGAATTTCCAGAACAATGCCTTCGACACCAAAGAAGCTTTCCTGACAAATGCGCTTGGCTTCCCGGTCAGCGAATTCGGGCGGCTTCAAATCCGGCAGGGTTTGACCGCCGAATCCCTGTCCGGGCTGCCTGCTGCCTCGTCTGCACGTATCCGGGATGATCAGCTATTCGGCAGGGCTATTACCGGAACGCTGGGGTATACTTATGTCTACGACACCCGCGAAAAGGGCGTGGACCCCTCTCGTGGTTGGATCTTTTCGCTGTCGCAGGATGCTGGCTTTGGAAACGGGAAGCGCCGTTTCCTGAAGAGTGAAGCACGTCTTGGCTACGAGATGGCGGTGTTCAATGAAGACGTGAAACTGATGGCAGATGGCCGCGTGGGGCTGCTTCACATGGCGAATGGGCGGTCACGCTACGGCGACCGATTCCAGCTTGCTTCTGTGATGCGCGGCTTCTCCGCCGGCGAGTCTGGCCCGCGCGATTTCATGTTTGCGTCCCAAGACGTTCTGGGTGGCACGCGATACGCGGTGCTTTCCCTAGAGGCGCAGTTCCCGCTGGGTCTGCCTGAAGAATATGGCCTGCGCGGCGGTATATTTGCCGATATCGGCTCCGTTTGGGGCGTTGATGGTGTAGATGGCCGCCCGGCCATCAACATGATCGACCCAGTGACCGGCGAGAATTCGAACGACAACCATCTGCGCGCCACGCTTGGTGTGTCTCTGTTCTGGGACAGCCCGCTTGGCCCGCTGCGCTTCGATTTCTCGCGCCCGATCAAAAAGCGCGACTACGACAAGGCTCAGAATTTCGACTTCTCGATTGTCTCGACCTTCTGACATGCGCGGCGTCCGGTCGTTTTGGATGACAATGGTCGCAGGGCTCTGCCTTGCGACCATGTCTTTTGCCCAGCCACAAACCGGATTTTCTTTCGGCGAACGTGTGGATGCTCCGACACAGCCTGATTTGGTGCTGCGCAGCATAGATGAAGAGCGCCTGTTCCAAGGGTCGCTTTTCGGGCAGCGTGTTTTGGCCGAGATTGATCAGGCTTCGCGGGCGCTGGAAGACGAAAACGCCCGTTTGTTGGCCGAATTGACCGCGCGCGAGGAAGAATTAACCCGGTTGCGCGACACCATCCCGTCCGATGAATTTCGGGTTGAAGCCGAAGCTTTCGACCGACGTGCCGAAGATATCCGTGAAAGCCAAGCACAAAAACTGGCGCGCTTTTCGCAATTCGAGGAATCCGAGCGCAGGCGCTTTTTTTCACAAACCGGCGCGATCTTGCAGCAGGTGTTGCAAGATGAGGGGGCGCAAATCCTGATTGCATCGGGCGCGGTCATCATTGGTGTGCCTGAAATGGACATGACCGACGCGGCCATTGCCGCAATAGATGCCGAGATCGGCGATGGCGGCGCACCACCCTTCCCGCTGACCCAACCTTGACGCAAGCCTGCGCGCGCCGCGCTTGCCACTTCAGCCCACCCTTGCTAATCGCACTTACGCTGCGGCCAGACCCAGGTCGGGCTATGTTCGAAAGGTTACAGATGACAGATTCCGCCCAAGCCCCCGCGACCAACACCGTGACCGAGGCCGATCTGACCACGATCATGAAGATCATTCCGCACCGCTACCCGTTTTTGCTTGTGGACAAGGTGCGCGATGTTGTGGCGCGTGAGAGTGCGGTCGGTATCAAGAATGTCACCTTCAACGAGCCACATTTCCAAGGCCATTTTCCCGGCGCGCCGATCATGCCCGGCGTGACAATCGTGGAAGCCATGGCTCAGACTGCGGCTGTTCTGGTGGGCCTAACCATTGGCTATGGCGAAAAGGCCCCGTTGGTCTATTTCATGTCCATCGACAAGGCCAAGTTCCGCCGCAAGGTCGTGCCCGGCGATGTTCTGGAGTTGCATGTCAAAGTGTTGCGCGGATCCACCAAGATCTGGAAGTTCGAAGGCACGGCCATGGTCGACGGCCAGATTGCGGCGCAAGCCGAATTCGCGGCTATGATCGACGCGTCCAGCACCGCACAAGGGTAAACGCATGTCGTCTTTTCATCCCAGCGCAACGATCCACCCCATGGCGGTGGTGGAAGAGGGCGCACAGATTGGTGCGGGTTGCACCATTGGCCCCTTTGCGATCATCGGGCCAGAGGTCACGCTGGCCGAAAATGTAACGGTCAAACCCCATGCGCTTGTGACCGGCTGGACCGAAATCGGCGCGGGTTGCACGATTTTTTCGTTTGCCTCTGTGGGCGAAGTGCCGCAAGACCTGAAATATGCAGGCGAGCGCACGCAGCTTGTGATTGGCCGCAACTGCCGCATTCGCGAGAATGCGACACTGCATACCGGCACCGAGCAGGGTGGCGGCATCACCCGGTTGGGCGACAATTGCCTTGTGATGGCGGGCGCGCATGTGGGCCATGATGCGCAAGTGGGCAATAATGTGATCCTTGCCAATTACGCCGGTGTCGCGGGGCATGTCGTGATCGAAGATAACGTGATCGTCGGCGCGCTGTCGGGCATTCACCAATTTGTCCGCGTGGGCGAGGGGGCGATCATCGGCGGTGTCAGCCGGGTCACGCATGACGTTATGCCCTTCGGCATGGTTGCGGCCTCTGACGGCACGCTGAACGGGCTGAACCTGATTGGGCTGAAACGCCGTGGCACTGCCCGCGAGGATATCACGGCATTGCGCGAAGCCTACCGCGTGCTGGCCGATACCGACGCGCCGCTGGTGGAAACCGCGCGCAAACTGGCTGAGGGTGCGGAAAGCGACGCGGTGCGCAAGCTGGCCGCGTTCTTTACCGAGGCCTCTGGCCGCAGCTTCCTGCGTCCGCAATGACCCGCACGGCGCTGATTGCAGGGCGCGGCGCGCTGCCCGATCTTGTTGCCTCGCGGCTGATGCTGGAAGACGCGCCGCCTGTTTTGGCAGAACTGGAAGGGTTCGAAAGCCTCTCGCTGTCGCGCGACGGGGTAGAGCGCTTTCGGCTGGAGCGGCTGGTGCCGTTCTTGGACAGGCTGGTTGATTTGGGCGTGACCCGCGCGGTCTTTGCCGGTGGGGTGCATCGCCC
>JAFGVZ010000026.1 GCA_016937725.1 Paracoccaceae bacterium | reverse complement strand
GGCATTAAAAGCGGCAGGGTAATGCGCCACAATTGCCGCCAACGCGGCGTTCCGTCCATTTCGGCGGCTTCATACACGTCCGACGGGATGGATTGCAGACCCGCCAGCAGGATCAGCACATAAAACCCCATATTGCACCAGATTGACACGAAGACGACCCAGAAGAAGGCCCAATCTGCTTCCAGAAGCCAGTTGATCGTGCCAAAGCCCGCGCCTTCCAGCCCCGCGTTCAACACCCCGTTGCGCTGCAATATCCATTTCCAGATAAGCGCGACCACGACGGGCGACAGCAGAACAGGATAAAAGAACACCGCGCGGAAAAACCCGCGCAGCACGATATCGCGGTTCAGGATTAGTGCTGTGATGAGCGAAAACAGAATCATGAAGCCGACCTGCATCAGCACGAACCAGCCGGTGTTGCCGACGGCGCGCCAGAACAGGTCGCGGTGGCAGGAATTCGGATCGAAATAGCTTTCGCAATCGAGGAGGCTTGCGAAATGCTCGGTGCCGACAAAGGGGCGTTCACTCAGCAAGATGCGGTCGCCACCGGTGGTGGCGAAAACGAAGTTCAAGATGATCGGCAGGAAGGTGAACAGGCCGAAAATCAGCAAGTTCGGAAGCAGGAATACCCAAGCGATCCGGCTTTGGCCAAACAGCTTTTGCAAGGCCAACATCGGGCGTTCGAACAGGTTGAACGCGCCTTCGTAAACTTGGACAACCGCCGCTTTCAACATGTCACCCTCTTTTCATAGCCCGGCAAGGAACCGGCCCGCCCCATGGGCAGGCGGACCGGTCAGGTCGGTTGCAGAAGGCGCAGGTTACTGCGCAATCGCCTCTGCGATATCGGCATCCAGACGGGCCAACGCATCTTCCAGCGACAGCTCACCCACGATGGCCTGCGTGATGCGGGCAGGCGTGGAGGTGTAAATCGCGCGGTTATTGGCGTAGCCTTGCAGCGCATAGGCGCTGTCGGCAAAGGTCGGGATAGACGCGGCAAACGTGGTGAGCGCGGCTTTCACATCATCGCTGACATCTTGGTAGTCGATCCCCTGCTCTTGCAGCACGGAATTGGCTGGGATGTTGCGGGTCTGCGCCAGAACGGCGGCCTGCACGTCGTCACGCGCCATGAATTCCATCAGCTTGCCCACGGCTTCGGGATGCTCGGTTTGCTTGAAGCCGACGATCCCTGCACCACCCGGCATACCCGTGCAAGCGACAGGGCCGCAGATGCCGCCGGTGGCGACCCAGTCGAACGCATCGCCAATGTCACGGCCAAAGCGGCCGATCTGCCAGCTGCCAGAGTAATACATCACAAGGTTCGCGTTAATGAATTCGCCCGCCGCATCCTGATACGTGCCGCCACCCGCGCCTGCCCAGACATCGCGCGCCAGCGTGCCGTCCTCGTGCCATGCCACGAATTGCTGCGCGAAGGTGCGGAAGCCGTCATCGACCAGAATGGGATCGCCGTTCTCATCGAAATAGGCTGCGCCAAAGGACATGGCAGGCCCCGCAAACCGGTGACCCGTGCGGTCGATGGCCATAGCGAAATCGACCCCAACGGCATCGCGGACGGCACGGCTTGCTTCGGCCCAGTCGGCCCAAGTGGCACCCGGTCCGGGCATATCGACGCCCGCTTGCTCGAACAGGGTTTTGTTGGCGAAGCCGCCCGTCGCGGTCAGCTGGTCGACGATGTTGTAGATACCGTCTGCGTTGTTGTCGCCGACGCGCGCCCAAGCAAGCGATTGGCCATAACGCGCCTCAATTGCGTCCGCGTCCGAGACGTAGGGGCGCACGTCCAGCATGAACCGGGCAAGACCACCATAATCGGTCACGCGCGCCAGATCGGGGCCTTCGCCCACTTCCAGCTGCACCGGCAGCGATTCGATGATTGTCGCATAGGGCACTTCATCGACAATCACCGTAATACCCGGGTTCTCCGCCTCGAATGTCGGGATTTGCGACGCCCATGCTGCGCATTCCGTGCCATCCTGATAGCACATGAAGCGCAATTCCTGCGCGCTGGCCGCGCCTGCGGCCAAGATCAGCCCTAGGGCCGTCGTTGTTAGTGTGGTTTTCATCATCTTCCTCCCTTGATGAAAGTCCGGCCTCTTTGTCAGGGCACCTCTTGCCCGGCCGCTGCGGTCCAAAGTTCGAACCAGTCTTCGCGTGTCAGCGTCACTTTCGCGGCATCCCCAATGCGCGCGATCCGCTGTAGCGAATTGGTGCCCATCACCGGCAAGATGCGGGCGGGATGGGCCAAAAGCCACGCGACCGCCACGGCATCGGTGCCGACGCCCTGCGCCGTTGCGTGCCGCTCCAGATGCGGGCGCAGACGCTTGGCGACATCACCCTCGCCAAAAAGCGCGCCGCCACCCAAGGGCGACCACGCCATCGGGGCAACGCCCAAGCGTTGCAGATGTGCCAGATCGCCATTGGTGAAGGCATCACGCGCCAGTAGGCTCAGTTCGATCTGGTTGGTGCACAGCTTCGTGGTCATGGCCGATTGCAGCAAATCCCAATCCCAAGACCGGAAATTCGACACGCCCACAGCACGCACTTTGCCCTCGGCCACCAAAGCATCCAGCGCCGCACCCGTTTCATGATGGTCCATCATCGGGTCGGGGCGGTGGATCAGCAAGAGGTCAATCCGGTCAATCGCCATGTTGGACAGCGATGCTTCGACCGAAGCGCGGATATGCGCGGCGCTGGTGTCGTAATATTTCACCCGCGCAGAGGCATATTTGCCGACCGGCGCGACAATGTCGCATTTCGTAACCAGTTCCACCTTGTCGCGCAGGCTAGGGGCCGCGCGAAACGCCGCACCCAAAAGCGCCTCTGCCCCGTAATCGCCATAGATGTCGGCTTGGTCCATAGTGGTGATGCCTTGGGCCAGGCACGCCTCGACCTTGGCTTGCACATGGGCGGGGCTGATGTCGGAATCGTCGCCCAGCCGCCACATGCCATAGACAAGGCGCGACAGGCTCAGGTCGTTGGTCAGATTGATGCGGTCCATTACACACGTTCCCCCACGCCCAATGGCGTTGCCGGTGTTTCACTTGGCACACGATCATATTCATGCGGCAGCGAACAGGTGTTCAGATGCGGCATGACCAACCGCCCGAATTGCTGGCATTCATCCAGATGCGGATAGCCCGAGAAGATAAAGGCCCGGATGCCCATCTTGCGGTAACGCTCAAGCTTCGACAGCACCTGATCGGCGCTGCCCACAAGCGCAGCCCCGCAGCCAGAGCGCGCGCGGCCCACACCGGTCCAGAGGTTCGGTTCGGTATAGCCAAACTGGTCGGCCAATTCCCGCGCACGCGCTTGGTGCGACACGCCAAGGCTGCCGCTGTCATGCGCGCGTTCACGGATCAGGCGGCCATATTCATCATCCAGTTTGCTGACCAGATGGTCGGCATAGTCGCGCGCTTCTGCTTCGGTATCGCGGACAATGACATGAACACGCAGACCGTAATCCAGCGTGCGACCATGGGCCTCGGCGCGGGCATGAACAGCGCGCATCCGGTCGGCCAGTTGGTCCTCGGTTTCGGGCCACATAAGGTAGACATCGCATTGCGCCGCGCATAGCTCCAACGCATCGGGGGAATAGCCACCGAAATACAGCAAAGGACCGCCATTCTGCTGGTAGGGCTTGGCGGGCGCGGTCGGCACACCTTTGAACTGGTAAATTTCGCCGTCATGGTTGATCTCGTCGCGCTCCCACGCCTGGCGCAGGATTTGCACCACCTCGTGACTGCGCTTGTAGCGATAGGCGCTGTCGGCCACTTCGCCCGGAAAATCTGAACTGATCACATTCAGCGTCAGCCGCCCCTTCAGCATATGGTCCAGCGTCGCCACGGTGCGCGCCAGCATGATCGGCTGCATCTCTCCACAGCGGATGGCGGCAAGCATGTTGATGCGTTCTGTTACCTGAGACCCGGCAGCAACGAAGCTGAGCGTGTCTTGCCCCACCTGATAGCTGGACGGGCACAGAATATTGCGAAACCCCTGCGCTTCGGCAGATTTCAGAATGGTGCTGCAATGCGCCCAGCTAGAGCGCAACGCGCCGTCGGGCACGCCCAAATACTGATAATCATCCGAGCAAAGCGCCGCGAACCAAGACACTTCAGCCGCGTCCAGATCGCCCGAAGTTACCGGAACGATAGTCATGTCTGTCCTCCCTCGCGGCCTGTTTCCGACCGCTTCGCCAATGACCGTAACCGATCAGATTTTATAAATCAATAATGTATCAATTGAGCCATGATTATTTCGGCTTGCATCCCTTCTCGCAGTGCCATAATTTAGAATTATTCTAATGCGGGAATCTTAAGATGACTGAGCCAACGCTGCTGATTGTTTTCATCGCCGCCCTTGTCACCGCCCTTGCAACGGGGCTTGGCGCATTGCCGCTCTTGGCGGCGCGCTCCATGTCCGAGCGAACGCTGGCCATGGGCAACGCCTTGGCCGCAGGTCTGATGTTGGCTGCCAGTGTAACCCTGATCATGGAAGGGTTCGAACTGTCTGGCTCGCGCACCATTGGCGGCATCGTGCTGGGCGTGATCGCCATTTGGCTGGTCAAAAAGCTGCTCGACCGGCAAGGCGAGGTCTCTTTGGGCGATATGCAGGGTGCCGACGCCTTAAAAGTGCTGATGATCATGGGCGTGATGACCGCCCATTCCGCCGCCGAAGGTATTGGCGTTGGCGTGGCCTTTGGTGGTGGCCGCCCCTTGGGCGACCTGATCACCATTGCTATCGCGCTACACAATGTGCCCGAAGGGTTGGCCATTGCCCTGATCATGGTGCCGCGTGGCGCGAGTGTCGCCAAGGCTGGCTGGTGGGCGATTGTTTCATCGCTGCCGCAACCCTTGCTGGCTGTTCCGGCCTTTCTGTTCGTGCTGTATTTCGCCCCTGTCTTGCCGGTTGGCTTGGGGCTGGCTGCGGGTGCAATGCTGTGGATGATCTTTTCGGAACTTCTGCCCGAAGCGCAGGAAGGCGCCGATACCTCCACCATTGGCGTGATTGTGACACTGGCCTTCGCGGCGATGATGGCCGTAACCTTGGTTCTAGGCTAACCCGGCACCTAGTCGCGGTGGTAGGGGCTGCCCGACAAAATGGTGGCGGCGCGGTAAATCTGTTCGGTCAGCATGACCCGCGCCAGCATATGCGGCCAGACCATATGCGACAGCGACACGACCATATCGGCGCGGGCGCGCAATTCTGGGTCCAGCCCGTCCGCGCCTCCGATAACAAAGGCCATATCGCGCAGGCCTCGGTCACGGGTGTCTGTCAGCAGGCGCGCAAATTCAGGAGATGTCAGCAAGGCCCCGCGCTCGTCCAGCGCCACCAGATACGCGCCATCCGGAACGGCCCGTGCCAGTAGCGGCGCTTGTGCGGAAGGCGTGATTGCCTTGCGCTCATCCACCTCATGCTCTTCGCAAGGGCCAAGCGACAGGGCGCGCCCTGTGCGGTTAAATCGCGCCACATAATCGTCGATGAGGATGCGCTCTGGCCCCTTGCGCAGGCGGCCCATCGCGCAAATATGCAGCTTCATGGCAAAAGGTCAGACAGCAGGGCGTCCGATATCCTGCCACATCTTTTCCAACTGGTAGAATTCGCGCACTTCCGGGCGGAAGATATGCACCACCACATCGCCCGTGTCGATCAGCACCCAGTCGCCGGTTTCCTTACCCTCGACCCGCGCGCTAAGGCGGAACGTTTCTTTCAAGCGATCCATCAGCTTTTGTGCCATTGCCGCCACTTGCCGGGTAGAGCGGCCAGAAGCGATCACCATCGTATCGGCCATGGCGGATTTGCCCCGCAGGTCGATTTTCACAACATCCTCCGCCTTGTCATCGTCCAGCGAGGACAGGACCAGTTGCAGCAACGCTTCGCTTGTCAAAGGCGTGGTTGCTTCAGGGCGGGCCGCAAGCGCGGGTGTATCGACGTAAGACAGGGCGGAACCTCCAAAGATTGCTACCCTTATAAGATAGCATTTGTGGGGCGTTATCTCAATCACCGGGGGATGTGCAATCGACTTCGTGATGAAGAAATGCACATGCCCTGGACCGTTGCCATATCGCCCGCGACCAAGTATCTAACGCGGCATGTATCGGTTTTTCGACATGACAGACCACGCGCGCTTGCCGCAGCGCTTCTCGCGCCAGAACCGCTCGGTCTTGGCCCGACTGCGTTGATCGCGTCCGCGCGCGAACACCGCATGTGCCAGCGCACCGCAAAGCCACGCAAGAATCTCGCTTTTTCCGAAAGTTACCGCCATGCCAAAGACCCTCTATGACAAGATCTGGGATGCCCATGTCGTGCACGAAGACGCCGACGGCACCTGCCTATTGTATATCGACCGCCATCTGGTGCACGAAGTGACCAGCCCGCAAGCTTTTGAAGGGCTGCGCATGGCGGGTCGTAAAGTGCGCGCGCCGGAAAAAACCATCGCGGTGCCCGACCACAACGTGCCGACCACGCCCGACCGCGAAAAAGGGATCGAAAACCCCGAATCGCGGATTCAGGTCGAAGCGCTGGACCGTAACGCGCGCGAATTTGGGGTGCATTACTACCCGGTGAACGACATTCGCCAAGGCATCGTGCATATCGTTGGCCCCGAACAGGGCTGGACCCTTCCGGGCATGACCGTGGTCTGCGGCGACAGCCACACTGCCACACACGGCGCGTTCGGCGCGTTGGCGCATGGCATCGGCACGTCAGAGGTGGAACATGTGCTGGCCACCCAGACACTGATCCAGAAGAAATCGAAAAACATGAAGGTGGAAATCACCGGTTCGCTGCCGCCGGGCGTGACCGCCAAGGACATTACGCTGTCTGTCATCGGCGCAACCGGCACGGCGGGTGGCACGGGCTATGTCATTGAATATTGCGGCCAAGCCATCCGCGAATTGTCTATGGAAGGGCGCATGACCGTCTGCAACATGGCCATCGAAGGCGGCGCGCGCGCGGGCCTGATTGCACCGGACGAGAAGACCTTTGCCTATGTGCAGGGCCGCCCCCATGCGCCGAAAGGCGCGCAATGGGAGGCCGCGCTGGCCTGGTGGAAAACCCTCTACTCGGACGATGACGCGCAATGGGACAAAGTGATTACGCTGCGCGGTGAAGACATCGCGCCGGTGGTCACCTGGGGCACCTCGCCAGAAGATGTTCTGCCCATCTCGGCCAGCGTGCCTGACCCAGACAGCTTTGCCGGTGGCAAGGCCGATGCCGCGCGCCGCGCGCTCGACTATATGGGCCTGAAAGCGGGCCAAAAGCTGAGCGAGATTGAAATTGACACGGTCTTTATCGGGTCTTGCACCAATGGCCGGATCGAGGATTTGCGTGCCGCCGCCGACATCCTGAAGGGCCAGAAGATCAAGGTGAAGCGCGCCATGGTGGTGCCGGGGTCTGGCCTTGTGCGCGCGCAGGCCGAAGAAGAAGGTCTGGCACAGATCTTCATCGACGCGGGCTTTGAATGGCGCTTGGCCGGGTGTTCGATGTGCTTGGCTATGAACCCCGACCAGCTTGCACCCGGCGAGCGCTGTGCCGCCACCTCGAATCGGAACTTCGAAGGGCGTCAGGGCCGGGGTGGGCGCACCCACCTGATGTCGCCCGCCATGGCCGCCGCCGCCGCCGTGACTGGCAGGCTGACCGATGTGCGAGAGATGATGTAAAGACCGGCCATCACAAGGCCAAACGAAAACGGCGCGCAGGTTTGCCCCTGCGCGCCGTTTTGTTTTGGGGCTACAGAAACACCCGCTCGAACGTCCAGAAAGCACCGACGGCGGCGATCGCAAGCGATGCCGGGATCGCAATGAAATTGCGGTAATAGGGCTTTTTGCCAAACCACAAGCCAACCGCCAAAAACGCTAGGGTGATGACAGCCAATTGCCCCAGTTCAACGCCGATATTGAACCCCACCAATGCCGCAGCAAAGCGCGAGGTGTCTATGCCGAAATCGCCCAGCACGCTGGCAAAGCCAAGCCCGTGCAACAAGCCAAAGGCGAATACCAACGCCGTGCGTGCCTTAAGATTGGAGCGCCCGATCACATTCTCTACGCCCACATAGACGATAGAGGCCGCAATCAACGGCTCGACAATACTTGCAGGGACGCGAACAATCTCCAGACTGGCCAAGGCCAGCGTAATGGTATGGGCCAAGGTGAAGGCGGTCACCTGAAACAGCATTGGCCGCAGGTGCAACGAGAAGAAGAACAGCCCCAGCACGAACAAAATATGGTCGATGCCCAAGGGAATGATGTGTTCGAACCCCACGACAATGTAGCGCGTGAAAACCGCAAAGGCGCTTTCAGTCAGCACATCAGCGCGTGGCAGCGGCTCTGACAGGTCACCGCTGCCAAGAAATCCCTCATAGGCCTCTGCGCCGCCCGCAGTCTGCCGCAACACAAGATCGCCCAAGCGGGGCGCCCAGCCAATTTGCACTGGACCCGCGCCCTCGGGCAGATCGGCGCGCAACACAAGGGTTGAATCGCGCGGCAATTCCGGGTTGCCGATTTCGGGGATCGTAACCTCGACAATCTCGGCAATGCTGCGGGTTCCGGCAGATTCTATGATGAATTCCGGGGCCAACTGGTCCCATGCAGCACGCAGACGATTCTCTAACTCACTCGGCGGCAAGGAGCGCAACGCATCATACTCGGCGGCCTCTGGCGCCTCGTTCGTGTCGTTGACTTGGCTT
>JAFGVZ010000208.1 GCA_016937725.1 Paracoccaceae bacterium | reverse complement strand
TTGAGGGGCGTTGCCCCTCTGGTCCCTGCGGGACCATTCACCCCAGGATATTTGGGCAAGGATGAAGGACAGACCATGGCAGATGAAGCAAAGCAAGGCGAGCGGATTGCCAAGGTTCTGGCTCGGGCAGGTGTCGCGTCGCGGCGCGGGGCAGAGATCTTGATCGTCGAAGGGCGCGTTAAGGTTAATGGGCGCGTCATCGACAGTCCGGCGCTGAATGTCGGGCCACGCGACCGGGTTCTGGTTGATGGCAAACCATTGCCGGATGCCGAACCAACGAAGCTGTGGCTGTATCACAAGCCCTTGGGATTGGTGACAACAGAGCGCGATGAGCAAGGCCGCCCGACAGTGTTCGATGCGCTTCCACCCGAATTGGGGCGGGTATTGTCGGTGGGGCGCTTGGATTTGAACTCGGAAGGGTTGTTGCTGCTGACCAATGATGGTGAATTGAAGCGGCGGTTGGAACTGCCCAGCACGGGCTGGCTGCGCCGCTACCGCGCGCGGGTGAATGGCGAACCCACCCCCGCCATGCTGGAGCCCCTGCGCCAAGGCATCACGCTGGAGGGCGAGCGCTTCCAGCCGATGGAGGTCAGCATCGACCGCCAGCAAGGGGCGAATGCCTGGCTGACCGTGGGTATTCGCGAAGGACGAAACCGCGAAATTCGCCGCGCCTTGGACCATGTCGGCCTGAGCGTGAACCGGCTGATTCGCATCAGCTATGGCCCGTTTCAATTGGGCACGCTGAAGCGCGGCGCGGTTGAACAGGTCAAACCCAAGATCTTGCGCGAACAATTGGGCGAAGGGGCCGCGGGTGCAGAGGTTGCGGCAAAACCAGCAAAGACTACGCGGGGCACGGCATCGGGCAAAGCCACCGGCAAGGCAACGGGCAAACCTGTTGGCAAAGGCGCGCGGCCCGACCCCGCCAAGCGGCCCGACCGCCCAAGCGCCAAGCCCCGCCCCCGCCGCCCAAGCTGACAGCGCAGACACTGGCTCTGACACCGGCACTGGCTCTGGCTCTGGCCGATTTTCGCAAGCAGCGCCGGGCTTTGTCTTTCAATATGCACAATCATCCCATATATCTGGCGGTGTGATTAACGATCGCGGGATGTATCCGGCATGACGGGCACTGGGTTGCAAAAAACCTCTTACGCGCTTTTGATGGCGCTCTTTTGTTACGTCGCATTGGTCGGGGGCTAAAGGTATGTCGCAGCGCTTTGGTGGTCGCTACAGCCCCGGTGCGTCTGGCCAAGCACCTGTAGAGGTGCCTGTCACCTCTCCGGGGATGGCGCGGCGTCATCCTGTGGGCGCAAGGGTCAACCTTTTATTCGTGCTGCCCTTCGCTTTTGCCGTGAAAGCGTTTTTCAGCGACCCAATGGGACTTGCCCTGAACTTAGGTGCCTTTGCGGTGTTGATGCTGGCAGCATGGCTGACGCGCGAAGGCGCCTTGGCGCAAGCCGCCTATGATGCCCGCAAAGTTGCGCGCCGACCGGCCATTCCGCGCAAGATTTTCGGGTCTGCCCTGACCGGGCTGGGCTTGGGTCTGGCGGGCTTGGCCGGGGGCATGGTCGACGCCGTGATTTTTGGTGCGCTGGGTGCGGGTCTGCATTTCGCGGCCTTTGGCGCAGACCCTTTGCGCGACAAGGGGATGGAAGGGATCGACGCCCATCAGACAGACCGCGCCGCCCGCGCCGTGGAAGAGGCCGAAGAAACACTGGCCGAGATGGCCGATGCCATTCGTCGCGCGGGCGACCGCCATTTGGTGGACCGGGTTGCGCGTTTTGCCGAAACGATCCGCCCGCTGTTTCGGGCTGTGCAGGACGACCCGCGCCAGCTCAGTGCCGCGCGGCGTTATCTTGGCGTGTATCTGACGGGCGCGCGCGATGCGACCGTCAAGTTTGCAGATTTCTACGCGCGCGGCCGCGATGCGCAGGCGCGCACCGATTACGAAGCGCTGCTGAATGATCTGGAAAGCCAGTTCACCCTGCGCCGTGCCGCGCTGTTAGAAGACAACCGGACCGAGCTGGATATCGAGATTGAAGTGCTGCGCGAACGGTTGGCGCGCGAAGGAATACGCCGCGAGGGCTAAGGTCATGCGGTGGGCCAAGATTGACGATAGCAACAAAGATTGAGGGAACCCATGTCCGATACAATTCGTGCCAAGGCCGAAGGGCTGACCAAGGAAATTGACGCGCTCGTTGCGCAGCCACTGGCCGAACCTGCCAATGCGCTGGTGACGATTGACGATGCGCCCGCGCCGGAAGCAGAGACGATCCGCGCGCGGATGGGCGAGATCGACATGGGCGAGACCTCGACCATCATCGGGTTTGGCTCTCGGGCGCAGATGGAATTGCAGCAGATCAGCCAAGCCATGCTGGCCGATGTGAAGAACAAGGACCTTGGCCCGGCTGGCGATGGCCTGCGCGAGATGGTCACAACGCTGCGCGGGTTTTCGGTGTCGGAACTGGACACGCGCCGCAAGCAAAGCTGGTGGGAAAAACTGCTGGGCCGCGCAGCGCCCATCGCGAAATTCCAGGAACGCTACAGCAATGTGCAGGACCAGATCGACCGCATCAGCGACAACCTTCTGGAACATGAAACGACGCTGTTGAAAGACATCAAGTCGCTCGACAAGCTGTATGAAAAGACGCTGGATTTTTATCACGAGCTGGCGCTGTATATCGCAGCTGGTGAAGCCAAACTGCGCGATCTGGATGCCAACGACATTCCCGCCAAGGAAGCCGAGGTCGAAGCCGCCCCCGAAGCCGACAAGATCCTGAAAGCGCAGGAATTGCGCGACCTGCGCGCCGCGCGCGACGATCTGGAGCGCCGGGTGCATGACCTGAAGCTGACGCGGCAGGTAACGATGCAGTCGCTGCCGTCTATCCGGCTGGTGCAGGAAAATGACAAGTCGCTGGTGACCAAGATCAACTCGACCTTGGTGAACACGGTGCCGCTGTGGGAAACCCAGCTTGCGCAAGCACTGACCATCCAACGCTCGCGCGAGGCAGCGGCGTCGGTGCGGGCCGCCAATGACCTGACCAACGAACTGCTGAACGCCAATGCCGAGAACCTGCGCCAAGCCAACCGCGAAGTGCGCGAGGAAATCGAGCGCGGCGTGTTCGATATTGAGGCAGTGAAGAAGGCCAACGAAACGCTGATCGCCACCATCGAGGACAGTTTGCAGATTGCCGATGCCGGTCGCGCCAAGCGCGCCGCCGCAGAGGAGGAACTGGGCAAGATGGAAGAAGAACTGCGCAAATCATTGTCGTCTGCCACCGCACGCGCGACCGCGGATGGCACAACCGACACGGCGACAGCCCAAGGGTGATGATTCATGCGTGGCGCAGCCAGCAAGATAAGGTTGATCGGGCTGGCCTGCTCCACGGCGATTGCTTTGGCGGGGTGCAGCATGCTGCCCCCGCCTGCCCCCGAAACCGCGCCCATGGCACCAGAAGACGCCGCGCCCCAGGCGCGGCCTGAGGCGGCGCCAAGCGCGGTCGCGGCCCATTTCGCGGCCACCCAAGAGCGCCGTATCGCCCAAGGGCTTTTGCGAACCGAACGGGCACCGCGTGACTTGCCAATCTCTGCCAGCTTGATCGAGCGCGCTTTTGCCGAAGTGGCGCTGCGTGACGAATACCAGATCGGCGCAAGCGCGATCTTGCAGCGCAGCAGCCCCGCGCCGCTGCGCCGGTGGGACGCGCCTGTCCGCCTGTCTCTGGAATTCGGGGCCTCTGTCCCCGCAGCTATGCGCCAGCGTGACACAGACCTTGTATCGCGCTTTGCCACGCGTCTGTCGCGCGTCGCAAGCCACCCGGTCGCGCTGACAGGCGGGCGCGGCAATTTCACCGTTCTGGTCTTGTCGGAGGACGAGCGCCGCGCCATCGGCCCGCGCTTGCGCGCGCTTGTGCCGGGGATAGACGCGGCCAGCCAAGCTTTGGTCGAGGATTTGCCGCTCAGCGTATCCTGCCTTGTGCTGGCCTTTTCCCGCGGCGGCACCAACACCTATTCCGACGCGGTCGCCATCATCCGGGCCGAACTGCCCGACCGGACCCGCGACATGTGTTATTTCGAGGAAATCGCGCAAGGCATGGGGCTGGCCAATGACAGCCCCGTGGCACGCCCGTCGCTCTTCAATGACAGCGCCGAGTTTGCGGTTATGACAGTGCTCGATGAACAGCTTCTGCGCATCCTCTACGACCCGCGCCTGCGCCCCGGTATGATGGACGCACAGGCGCGTCCGATCGTGCGGGTGATCGCGGCAGAGTTGATGGGCGGGCAGTCTTAGGTAATACTCGCCTCAGCACATACCCCTGACAGAGCGGGGCCAAGGAGAAGTCGCATGGTTTTCAGTTTCCTCAAAGGTCAGTTCATCGACGTCATCGAATGGACCGACGATTCCCGCGATACGATGGTTTACCGGTTCGAGCGGTATGGCAACGAGATCAAGTATGGCGCGAAGCTAACCGTGCGCGAGGGGCAGATCGCGGTGTTCGTGCATGAAGGGCAATTGGCTGATGTGTTCGGGCCGGGCTTGTATATGTTGGAAACCAACAACATGCCCATCCTGACCAGCTTGCAGCATTGGGACCACGGGTTTTCGTCGCCCTTCAAATCGGAAATTTATTTCGTCAACACGCGGCGGTTTCCGGGCCTCAAATGGGGCACGCAGAACCCTGTGATGTTGCGCGACCCGGAATTCGGGCCGCTGCGGTTGCGGGCCTTTGGGTCCTACACCATCCGCGTGACCGATGCGCCGCGCTTCATGACCGAGATTGTCGGCACCGATGGCGAGTTCACCCAAGACGAAATCGCAGGCCAAATCCGCAACATCGTGGTGCAAAAGGTCAGCCGGGTGTTGGCGGCAAGTGGTATTCCGGCGCTCGACATGGCCGCGAACACGGCGGATCTGTCGCGCATGGTGACCGAAGCCATTGCCCCCACGATCAGCGCCTACGGGCTGGAAATGCCGGAGCTTTACATCGAGAATATCTCGCTCCCGTCCGAGGTGGAAAAGGTTCTGGACCAGCGCACGGGCATGGGGATCGTGGGCGATCTGAACAAATACAGCCAGTTTTCGGCAGCGCAGGCCATGCAGAAAGCCGCCGAAGCGGGTGACAGCGGCATGGGCCAAGGCTTGGGCGCGGGGCTTGGCATGGCGATGGGGATGGGGATGGCGCAGGGCTTTGGGCAACCGGCACAAGCTGCCAGCGCCCCGCCACCACCGCCTCCTTCGGAAGCGATGTGGCACATTGCCGAAAACGGCCAGACGCGCGGCCCGATCCCGCAAAGCCAGTTGGGCGGGCAGATCAGCCGTGACACGCTGGTCTGGACCGAAGGGCAAAGCGGATGGGTCAAGGCAGGGGATTTACCCAGCCTGCGCGGGCTGTTTGGCGCGACGCCACCCCCGCCCCCGCCGCCGGTGCTGTAATCAAGCGGCAGAATTGAGTATTTTCGGCAAGATGAAGCCATGTGACGGCTTTCTTCGGCTTTAGCGGCAACACGGACGCCATGACCAAGTTCGAATCCGAGAACCGCTTTCCTTGCGGCCAATGCGGGGCGTCGCTGCGCTTCACGCCCGGCCAAGGCAGTCTGACCTGCGAATATTGTGGCTTCCGGCAGGACGTGCCCAAGGTGTCGGACGATGCGCGAGCGCAGGCGCTCGCAACGCTTGATCTGCACACGGCACTGGCCGAACGGCTGTCGCCCGAAGCGATGGAGGTCACACGCGTTTCGCATTGCGACACTTGCGGGGCCGAGGTGCAGTTCGACCCCAATATCCACGCGGCTGAATGCCCCTTTTGCGCAAGCCCGGTCGTGGCAGATACCGGCGCGCACCGACACATCAAGCCGCAAGCGCTTCTGCCCTTCAAGCTGGATCAAGCCGCCGCCCAGGCCAAGATGCGCGACTGGCTTAAGGGGCTGTGGTTCGCCCCGAACGGGCTTGCGAAATACGCGCGCGAGACGGGCAAGCTGAACGGGCTATACCTGCCCTATTGGGCCTTCGATGCGGTTACGAAAACGCGCTATACGGGCCAACGTGGCGTGCATTACTACGTGACCGTGGGCAGCGGCAAAGACAAGCGCACCGAACGGCGGACCCGCTGGACGCGGGCCTCTGGCCGGGTCGCGCGCGACTTCACCGATGTGCTCGTCGTCGCAAGCGAGGCCCTGCCCCGCCAGAACCTGCGCGCGTTGGAACCGTGGACGTTAAGCGATCTTGCACCCTACGCCCCCGACTTCCTGTCGGGCTTCCGCGCCGAGGGTTACACGGTCGATCTTGGCCCCGGCTACACGATCGGCCAAGAGAGGATGGCAGAGGTCATCCAAAGCGACATTCGCCGCGACATTGGTGGGGACGAGCAGCGCATCGACACGATGCACACCGATTACGCCGATGAACGGTTCAAACATATCCTGCTGCCCATCTGGATGGCCGCCTATCGCTACAAAGGCAAAAGCTACCGTTTTATCGTCAACGGCCAGTCGGGCCGAGTGCAGGGCGAGCGGCCCTATTCGGTCTGGAAGATCATGTTTGCGGTAACATTGGGGCTGGCTTTCGCCGCTGCGGTCTATTACGTCGCAGAAATGGGCGGATAACGACGCGAGGAAAACCATGATCCTGTGCTGTGGCGAGGCTTTGATCGACATGCTGCCGCGCGCAACCGGCGCGGGCGAAGCCGCCTTTGCCCCCTATCCGGGCGGTGCTGTGTTCAACACGGCCATCGCCTTGGGGCGGCTGGGGGTGAAAACCGGGTTTTTCTGCCCACTCTCGGATGATCTGTTCGGGCAACGCCTGCGCGCAGCCCTTGACGGCTCTGGCGTGGATCACAGCCTTAGCCCTGCCGTGGACCGGCCCTGCACATTGGCCTTCGTGACGCTGACAAACGGCCAAGCCCAATATGCGTTTTACGACACCGGCACGGCGCTGCGGAATATGGCGCTGGCCGAACTTCCCGTGCTCGATGACAGCGTGCGCGCGTTGTTCTTTGGCGGCATTTCTTTGGTGGACGATCCTTGTGGCGCGGGCTTTGCCACGCTTTGCGCCTATGCGGGCGCGCGCGTGGTCATGCTCGACCCCAATATCCGCCCCGGCTTCATCCGCGACGAGGCTGCCTATCGCGCGCGGCTGGACACGATGCTGGCCCGGGCGGACATTGTCAAAGTCTCGGACGAGGATCTGCGCTGGCTGATGGGCGCGGGAGAGATTGCCGATCTGGCAGCCGCGTTGCGCGCGCGCGGCCCGCGTATCGTGGTCGTGACCGAAGGGGCCGAAGGCGCGCGCGCTTTCTTTGCGGGCGGCATGGCCCATGCGGCGGCGTCGCGCGTCGCGGTGGTCGATACGGTCGGCGCGGGCGATACGTTCAATGCAGGCTTTCTGGCGGCGCTGGACGATGCGGGGCTGTTGTCACGCTCGGCGCTGGAAGGTTTGACCGAGGGCCAGATCACAACGGCGCTGAAACTAGGTGCGCAAGCCGCCGCCGTGACCGTATCCCGCGCGGGGGCCAACCCGCCGTGGCGCTCCGAGCTGTAATATGCGTGCGCTTGTTCAACGTGTGACAGCCGCTCGGGTCGAGGTGGATGGAAAGACCATCGGCCAGACCGGACCGGGCCTGCTGATCTTGGTCTGCGCCATGCAGGGCGATACGGAAGCAGAGGCCGAAAAACTGGTCGCCAAAATCCACAAGCTGCGTATTTTCCGCGATCACGCTGGCAAGATGAACCTCGCGCTGAAAGACACGGGCGGCAGCGCGCTTGTGGTCAGCCAATTCACGCTGGCCGCCGACACGCGCAGCGGCAACCGCCCGGGATTTTCCACCGCCGCACCGCCGGACGAGGGCGAGAAGCTTTACCAACACTTTGCGCAAACCCTGCGGGATATGGGCGTCCCAACAGAGACCGGCCAATTCGGGGCCGATATGGCGGTGCATCTGGTCAATGACGGGCCGGTCACGATCTGGATGGATACCGCGACGGGTTAACTGTGCCGCGCGGTAATCTGCACATCGCCCGTAATCTCACCCTCCACCGCGCCCAGAATACCGGCGGCATTGGCCTCGTCCGTGTCGATATGCATTTCCGTCGTGGCCTTTTCAGACACCCGCACCAACACATGGGTGAAGGTCAGCCCACGGGCCGTGTCGTCCAAGGACACATCGACCATATCGCCATCTTCCAGCGCCCATGCGCGCGCGTCTTCCGCCGACATGTGGATATGGCGCGCCGCGACGATCAGCCCGGTCGTGTCATAGCTTCCCGCCGGTCCGTGCAGGCGAATGCGCGCGCTGCCCGCAAGGTCGCCCGATTGGCGCACCGGGGCATCTACCCCCAGCGCAAAACCGTCGGTGCGCGACACTTCAATCTGGGTCTTGGGCCGCAAAGGGCCAAGAATGGCCACATGCTCCAACCGCCCTTTCGGCCCTTCCAGCGTGACCCGCTCTTGGGCCGCCCAATGGCCTTTCTGGCGCAACGGGCGCGCGGGCGTCAGGTCATAGCCCGGCCCGAACAAAGCATCGACCGCCGCGCGGTCCAGATGCACGTGCCGGGCCGACACAGCGATGGGCAAACGCCGCGCGGGCATGGGATGAACGGCGCGCAGCATCTGGGCCACTTCATGCGCGATCATCAATTGCTCGGCGGTTTGGGTCACCAGCACATTGACCCGCGCGCCGTAAGCTTGGATTTGCGGCGCTGCGCGCCCCTCTAACGCGACGGTCGCGTTGCGATCATCATCCAGCCGCAGGCCCAGAAATTCCAGCCCGTCGCAAATGCGCCGCCGCATAGAGGCCGAGTTTTCACCAATGCCGCCCGTAAAGACCAAAGCGTCCAATCCCCCCATCGCCGCGGCATAGGCGCCGACATATTTGCGCGCCCGGTAGGCGTATAGGTTGATGGCCAGTTGAGCGTCGGAATCGCCCGCGGCGGCCCGGGC
>JAFGVZ010000002.1 GCA_016937725.1 Paracoccaceae bacterium | reverse complement strand
TGGGGCGATTGCGATTTCACGCGCAATGTTTGCCATCTTGTCTTGGCGCGCCTGCCCGATGCCGCGCCGGGGTCCAAGGGAATCAGCCTGTTTCTGGTGCCGAAGATCATCCCGAACGCGGATGGTAGCCTCGGCCAGCCGAACAGCTTGCGCGTGGTCAGTCTGGAACACAAGCTGGGCATTCATGGCTCGCCCACATGTGTCATGGAATACGAAGGCGCGACAGGCTGGCTCATCGGTGCGCCGCATAAAGGGCTGCCGGCCATGTTCACCATGATGAACAACGCCCGTGTCGGCGTGGGTGTTCAGGGCATTGGTGTGGCCGAAGGGGCCTATCAGCACGCGCTGGCCTATGCGCAAGACCGCAAACAGGGACCAACGCCGAAAGGCGCGACCGCCATCATTGACCACCCTGATATTCGTCGCCAAGTGGCGATCATGCGGGCCGAGATTTTCGCCGCCCGCGCCATTGCGATGGCCAATTGCGTGGCGATCGACATGGCAACGGCGACCGGCGCTGCCGATTGGACCGCACGGGCGGGCTGGCTAACGCCGATCACGAAGGCCTATGGCACAGAAGTCGGGATCGCCGTGTCGGACATGGGCATCCAGATCCATGGCGGCATGGGCTTTGTCGAGGAAACGGGTGCTGCCCAATTCCTGCGCGATGTGCGCGTGACCGCGATTTATGAAGGCACCAACGCCATTCAGGCGCTGGACCTTGTGGGCCGCAAACTGGGCGATGGCGGCAAGGCCGCATTCGCGCTGCTGGACGAGATGGCGGCAACCGCCGCCGCGTCGGACATGGGCGCGCCAGTGACGGGCGCGGTGCAGACCGTGCGCGCAGCGACCGAGTGGATGCTGACACAGGACACGCTCGGGCGCGCGGGCGGCGCGACCGCTTATCTGCGAGCCTTTGCACGGGTTTTGGGCGCGCATATGCACCTGAAGGCGGCTCAGTCGGGCCAAGCGCCCCGGATTGCGCTTGCCCGCGTCTATCTGGACCACCTGCTGCCCGAACACACCGCGCATCTGGCCGCCATGCGCGCCGATCCCGCTGCCTATTTGGACCTTGCGCCAGAGGATTTGGTGGCGTGACAGCCGCCCTGCGATACCCGTTTGATGCCGCGCCAGACGAAGGCACGGCGCTGGAAATCGCACCGGGTGTGTTCTGGGCGCGGATGCCTTTGCCCATGGCGCTGGACCACGTCAATGTCTACGCGCTGGACGATGGCGATGGCTGGACGGTCTTTGATACGGGCTTTGACACCAAGCGCACGCGCGGGGCTTGGGTGAAGCTGCTGGCAGGGCCACTTCGCGGCAAGCCCGTGACCCGCGTGATTGCCAGCCACCACCACCCCGACCATATCGGGCTTGCGGGCTGGTTTCAGGCCGGGGGCGCGACTTTGGCCACCTCGCGCACGGCATGGCTGTTCGCGCGGATGCTGACATTGGATGACCAAGACCGCCCCCCGCCGGAAACGCTAGCGTTCTGGCGTGGCGCGGGGATGGACCCGGATATCCTTGCCAGACGGGCATCCGAGCGCCCGTTCAACTTTGCCGATGTGGTGGCTCCCTTGCCCCTTGGGTTCGAGCGGTTATCCGAGGGCGACAAGCTGCATGCGGGCGGGCGCGACTGGGATGTGCGGCTGGGCCAAGGCCACGCGCCTGACCAAGTCACGCTCTGGAGCCGCGACTGCAACCTCGTGCTGGGTGCGGATCAGCTTTTGCCGTCTATTTCGCCCAATCTTGGGGTCTATGCCACCGAACCAAATGCCGACCCGGTGGCGGAATGGCTGGAAAGCTGCGCGCGGTTGCAAAGCGTCGCGCGGGACGACCATTTGGTGCTGCCAGGTCACAAATTGCCCTTCACGGGCTTGCCGTTCCGGTTGCAGCAAAAGATTGACAACCACCATGGCGCGCTGGCCCGTCTGGAAGAGTTTTTGACCGAGCCGCGCCTAGCCAGTGCGTGTTTCGCGCCCTTGTTCAAACGGCAGATCACCGAAGGCACCTATGGGTTGGCACTGGTCGAAGCGGTCGCGCATCTGAACCATCTGGAACATTTGGGCCGGGTGACGCGGTCAATCGGCGATTGCGGCGCGTGGTTGTGGCACCGTCGCTAGCGTTGGTCTGCGCTATGGCGCAAAAGGGATGACAGCCCGTTCTCGATACGGTAACCACCAAGGCAACAACGCGAACACGGAGAATTTGACATGGCCGACCACCAGCATGGCAAAATGGACACCACGACCCAGCAGAAGACCTTTGACGGGTTTATTCGGATGGTGACCTGGGGCGCTGCGATCAGCATCGGCGTTCTGATTTTCATGGCTCTCGTCAATAGCTGACGCGCTACTTTCCAAAGACAGGACTGGTCATGCAGGTAATGGTCCCCCGGCAGGGTCTGTCGTGGTTTCGTGCTTTTGCGCTTATGCTGGCTGCGGCTTTCACCTTGGCCGCCTGCGCGGGCGAACGTGTCTGGGCGCCCGATTCCGCCATTCAGGCTGCGCGCTACGTCCATGGCGGACAAGCCGAATTGACCATTGTCACGATCATGAACTACCGTTCCAAGCGGGGTGACCATACGGCCATGTTCATCAATGCCGATGAACGCGTGCTGTTCGACCCTGCCGGAAGTTGGAAACTGCCCGACGTGCCAGAGCGCAACGACCTGCATTACGGCATGACGCCACGCATGGGGGCATCCTTCTATCTGAGCCATACCAGAGAAACGCATTACAGCGTGATCCAGCGTATTCCGGTTTCGATGGAAACCGCGTTGCGCGCCAAGGCTTTGGCCAGTCAGGCTGGCCCGGTGCCGCCCGCGCATTGCGCGGTATCGACCGTGCGTATCCTGCGCGAATTGCCGGGGTTTGAAAACCTGCGGTCCAGCTACTATCCGCACAAGCTGATGGAACAGATCGCGGACATGCCGGGCGTCACAACATATGAGCTGCATTATGACGCGCCGGGCCTGCAACAGCAAGTTTACGGCGCGCAGGTGCCCCTCTGAGGGCACCTGCGCGGGGGTAGCACGGGTTTAGGCCGCCACCATCATCCCGTCGCGCTGCAAATGCGCCAAGGTTTGGTCCAGCGTCTTGGTGGCCCGTGCAATGATCTCGTCAATATCGGCATGCGAGATGATCAAGGGCGGCGCGATGATCATGCGGTCGCCGACATGGCGCATGACAAGGTTGTTCCCGAAAGAATATTCGCGGCAGATGTAGCCTGCCGTCCCCGCGTCTGCCGCGAAGCGCGCGCGCCGGGACTTGTCGGGCGTCAGCGCAAGGCTGGCCATCATGCCGCGGCTGACGGCCTCGCCCACCAGCGGGTGGTCAGCCAGCCGCGCCCAAGCCTGTGCCAAATAGGGTGCAGTGGTGTCGTGCACGCGAGTGATGATCCCTTCCTCGTCCAGAATACGCAGGTTCTCCAGCGCTACCGCCGCCGCGACCGGGTGGCCGGAATAGGTATAACCGTGGTTGAATTCATCTTGTGCGATGGTGTTGGCCACCTCGTCACAGATGATGGACCCGCCGATGGGCTGGTAACCGGATGATAACCCCTTGGCGATGGTCATCACATGCGGGCGGATTCCGTAGCTTTGCGACCCGAACCAATGACCAAGGCGACCAAAGCCTGTAATCACCTCATCCGCGATCAGCAAGATGCCGTAATGGTCCACGATCCGCTGCACTTCGGGCCAGTAGCTTTCGGGCGGAATGATCACGCCACCTGCGCCCTGAACGGGTTCGGCGATGAAGGCCGCAACGTTTTCTGGCCCCAGTTCCAGGATTTTCGCTTCCAGCTGGCGCGCCCGCGCCAGCCCGAAGTCGTCCGGCGTCATGTCCCCGCCCTCGCCCCACCAATAGGGCTGGTCAATATGCACGATGCCGGGAATGGGCAGCCCGCCTTGGGCATGCATCGCGGCCATCCCGCCCAGTGACCCGCCGCCCATGGTAGAGCCGTGATAGCCATTGCGCCGCGAAATGATGGTGCGCCGCCGCGGCTGGCCCTTCAGTGCCCAATATTGGCGGACAAGGCGGATATTGGTGTCATTGGCTTCTGATCCCGAGCCGGCGAAAAACACATGGTTCAGACCCTCTGGCGCCAGTTCTGCCAACTTTGCGGCGAGTGTCAGCGCGGGCACATGGCTGGTCTGGAAAAACGTATTGTAGAAGGGCAATTCGCGCATCTGGCGCGCGGCGGCTTCGGCCAGTTCCTCGCGCCCATAGCCGATATTGACGCACCACAGCCCCGCCATGCCGTCGATTAATTCTTCACCGTTGCTGTCGGTCAGCCGCACACCCTGCGCGCGCGTGATGATCCGCGCGCCCTTTTTTCCCAAAGCGCCATTGGCGGTGAACGGGTGCATGTGATGGGCCGCATCCAGCGCCTGCAACTCGGCGGTGGGCAGCGTGTTGGTCAGCGACATTTTCTGCTCCGTGAATTCTATGTGCCGCAGCATAGGAGCGGCGCGTGCAGGGTCAAGCGAAGCTGTAGTCCCGCTTCATCTTGCCCTAAATACTCACACCGCCGGGCTTTCGGCCCGGCGGCGCGACATCTCGGCATAAGTCACGCGTCAGAAAAACGCCTGAAGCCCGGTTTGCGCGCGCCCCAAGATCAGCGCATGCACGTCATGCGTGCCTTCATAGGTGTTCACCGTTTCCAGGTTCACCATATGGCGCATGACTTGGTAATCCTCGGAAATGCCATTGCCGCCATGCATGTCGCGGGCGTGGCGCGCGATATCCAGCGCCTTGCCGCAATTATTGCGCTTGATCAGGCTGATCATTTCCGGCGCGGCCTCTGCCCCGTCCATCAGGCGGCCCACTTGCAGAGCGGCTTGCAGGCCAAGTGCGATTTCGGTCTGCATATCGGCCAGCTTTTTCTGGAAAAGCTGCGTGCCCGCCAAGGGCTTGTCGAATTGCTTGCGGTCCAGCCCATATTGGCGCGCAGCGTGCCAGCAGAATTCAGCCGCCCCCATCACGCCCCAGGCTATGCCGTAACGCGCGCGGTTCAAACAGCCGAACGGGCCTTTCAGCCCTTCGACATAGGGCAGAAGCGCATCTTCGCCCACCTCGACCCCGTCCATCACGATCTCGCCGGTGGTCGAAGCGCGCAAGGACAGTTTACCCGCGATCTTGGGCGCGCTCAGCCCTTTCATGTCTTTTTCCAGAACGAAGCCTCGAATGCGCCCGCCATGCGCGTCCGACTTCGCCCAAACCACGAAAACATCGGCAAACGGCGCGTTCGATATCCACATCTTGGACCCGGTCAGCTTGTAGCCGGTGGCGGTCTTCACGGCGCGGGTTTTCATGCCGGCGGGGTCGGACCCGGCATCAGGTTCGGTCAGCCCGAAACAGCCGATCAATTGGCCCGAACACAGGCCGGGCAAGTATTTCTGCCGCTGCTCTTCCGACCCATAGGCGTAGATCGGGTAGATCACGAGCGAGGATTGCACCGACATCATGCTGCGATAGCCCGAATCGACGCGCTCGATTTCCCGCGCGATCAGGCCGTAGGTGACGTAATTCGCGCCCAAGCCGCCGTATTCTTCTGGTAGGGTCGCGCCCAGCAGTCCGGCTTCGCCCATCAAGGGAAACAGGTCAGGTGCGACCGCCTCTGTCCGGTAGGCGTCGATCACGCGCGGTTGCAGGGTGGATTGCGCAAAATCATGCGCCGCATCACGCAACATGCGTTCGTCCTCGGA
>JAFGVZ010000207.1 GCA_016937725.1 Paracoccaceae bacterium | reverse complement strand
GGCGTGTCGCAAAAGCTGATGAGCCGCGCAATCGGTGGCGCATTGGAGCGTGTGCCGAACCTAGAGGAATGGATAGACCCAACCCTGAAGGCCCAGAAAGGCTGGCCCGATTGGGCCGCGGCTTTGCGCGCAGCGCAAGCGCCGCAGGCGCTGGCAGACCTTGCGCTGGAAGCCCCCGCACGCGCGCGGCTGGCCTATGACGAGGTGTTCGCCCACCAACTGACATTGGCCTTGGCCCGTGCGCGGGCGCGCCGCAAACCGGGGCGGGTGACGCAGGGCTCCGGTCATTTGCAGGCCCGTGTTCTGGCCAGTTTGCCCTACGCGCCAACCAATGCCCAGACCCGCGCGCTGGCCGAGATTGCCGCCGATCTGGCCAGCCCGCGCCGCATGAACCGGCTATTGCAGGGGGATGTTGGCGCCGGGAAAACGCTGGTGGCGATGCTAGCCTTGCTGATCGCGGTGGAAGCGGGCGGGCAGGGTGTGCTGATGGCGCCCACTGAAATTCTGGCGCGGCAGCATCTGGAAAGCCTGACGCCTTTGGCGCAGGCAGCAGGTGTGCGGCTGGAGCTGCTGACGGGCCGCGACAAGGGGGGCGAGCGGGCGCAGAAACTGGCCGATCTGGCCGACGGGCAGATCGACATTCTGGTCGGCACCCATGCTGTGTTCCAGAAGGGTGTGGATTTCGCCGATCTTCGGCTGGCCGTGGTCGACGAGCAGCACCGCTTCGGTGTGGCGCAGCGCGCAGCCCTTGCGGCCAAGGGCGAAGGGGCGGATGTGCTGGTCATGACCGCCACGCCCATTCCGCGCTCGCTGGCCTTGGCGCAATATGGCGATATGGACGTGTCGGTACTGGATGAAAAGCCGCCCGGTCGCAAGCCGATCACAACAGCGCTGGTGTCGTCGGCGCGGCTGGACGAGGTGGTGGCCAAGCTGCGCCATGCGATCACAGAGGGGCGGCAGGCCTATTGGGTCTGCCCGCTGGTCGAGGATAGCGAGGTCAGCACCCTGACCGCCGCCCAGACCCGGTTTGAACATCTGCGCGCGGCCTTTGGCGAAGGCGCGGTTGGTCTGGTGCATGGCCAATTGCCCCCGGCTGAGAAAGACGCGGCCATGGCGCGGTTCGCGGGTGGGGAAACTCAGCTTCTTGTTGCCACCACCGTGATAGAAGTGGGCGTGAACGTGCCTAACGCCACGATCATGGTAATCGAGCGCGCCGAAAGCTTCGGGCTGGCGCAGCTCCACCAATTGCGGGGCCGGGTTGGGCGCGGGGCCGATGCCTCTACCTGCCTGCTGATCTATGAGCCGCCCTTGGGCGAGACAGCCGCGCGCCGCCTGAAACTACTCCGGGACAGCGAGGATGGCTTTCGCATAGCCGAGGAAGATATGGCCATTCGCGGCGCAGGCGATCTGATTGGCACGGCGCAATCGGGCCTGCCGCGCTTCCGCGTGGCCGATCTGGAACGGCAAGCAGCCCTCATGGCGCTGGCGAATTCCGACGCGCGCAAATTACTGCATGACGATCCAGACCTAACCAGCCCGCGGGGTCGCGCCGCGCGCGTGGCGCTGTGGTTGATGGAGCAGGACAAGGCGATCCAATACTTGTCTGTTGGCTAATGTTCCAATTTTGTTCTTGACTATATGGGGAACAAATGTGAACATAAGGTTAACAGAGCAAAGGAGGTTGCCATGTCATCCCTGCAAAGCAAAGCTGGTCGCGCCATGTTTGTCCAAGACCTGTGTGGTGGTCTGTCGCTTGTGGTGCTGCTGGTTGCCGCCTTTCATCTGCCGCTCTTTGCCTGAGCTTTCGACACTGCTTGCGGGCCAGCCAGCCCGCGCCTGACCTGACTGTCGCCGCCATGCGCCCCCACGCATGTGCGGCGATTTTTTATGCCGCCATTTGCCAAAGCCCTTTTGCGTGGTTATCTGGGGCCAAACAGGAAAGGGATGCGGATGGACAAGGTTCTGAACATCGTGGGCGGCGGCATGGCGGGGTCCGAGGCCGCATGGCAAGCCGCGAATATGGGCATTGACGTGGTCATTCACGAAATGCGCCCAGATGTCGGCACCTTCGCGCACCAGACCCAGAATTTGGCAGAGATGGTCTGCTCCAACTCCTTCCGCTCGGATGATGATGAGAATAACGCCGTGGGCCTGTTGCATTGGGAAATGCGCGCGGCGGGCGGATTGATCATGGAAATGGCCGATGCCAATGCCTTGCCCGCAGGTGGCGCATTGGCGGTGGATCGGGATGCGTTTTCCGCAGCCGTCACCGAGCGGCTTCTGGCGCATCCGCGCATTGCTGTCGCGCGGGGCGAAATCATGTCGCTGCCGGAGCAGGGGCAATGGATCATCGCGACTGGTCCGCTGACCTCTGGCGCCTTGGGGCAAGCCATCGCCGCAGAGACCGGTGCAGAGGCTTTGGCCTTTTTCGACGCCATTGCGCCCATCGTCTATTTCGACAGCATCGACCTGTCGAAAGCCTGGTTCCAGTCGCGCTACGACAAGGGAGAGACTGAAGAGGAGCGCAAAGCCTATCTGAACTGCCCGATGGACCGCGACCAATACGAAGCTTTTATCGACGCGCTTTTGGCAGCAGATAAGACCGAGTTTCACGAGGGCGAAACGGCGGGCTATTTCGATGGCTGCCTGCCGATCGAGGTGATGGCAGAGCGGGGGCGCGAAACGCTGCGTCATGGCCCCATGAAACCCGTGGGCCTGACCAACCCACACGCGCCCGATGTGAAACCCTATGCCGTGGTGCAGTTGCGCCGCGACAATGCGCTTGGCACACTCTACAACATCGTCGGCTTTCAGACCAAGATGAAGTATGGCGCGCAAACATCTGTTTTCAAGATGATTCCAGGATTAGAGGATGCCAGCTTTGCGCGCCTTGGCGGCATTCACCGCAACACCTTCCTGAATTCGCCCACGCTGCTGGATGCGCAGATGCGCTTGCGGTCGCGCCCCAATATCCGTTTTGCGGGCCAGATTACGGGCGTCGAGGGCTATGTCGAATCCGCCGCGATGGGCTTGCTTGCGGGGCGTATGGCGGCGTCAGAGATGCTGGGGCACAGCCTGCCTGTCGTGCCGCAAGAAACCGCCATGGGCGCTTTGGTCCACCACATCACCGGCGGCGCAGAGGCGAAGACCTTCCAGCCGATGAACGTCAATTTCGGCCTTTTCCCGCCGGTCGGCGGCATCAAAGGTGGTCGGCGCGGGCGCAAGGATCGCTACAAGGCCTATACCGACCGCGCGAAAGCGGCGTGGCAAGAATGGCTGGGGCGGACAACGGCAAAGGCGGCCTAACCTGAAGCGATACATCAGGAATGGCTTGCAAGGCTCTGAAAAGATGACATTCCAAACACGTTTTGCGCCATCCCCAACCGGTCCTCTGCATCTTGGCCATGCCTATTCCGCTATTCTGGCGCATGACATGGCGCGCGCGCAGGGCGGCGCGTTCCTGTTGCGCATCGATGACTTGGACCAATCCCGCGCCCGGCTCGAATGGGAAGAGCTGATCTATGAGGATTTGCGTTGGCTGGGCCTGACATGGGACGGGCCGGTGCGCCGCCAGTCCGACCATTTTGACGATTACCGCGCCGCACTTGCCGCCTTGGCCGCGCAAGGCGCTGTTTATCCCTGCCGGTGCTCGCGCGCCGACATAGAGGCCGCAGCATCAGCCCCGCAGGAAGGTGCCCTCGGCTTTGGCCCAGATGGCCGCACTTATCCCGGCACTTGTCGGGATCGTGGCTATGCCGATCGCCACGCGACCGACGCATTGCGCTATGACCTGACTCGGGCAGAGCCGGACCTGTCGATCAGCTTTTCCGAGACCGGCCTCGCCCATACAGGCACGTATGAAGTCACGCGCGACCATCTGCTCACCCATGTGGGCGACCCGGTTCTCGCGCGGCCCGGCATGGCGGCCAGTTACCATTTTTCGGTCGTGCTGGATGACGCGGCCTGCGGTATCACCCATGTCATCCGGGGCGAGGATTTGTTCGAGGCGACTTTCCTGCAACGCTTCTTACAGCACCAGATGGGCCTGCCCGCGCCCGTCTACCACCACCACAGGCTCATTCGTGACGCGGGCGGAAAGCGACTGGCCAAGCGCGACGAGGCGCGCGCCATCCGCACCTACCGCGAGGATGGCGCAACGCCGCAGGATGTTCGGCGCATGGTTGGGCTTTAGTCGTTTTCTGGCACCATCAGCTCTACTTCCGCGCCGTCGCGGATGGCGGTGTAAAAGCAGGACCGCCGGTTCGTGTGGCAAGCAGGCCCGGATTGATTAACCATGACCAGCACGCAGTCACGGTCGCAATCCACGCGAAAATCGACCAATTTCTGCACATGGCCAGAACTTTCGCCCTTCACCCAGAAGGATTGGCGCGAGCGGCTCCAATAGGTCACGCGGCGTGTGTCCAACGTGCGGGCAACCGCTTCGGCATTCATCCACGCGACCATCAGCACCTCTTGGGTGGTTGCGTCCTGTGCAATGGCGGGGATCAAGCCTTTGTCATCATATCGTAGGGTTTGCGGATCGAAATTCATGGGCTATGTCCTTTCAACGAACAGCAATAGCGCGACCAAGCGGCAGGGGAAAGCCATGAGCGACAATGCCCAGATGATGAAACTCTACTCCGCGCGCATTCTGGCGCTCGCGGCGGATATCCCGCATCAGGGTCGGCTCGAGGCCCCGCAAACAAGCGTGAAACGCCGCTCGCCGCTGTGTGGCTCGACCGTCACGGTCGATCTGGACATGGAAGAGGGCCGCGTTACGCGCTTTGCGCAAGAGGTGAAGGCTTGCGCGTTGGGGCAAGCGGCGGCGGCGATCCTGGGGCAGGTTGTTCTTGGCAAGACCGCTCTGGAACTGTCGCAAGCCCGGGTCGAGCTTTATGCCATGCTGACCGAGAACGGCCCAATCCCGAATGCCCCGTTCCAAGCATACGAAGTGCTCATTCCCGCGCGCGACTACCGCAATCGCCACGCGTCGATCCTGCTTGCGCTTGATGCCGCGTTAGAAGCCGCGCAATCGCTGAGCGCAGAAACCACTAGCTGATTTCATCCTTGCAAAAATATCCTGGGGTGAATGGGCCCGCAGGGACCAGAGGGGCAAAGCCCCTCAAGTCTTGCCAACGGGACAAAGCCTCTCACGTCACCACATCGGGCGCATCGCGGCCCAACCGGGTCTTGATCCCGGCCAAGGCTTCGGCGGCGGCAATCACATCGGCCAGCGCCGCTTGCGGGTCTTGATCGAAAGTCTCTACTGCGAAGCTTTCCATATAGACCCGCAGCGTCGCCCCTTCTGTGCCGGTGCCCGACAGCCGCAGCACCAGCCGCGCGCCGCCCTCGAACAGGATCTGTAGGCCCTGTCGCGTGGTCACGGACCCATCGACCGGGTCGGTATAGGAGAAATCCTCGGCCGCCGTGACGATCAAAGCCCCGGCAGGTTCGCCCGCTAGTTTGTCCAGCCGCGCGCGCAGATCGGCCATCAGGGTTTCGGCGGCGCTTTTATCCACGCTCTCATAATCGTGGCGCGAATAATAGTTGCGCCCGAATTCGGCCCAATGCGCTGCCATCACCTCGGCGACCGACATGCGTTTCGCGGCGAGGATGTTCAGCCACATCAGCACCGCCCAAAGCCCGTCCTTCTCGCGCACATGGTCAGACCCGGTGCCCGCCGATTCCTCGCCGCAGAGCGTGGCGCGGCCTGCATCGAGAAGGTTGCCGAAAAATTTCCAACCCGTGGGCGTGGCGTAGCAGGGCAGGCCACGTGCTTCGGCCACGCGGTCGAGCGCAGCGCTTGTGGGCATCGAGCGGGCGACACCCGCCAGACCTTGCGCGTATCCCGGTGCGAGATGCGCATTGGCCGCGATCACGGCCAGCGAATCCGACGGGGTGACATAGGCCCCGCGCCCCACGATCATGTTGCGGTCGCCATCGCCATCGGACGCCGCACCAAAATCGGGGGCGTTTTCGCCCATCATGATATCCATCAGCTCATGCGCCCAGACCGGGTTCGGGTCGGGGTGGCCGCCGCCGAAATCCGGAAGCGGCACCGCGTTCATAACCGATGCTTCTGGTGCCCCCAGCCGTTTGACCAATATCTCGCGGGCATAGGGGCCGGTGATCGCGTGCATCGCGTCGAATCGCAGGGTAAAGCCGCTGTTAAAAAGTGCGCGGATCGCATTGAAATCGAACAGCTTTTCCATCAGCGCGGCATAATCAGAAACGGGGTCTACGACCTCGACTGCCATCTCACCCATCTGCGCCCTGCCCAAAGCGCCAAGGTCCAGATCGGGCGCGTTCAGAATGCGGTAGTCGCTGATCTTGGTGCTGGCTTCGAAAATCGCGTCGGTCACGCTTTCGGGGGCGGGGCCACCATTGGCGGTGTTGAATTTTATCCCGAAATCGCCGTCATCGCCGCCGGGATTGTGGCTGGCCGACAGGATCACACCGCCATCGGCGTGGCGAATACGGATCAGGTTCGAGGCGGCGGGGGTCGAGAGAAGCCCGTCTTGCCCCACGATCACTTTGGCCGCTCCATTGGCGGCAGCCATTTTCAGAATGATCTGCACGGCCTCCACGTTGAAAGCGCGCCCGTCGCCGCCCAGAACCAGCACCTTGCCCGCAACCCCGCCGATTCCGTCCCAGATGCTCTGGACAAAATTCTCCAGGTAATGCGGCTGGCGAAAGATGGCGGTTTTCTTGCGCAAGCCCGATGTGCCGGGTTTCTGGCCGTCAATCGGGGTGGTGGGGATGGTCTGGATCATGCTGCCCTCGGGTTTGTCGCTGCGTTGCATCATCGCCTATTGTGGCTTTGTGTCAAATTGTTGAAGTCTTCGGGGTGTAACACAGCGCAATCGAACGACAATGCGGGGCAAATCATGCAGATTTTGGTGTTCAATGCGGGCAGCTCCTCGCTAAAGTTTGGGGTGTTCGACCTGTCGGGCGGCACCTTGTCAGAGGCGCGAGAGGTGTTGCGCGGCACGTTGGACCGGTTTTCGCCCGATGGCTGCGATCTGAAAATGACTGGCCAAGCCAAACACCGCGCGGCCCCGCGCGATTTGGCGCAGGCCACGGCCTTCGTGCCAGAATTGCTTGCCAAGGCCGGGCTGGAG
>JAFGVZ010000206.1 GCA_016937725.1 Paracoccaceae bacterium | reverse complement strand
GGGCATGCGGCCGACAAAAAAGCGAAACGGAAATAAGCCATGGGTAAAGAGACAAATCCGCGCCGCGTGGCCGAGAATGAAGCAATGGCGAAGACGCGCATGCTGCGCACTTCACCGCAGAAGCTGAACCTCGTCGCTGCCATGATCCGCGGCAAGAAGGTTGATCGTGCGCTGTCCGATCTGACCTTCTCGAAAAAGCGTATTGCTGGCGACGTCAAGAAATGCCTGCAATCGGCGATTGCCAATGCTGAAAACAACCACGGTCTGGATGTTGATGCACTGGTCGTGGCCGAAGCATGGGTTGGCAAGAACTTGGTCATGAAGCGGGGCCGTCCGCGCGCACGCGGTCGTTTCGGCAAGATCATGAAGCCGTTTTCCGAACTGACCATCAAGGTTCGCCAGGCCGAGGAGCAAGCATAATGGGTCACAAGGTAAATCCGATCGGTATGCGCCTTCAGGTCAACAGGACCTGGGACAGCCGCTGGTTCGCGGAAAGCAAGGATTACGGCAACCTGTTGCTGGAAGACCTGAAAATCCGTGATTTCATTCACGAAGAGTGCAAGCAAGCCGGCATCAGCCGCGTGATTATCGAACGTCCGCACAAGAAGTGCCGCGTCACGATCCACACCGCACGTCCGGGTGTCATTATCGGCAAAAAAGGCGCCGATATCGAAACCCTGCGTAAGAAGCTTGCGAACTTCACCGCATCTGACCTGCACCTGAACATTGTCGAAATCCGCAAGCCGGAGCTTGACGCACAGTTGGTCGCGGAATCGATCACGCAGCAGTTGGAGCGCCGTGTCAGCTTCCGCCGCGCCATGAAGCGCGCTGTGCAGAACGCGATGCGCATGGGTGCTCTGGGCATCCGTGTGAACCTCGCGGGCCGTTTGGGCGGTGCAGAGATTGCACGGACCGAGTGGTATCGTGAAGGTCGCGTCCCGCTGCACACGCTGCGCGCGGATATCGACTATGCCCATTCCGAAGGTCTGACGGCCTACGGGATCATCGGTGTGAAAGTGTGGATCTTCAAGGGTGAGATCATGGAACATGATCCGCAAGCCCATGATCGCCGGCATCAGGAACTTCAGGACAGCGGCGGCGCTCAGCGCCCGCGTCGCTGAGCCGAGTGAAGGAGTAGAGCAATGCTACAACCGAAACGGACGAAGTTCCGCAAGCAGCACAAAGGCCGCATCCATGGTGAAGCCAAAGGCGGGTTTGACCTGAACTTTGGTGGCTATGGCCTGAAGGCGCTGGAGCCTGAGCGCATCACAGCGCGCCAGATCGAAGCCGCTCGTCGTGCTATGACGCGCCACATGAAGCGTCAGGGCCGCGTCTGGATCCGGATTTTCCCGGATGTGCCCGTCACCTCCAAACCCACCGAAGTGCGTATGGGTAAAGGTAAGGGTTCGGTCGATTTCTGGGCCGCCAAGGTCAAGCCGGGTCGCGTGATGTTCGAGATTGACGGTGTCAACGACGCCACCGCGCGCGAGGCGCTGCGTCTGGCTGCGATGAAACTGCCGATCAAGACCCGCGTCGTTCAGCGCGAAGATTGGTAAACCACAAGGTGCGTGCATAGCACGCACCTTGTTTAGCATTCGTGTGTCCCGGCTAAATTTTGGCTGGGACATCTTCTTTCCAAGGGGCACTTGCCAAGCGGGCGCTTCGCGCCTATACGGCACGCTCATCCACCTCCGCCGGGAATCAGGGTGACCCTGTCACAGGGGCCTTCCGGTGATTGTTGACCAAAGGAATGGCCATGAAAGCCGAAGATCTGCGATCCAAGACACCGGATCAGTTGCGCGACGAATTGGTCGCGCTGAAAAAGGAAGCGTTCAACCTGCGCTTCCAAAAGGCGACCAACCAGCTGGAAAACACGGCTCGTATTCGCCAGGTCCGTCGTGACGCCGCACGCGTTTCGACCATCCTCAACGAAAAAGCCGCTGAAGCGGCGGCGAACTAAGGAGCTGGCCCATGCCCAAACGCATCCTGCAAGGCAAGGTGACGAGCGACAAGAATGAACAGACCGTTACGGTTCTGGTCGAACGCCGCTTCACGCACCCCGTTATGAAAAAAGTGGTTCGCAGCACGAAAAAGTATCGTGCCCATGATCCGCTCAACCAGTTCAAGGTTGGTGACACCGTTCGAATCATCGAATGTGCGCCGATCTCGAAGTCCAAGCGCTGGGAGGTTCTGGTCGACGCTTCGGCATAAGACCCGTTCCAATCAGACTTATCGAAACCCTGGGCATGATGCCCAAAGGTCGGGAGAAACCAAATGATCCAGATGCAGACCAATCTGGATGTTGCTGACAACTCTGGCGCACGCCGAGTTCAGTGCATCAAGGTCCTCGGCGGTTCCAAGCGGCGTTATGCGTCCGTGGGCGACATCATCGTGGTGTCGGTCAAGGAAGCCATTCCGCGGGGCCGTGTGAAGAAGGGTGACGTGCGTAAAGCTGTCGTCGTTCGGACCGCAAAAGAAGTGCGTCGTGAAGACGGCACGTCCATCCGCTTCGACCGCAACGCGGCCGTGATCCTCAACAATTCTGGCGAACCTGTCGGCACCCGTATTTTCGGGCCGGTGGTGCGCGAGCTGCGCGCGAAGAACTTCATGAAGATCATCTCGCTCGCTCCGGAGGTGTTGTAATGGCTGCCAAGTTGAAAAAGGGCGACAAAGTCGTCGTGTTGACCGGCAAGGACAAGGGCAAGCAGGGCGAGATTTCGACCGTCATGCCCAAGGACAACAAAGCGGTTGTGGACGGGATTAACATTTCGATCCGCCACACCAAGCAAAGCCAGAACAGTCAAGGTGGTCGCCTGCCCAAGGCAATGCCCATCGACCTGTCGAACCTGGCGCTTGTTGACAGCAACGGCAAAGCAACGCGCGTTGGCTTCCGCGAGGAAGACGGCAAGAAAGTGCGCTTCGCCAAGACAACCGGGGAGGCGATCTGATGCTGGATCAAGCCAACTACACCCCGCGCCTGAAGACGGTCTATGCAGACCAGATCCGGGCCGCGATGAAAGAAGAATTCGCCTACAAGAACGACATGATGATCCCCAAGCTCGACAAGATCGTGCTGAACATGGGGATTGGTGAAGCCGTCAAGGACACCAAGAAGATCAAGTCGGCGCAGGCGGATCTGACCGCGATTGCGGGCCAGAAAGCAGTCATCACCAAGGCACGCACCTCGATCGCGGGCTTCCGCGTTCGCGAGGAAATGCCGCTGGGCGTGAAGGTCACTCTGCGCGGTGCGCGCATGTATGAATTCCTTGACCGCCTGATCAACATCGCGCTGCCGCGCGTCCGCGACTTCCGCGGCGTCAAAGGCACGTCGTTCGATGGCAATGGCAACTACGCCATGGGCATCAAGGAGCATATCGTGTTCCCCGAGATCAATTTTGATCAGATCGACGAGATGTGGGGCATGGATATCATCATCTGCACCACCGCGAAAACCGACGCGGAAGCCAAGGCGCTGTTGAAGCTTTTCAACATGCCCTTCAATAGCTGACGCGAGAGGGAGAGAACCAATGGCTAAAAAAGCAATGGTCGAGCGCGAAAAGAAGCGTCAGAAGCTGGTAGCGAAATACGCCACCAAGCGTGCTGAGCTGAAAGCAATCGCCGCCGACGCCGAGCGCCCTATGGAAGAGCGTTTCAAGGCGAACCTGAAACTGGCACAATTGCCGCGGAATTCTTCGGAAACCCGCTTGCACAACCGCTGCCAGCTGTCGGGTCGTCCGAAGGCATATTATCGCAAACTGAAATTGTCGCGGATCGCGCTGCGGGATCTGGCCTCGAAAGGTCAAATCCCCGGCATGGTCAAGTCGAGCTGGTAAGGAGAAGGGATCATGTCCATGAACGATCCGCTCGGCGATATGCTGACCCGTATCCGGAACGCGCAGATGCGCGGCAAATCGACCGTGCGCACGCCCGCGTCGAAGCTGCGTGCCTGGGTGCTCGATGTTTTGGCAAGCGAAGGCTACATCCGTGGCTATGAGCATGTCACCACTGAGAGCGGCCATGCCGAACTGGAAATTTCGCTGAAATATGCCGATGGCGCCCCTGCCATCCGTGAATTGAAGCGTATTTCGACCCCCGGTCGCCGCGTCTATTCCGGTGTTCGTGAAATTCCGCAGGTCCGCAATGGCCTTGGTATTTCGGTTGTCTCCACGCCGAAAGGCGTGATGTCCGATGCAGCAGCCCGCGCCGCCAATGTTGGTGGCGAAGTGCTCTGCCGTGTGTTCTGAGGAGGGCTGAGATGTCTCGTATTGGCAAAAAGCCTGTCGAACTGCCTTCGGGTGTAAGCGCGCAGGTCTCGGGCCAGACCATCGAGGTCAAAGGCCCCAAGGGCACCCGCAGCTTCACCGCTGGTGATGACGTGGATATCGTGCTGGATGGCAACACCGTTACCGTCAAGCCGCGCGGCCTGTCCAAACGTGCCCGTCAGCAGTGGGGTATGACCCGCTCGATGGTCGCGAACCTGGCAACTGGCGTGACCACCGGCTTCAAGAAAGAGCTGGAACTGGTCGGCGTTGGTTACCGTGCCGCAATGCAGGGCAAGGACCTGAAATTGTCGCTGGGTTACAGCCACGAAGTGATCTTCGAGGTTCCCGCAGGCATTACCGTTTCCGCCCCCAAGCAGACCGAAGTTGTTGTCGAAGGTATCGACCAGCAGCAGGTTGGCGAAGTGGCTGCAAATATCCGCAAGTGGCGTTCGCCAGAACCCTATAAGGGCAAAGGCATTCGCTACAAGGATGAGTATATCTTCCGTAAGGAAGGCAAGAAGAAGTAAGGGCGCGAAAGATGGCGAACACAAAGCAAAAGCTGTTCCAAAAACGCCGCCTGCGCGTTCGGAACAAATTGAAGAAAATGGCCAACGGGCGCGCGCGTCTGTCTGTCCACCGCTCCAACAAGAACATCAGCGTTCAGCTGATCGACGATGTGCGCGGTGTGACATTGGCTTCGGCCTCGACGCTGGAAAAGGATTTCGGCCTCGTGGGTGTCAACAACAAGGACGCAGCTGCCAAGATTGGTGCCGCGATTGCCGAGCGCGCGAAAGCCGCTGGCATTGAGGAATGCTATTTCGACCGCGGCGGCTTCATCTTTCACGGGAAGGTCAAGGCACTCGCCGACGCCGCTCGTGAAGGCGGCCTGAAGTTCTGAGGAGACGATTATGGCAGAAAGAGAAAACCGCCGGGACCGCCGCGATCAACGCGAGGAAACCCCGGAATTCGCCGATCGTCTGGTAGCGATCAACCGCGTGTCGAAAACCGTGAAGGGCGGCAAACGCTTCGGCTTTGCAGCGCTCGTGGTTGTCGGCGATCAGCGTGGCCGTGTGGGCTTTGGCAAGGGCAAGGCGAAAGAAGTGCCCGAAGCCATCCGCAAGGCAACCGAACAGGCCAAGCGCCAAATGGTGCGCGTGCCGCTGAAGGATGGTCGCACGCTGCACCATGACATCGAAGGTCGCCATGGTGCGGGCAAGATCGTCATGCGCCAGGCCGTGCCGGGGACCGGTATCATTGCCGGTGGTCCGATGCGCGCCGTGTTCGAGATGCTGGGCCTGCAAGATGTTGTGGCCAAGTCGCTCGGTAGCCAGAACCCCTATAACATGGTCCGCGCGACGTTTGACGCGCTGAAAAACTCGGCCAGCCCCCGTCAGGTGGCGCAGCGTCGCGGCAAGAAGGTTGCAGATATTCTGCGCAAGCCTGAGGCCGAGACCGAAACCGCAGACGCGTAAGGAAGGGTCAATACAATGGCTAAAACCATCGTCGTCAAGCAGATCGGCTCTCCGATCCGCCGCCCCGCCGTTCAGCGTGCAACGCTGGTCGGCCTGGGTCTGAACAAGATGCACCGCACCCGCGAGCTGGAAGATACCCCTTCCGTGCGCGGGATGGTGGCTTCGATCCCGCACTTGGTGCAGATCGTGGAAGAGCGCGGTTAACAGCGCGCAGCGTCGCTTCTGAAGCGCCCCGGCCGAAAGGCTGGGGCGCTTTTTTTACTTAGTCAAAGTTGGTTGGGAAAGCTGCTTTCCTGTGGCAAGGGTAGGGGACACAACAAGGCTTTCCTATGCCGCTTCTTGCCCTGACCATCCTGACCATGATCTTCTTCGCGGCGAATTCGCTGCTTAATCGCGCGGCTTTGGCGGGCGACCACATCGGGCCTGCCGAATTTGCGGCACTGCGCGTTGTCAGCGGCGCGCTCATGTTGTGGTGTCTTGTTGCGTTGCGCGCGGGCCCGCGCGCAGCGTTCCGGCGGCCCGATTGGGTCGCCGTGGCGGGTTTGGTGGCCTATCTTGTTGGGTTTTCCTTTGCCTATCTGCAACTGGATGCGGGGTTAGGCGCTGTCATCTTGTTTGGTGGCGTGCAACTGACCATGTTCACAGGTGCATTGGTCGAGGGCGAGCGCCCCGCGCCGTTGCGTTGGGCAGGCATAGCGCTGTCGCTTGGCGGGCTGGTTTACCTTGGTTGGCCGGGCGTAGTGGTCCCGTTGCCGCCGGTGTCCTTGGCGTTGATGGCGATTGCCGCCGTCGGGTGGGGCATCTACTCTCTGGCGGGGCGTCGTGTGTCTGATCCGCTGGCGGCGACGGCCTCTAACTTCATCTACGCAGTGCCACTTCTTGTGCTTGTGGCGCTGGTGGCCGGGTCAGGCTTGTCACCAACCCCCACCGGTTTGGGGCTGGCGGTGGTGTCGGGGGCGCTGACCTCCGGGCTGGGTTACGCGCTGTGGTATCGGGTCTTGCCCGAACTGGGGGCTACACGCGGCGCGTTGGCTCAATTGTCCGCGCCGGTCTTTGCCCTGGTCGGCGGTGCGATCCTGCTGGCCGAACCGATCAGCGCGCGTGCTGCGATTGCATCTGCTCTTATCTTGGGCGGAATCGTGCTGGGGGTGTGGGGCAAGCGGCAGTCTGGTCCGAAACACGGGGCTTGATCGTTCTGCGCCTTGCTCGTATACGCCCCCGGTGGCCCTGCGGGCCGCAACTCAATTTTTGCAAGCCGCGTTTGCCCCAATCCGTCGCTGGGGGGTAGTTCCGGCAAAAGGAGAAGCGACATGAAACTGAATGAACTGCGCGACAATGATGGCGCAACCCGCACCAAGAAGCGCGTTGCTCGTGGCCCGGGTTCGGGCAAGGGCAAGACCGCTGGCCGTGGTATCAAGGGTCAGAAATCCCGCTCGGGTGTGGCCATCAACGGCTACGAAGGCGGCCAGATGCCGCTGTATATGCGCCTGCCGAAGCGCGGCTTCAACAAGCCGAACCGCAAGAGCTTTGCTGTCGTCAACCTTGGCCTGATCGAGAAATTCATCGGCGAAGGCAAGCTGGACGCATCTGCAACCATCACCGAGGATGCGCTGCTCGCGTCGGGTCTGGTCCGCCGCAAGCTGGACGGTGTGCGCATTCTGGCGAAGGGTGAGATCACGACGAAGGTGGATCTGGCCGTGACCGGTGCCTCGAAATCCGCCGTTGAGGCGGTCGAAAAGGCGGGCGGGTCTGTTCAAATCATCGCGCCCACCCCGAAAAACGCGGATGTGGCTGCCGAATAAAGGTTGTGAGGGGATGCATAGCCCCTTACATCACCCATAACAGGGTTTTCGCGCCGCCGACCGCACCCCGGTCCGGCGGCGCTGACATGACAGAGAGAGACGCAGATGGCTTCTGGTGCTGACCAACTCGCGGCAAATACAAGCTGGGGGGCGCTGGCAAAGGCGACCGACCTTCGCAAACGCATCTTCTTTGCGCTTGGACTGCTGATCGTTTACCGCATTGGCACCTATATACCCGTGCCCGGTATTGACGGTCTGGCGCTGCGCGAATTCATGGACGAAGCCGCGTCTGGCATCGGCGGCATGCTCAACATGTTCACCGGCGGCGCGATCAGCCGCATGGGAATCTTCGCGCTTGGCATTATGCCTTATATCTCTGCCGCGATCATCGTGCAGCTTGTGGGCGCGATGTATGAGCCTTGGAAAGCCTTGAAGAAAGAAGGTGAGATGGGGCGGCGCAAGCTGAACCAATACACCCGCTATCTGACCGTCATGCTCGCGCTGGGGCAGTCTTATGGTCTGGCCGTGTCGCTGGAAGCGGGCGATCTTGCGACCGATCCGGGCTGGTTCTTCCGCGCCGCCGTGGTCATCACATTGGTCGGCGGCACCATGTTCCTGATGTGGCTGGGTGAGCAGATCACCGAGCGCGGCATCGGCAACGGCATTTCGCTGATTATTTTCGTCGGTATCATTGCTGAAATCCCCGCCGCCTTGGCCAACTTTCTGGCGCAGGGCCGGTCGGGAGAGATTTCGCCCGCCATTATCATCGGTGTGATCGTAATGATCGTGGCCGTGATCGCTTTCGTGGTGTTCATGGAACGCGCAATCCGCAAGATCAGCATTCAATACCCGCGCCGTCAGGTTGGTATGAAAGTGTTTGACGGCGGCACTTCGCACCTGCCGATCAAGGTGAACCCGGCTAACGTGATCCCGGCCATTTTCGCCTCGTCGCTGCTGCTGCTGCCGACCACGCTGGCGACCTTCTCTGGCAATTCGCAGTCAGAGATCATGGCGACCATCTTGGCGTATTTCGGCCCCGGCCAACCTGCCTACCTGCTGTTCTTCACTGCGATGATCATCTTCTTCACGTTTTTCTACACGCAAAACGTGGCCTTCAAGACCGATGAGGTCGCCGAGAACCTGAAAAACCAGAACGGCTTTGTTCCCGGCATTCGCCCCGGCAAACGCACAGAGGAATATCTGGATTACGTTGTCACCCGTCTTGTGACAATCGGTGCAATTTATCTTGCTGCGGTCTGTTTGCTGCCCGAAATTTTGCGCGGCCAGTTGGCAATCCCGTTCTATTTTGGCGGCACATCGGTGCTGATTATCGTGTCGGTCACCATGGACACGATCAACCGCGTGCAATCGCATCTGATCGCGCACCAGTATGAAGGCTTGCTGGAAAGATCGAACCTGCGCGGCAAGTCGCGCAAGCGCAGCACCAAGCCCCCGGCACGTCGATGAACATTATCCTTATCGGTCCGCCGGGCGCGGGCAAAGGCACTCAGGCCCAAAAGCTGGTCGCGTCACGCGACATGATGCAGTTGTCCACCGGGGACATGCTGCGCGCCGCCCGCACCTCTGGCACAGAGATGGGCAACCGCGTGGCGGAGGTGATGGACAAAGGCGATCTTGTCACGGATGAAATCGTGATTGGCCTGATCGAGGAGAAGCTGGAGCAGGGCTCTGCCGGTGGCTTCATCTTCGACGGATTCCCGCGCACATTGGCGCAAGCCGACGCTTTGGGCGCACTTCTTGCGCGCCACAATACCGGCCTGCACGCTGTCATCGAACTTGTGGTTGATGACGCGGCATTGGTTGGGCGGATCGTTAAGCGCGCGGCGGAGGCGCAGGCCGCCGGTCAGCCCGTTCGCAAGGACGACACGCCCGAAGTGTTCGACGACCGCCTGCGCGCCTATTACAAGCAAACGGCACCCTTGTTGGGCTACTACCACGCCAAGGGCCAGTTGCAGCGGGTCGACGGTATGGGCAGCATGGACACGGTCGCGGCACAGATCGCAACCATCCTCGACGCATGATCTTGGGAAGCGGTCAGCGATTTCGCTGTGACTTTGGCTTTGCAGAGGCACTTGGCCAGCTTCTGATCTGGGTGCTTCTCACGATCGTGACCTTCGGACTGGCATTGTTCGTGTTGCCCTACTACTTCCTCAAGGCACCTATTAACAAAACTTATGTTCTTGATTCGCAGGGCAATGCGGTCGCGCGTTTATTTGTCGAAGTTGGCTTTGCCGATATCCTTGGCCATGCTATCATCTGGCTTGTGCTGACTATTCTGACCCTCGGGCTTGCCTATTTTCTGTATTGGCAATTCGTCGTCAAACGGCTGATGAACGCGACCGTCACAGTACCCCTGTGACAGGACCCTTGATGGGGTCTTGACCTTGCTTTGAAAAGCACATACCCGACACGCCTGAGATGAGAATCGCGCCTGCGCGGCAGTTTGTCTGTCACGGGCGTGTTCTGTATTGGAATGCACGCGGGGGGCCATTGCGCCCCGTGTTGTGAAAAAAGGTTCTGGAGCTACGGAACCGCAACGAAAGGAACTATCCGCGTGGCACGTATTGCTGGCGTAAACATCCCCACGGGTAAGCGCGTTCCGATTGCGCTGACCTATATTCACGGTATCGGCCCGAAGGCGGCTGCGGACATCTGCACCGCGGTTGGCATTGATCTGACCCGCCGTGTCAATGAACTCTCCGATGCCGAAGTGCTTGCCGTGCGCGAGCATATCGACGCGAATTATACCGTTGAAGGCGATCTGCGTCGCGAAGTGTCGATGAACATCAAGCGCATGATGGATATCGGCTCGTATCGTGGTTTGCGCCATCGTCGCAACCTTCCCGTGCGCGGTCAGCGCACCCACACCAATGCGCGCACGCGCAAGGGCCCGGCAAAAGCTATTGCTGGCAAGAAGAAGTAAGGGAAGGCTTGATCCATGGCTCGTGATAAAACGCGCGTTAAGCGCAAGGTTCGCAAGAATATCGCCGCTGGTGTCGCTCATGTGAACTCCAGCTTCAACAACACCAAGATCCTGATTTCCGACGTGCAGGGCAATGCGATCTCTTGGTCGTCTGCTGGCACGATGGGCTTCAAAGGCTCGCGCAAATCGACGCCCTATGCGGCTCAGCTTGCAGCGGAAGACGCTGGCAAGAAAGCACAGGAACATGGCGTGAAAACGCTGGATGTCGAAGTGCAAGGCCCCGGTTCGGGTCGTGAATCGGCGCTGCGTGCGCTGGCGGCTGTTGGCTTCAACATCACCTCGATCCGTGATGTGACGCCGATGGCACATAACGGTTGCCGCCCGCCGAAGCGTCGTCGCGTCTAAGGTTGGTCCGGTTTTTGCCAGACCCCGTGGATTTGCGGGGTCTGGTTTTCTGTCTTTTAGATCCTCGGGCGTCGCACGGGCATGGGCATGGCCCGGCGACAAGAATGGAGGCGACACATGATCCATAAAAACTGGCTAGAGCTTATCAAGCCGGCGCAGCTAGACGTGAAACCGGGTGCCGATAGCGCCCGCATGGCGACCATTGTTGCGGAACCGCTGGAGCGTGGCTTTGGCCTGACGCTTGGCAACGCGCTGCGTCGTGTTCTGATGGCGTCGCTGCAAGGTGCGGCCATCACGTCGGTCCAGATTGACAATGTTTTGCACGAGTTCTCCTCGGTGCCGGGCGTCCGTGAAGACGTGACCGACATCGTGCTTAACCTGAAAAGCGTTGCATTGCGCATGGATGTCGAAGGCCCCAAGCGGGTGTCGATTTCGGCTCAGGGCCCCGGCGTCGTGACCGCTGGCGATATCGAAACCAGCGCAGGGATCGAAGTTCTGAACAAGGACCTTGTCATCTGCCATATCGACGATGGTGCATCGGTTTACATGGAACTGACGGTGAATACCGGCAAAGGCTATGTCAGCGCTGACAAGAACCGTCCGGAAGACGCTCCGATTGGTCTGATCCCGATTGATGCGATCTTCTCGCCGGTCAAGCGCGTCAGCTATGACGTGCAGCCGACCCGTGAAGGCCAGGTTCTGGATTATGACAAGCTGACGATGAAGGTGGAAACCGACGGCTCCGTCCGCCCGGATGATGCTATCGCCTATGCCGCGCGCATTCTGCAAGACCAGTTGCAGATCTTCGTGAACTTTGACGAGCCGGAATCGGC
>JAFGVZ010000205.1 GCA_016937725.1 Paracoccaceae bacterium | reverse complement strand
TTTTTCCTGATAATGCACGGTCAGCGGGAAGAAGTCTTGCCCAGGCTTGGCTTCTTTCGCAAAGGTCACGTTGGCCATGACGCTGGTTTCGCCCAGCGTGGCAATGACCGAACCGTCAGCCTGACGGGCAATCTTGCCGGTTTCCAGTGTCAGGGTTTCTTGGCCCCACTGGATAGATTTCTTGGTGATGTTGAACATACGTCATTCCTCGTCGGAGCGCTTCCGGGCCCTTCCCGGATCTCCTGATGTGTATGGCGGCCCCATTGCCGCCGACCCCTATCCTATCGCATCACGCCGGGGCCGAAGCGTCACGTCTCAGATGGCCTGTGCCATACAGGAAAAAAAGCATGTGCGAAAGTGGGGGTTTCACGGCGTTGGCGTGGAATCAAGGGCGCTGCCCGCCGCTTGCGCTACGCTGCGAGCTTACACCCAGCGTGCAAAAGGCGGCAGGCTCATCAGCACGGCGTCGGGGTCGTGGCCGGTTTGCAGGCCGAACTTGGTGCCCCGATCGTAGACAAGGTTGTATTCGGCATAAAGCCCGCGATGGATAAGCTGCGCTTCTTTGTCGGCATCTGTCCATTCCATGCCGCGCCGCTTTTCGACCTGCGCTAGAAACGCAGGCAGGAAGGATTTGCCAACATCTTGGGTGAAGGCGAAATCGGCGTCCCAGTCGCCGGTGCAATAATCGTCGTAGAAAATGCCGCCCACACCGCGCGCGCGCTTGCGGTGGGGGATATAGAAATACTCATCCGCCCAATCCTTGAAACGCGGATACAAATCCGCCCCGTGCGGGTCGCAATGCGCTTTCAGCGTGGCGTGAAAATCGGCGGTGTCCTCTGGGTATTCGATGCAAGGGTTCAGGTCGGTGCCACCACCGAACCACCATGCGCCGGGTGTCCAGAACATGCGGGTGTTCAGATGCACGGCGGGGGCATGCGGGTTTTGCATATGCGCCACCAGCGAGATACCGCTGGCCCAGAAGCGCGGATCGTCCTCCAGCCCCGGAATTTCCTTGCGGGCGGTCAGCGAGCGCTGCGCCTGATCGCCCAACTGACCATAGACGGCAGAGACATTGACGCCGATCTTCTCGAACACGCGCCCGCCGCGCATAACGCTCATCAAGCCGCCGCCCGCGTCGGACCCGTCGGGCGCGTGGCGCTTGGTGTCGGTCACCTCAAAGCGGCCCGGCGCGCGGTCGGACATGGGGCCGGTGGTGTGGCTGTCCTCGACCGCTTCAAACGCCGCAACGATCTGGTCGCGCAGCTCGCGGAACCACGCGGCGGCACGTTGCTTGCGGTCGTCGAAATTAGGGTCGGTCATTGCGGCACTCTTTCGTATCGTTTTGCAAGATGTGCCACGCGGGGGCGGTCGTGACAAGCCAAGCTGACAGTCAGGCTCGCTTGCGGATCGGCCCCATGATTTCTTCCACATTCGCGCCACGCGCGATGGCGCTTGCCTCGACCTCTTGTTGCAGCGCTTCGCTGCGGGCCAGAAGCTTGCGGAACTTGGCTTCGTCCAGCGCGAAGAGGGTGCAATGGGTGATGGCGGTGACCATCGCGCGACGTGGCTGGCCGGTCAGCATACCCAGATGGCCGAAAAACTCGCCCCGGCCCAAGCGCAGCTTTTGACCGCGGCGCTCCATCTCGACCGCGCCAGAGGCGATGAAATAAACCGAGCGCGGCACTTCGCCTTTGCGAATCAAGATGCGGCCGGGTTCGACGTAAATTGTCTTGAGCGCGCGGGCGAGGCTTTTGCGGCTCTCAGCGGGCATGCTGGCAAAGACCGGGAAAGCCCGCAGCACTTCTTCGCGTTGCAGGGCGAAATCCAGCTTTGGCCGCTTGTCCAACGCATTGCGCGCATCGCTCAGCCCGTCGCGCAGGCTGGTGAACACTTCGCGGCCGATCAGGCCATCGGCATGCAGGATTTCGTATTCACGTTCCTCCAACCGTAACGACGTGCGGCGGATGAAGCGGCGTTCGATTTCTTCGGCATAGCCCGGATATTGCAGGCGCAAGCCTTCGATGGCGTTGTCGGTTTCCTCGCAGCGGCGGCGCAGCAATTCTTGCAACAGGTCGGCCACGCGGCGGCCATGGATGCGGCGGATTTTCCCGGTGATGAAGCTGCGCAACTCGTCCAGCACAAGCTGTTGGTTCAAAAGGCGCTCGAACCGGTCTGCGGTCATGGCCTCTAAGGGCACTGACCAGCGCAGGCGATTGTTCAGCCAGACCGCCATGCGGTAACGGCCCCCAAAACCAAGCGCGCGGCGGGCGGTCGCGCGATATTCGTCGCGCCCGCCAAGGCGCGTGCGCTCGATCAGGCTGTCCACGTCCGAGAGCATGGTTTCCACCAGCCGGGACGAAAAAAGCTGCTGGCGGAAGTTTTCCAAAATCAGATCGCGTTCGCGCCCCGCCAAGGCCACAAGCCCCAGCGTGATGCGGTCGCGGTCGGGAATGTCCACGCTTTCAGCTTCCGACACAGCACCGTCCAGCCGCGCGGCGAAGCGCTTCGCCTCGGAGCGGATCACTTCTTGCGGCAAGCGGTAATCGCGCGAGATTTCGGCAATCTCTTCGCGCACATTTTGCAGTGCAACCGCAATCACCTGCCGCGACAAGGCTTGGTCCAATGCAGGCAAGCGGTCCAATCCCAGCTTGTTGATGACCCAGCGCAGCGTTGTGCCCTGCACCAACAGCGTGAACAGGGTAAAGCCCGTTGCCAGAATACCCACCTCGCGCTTGATGGCAGGGGGCACCAATGCGCTTTCGGTGACTGCCAGCGCCAGCGCCAATGTGACCGCCCCGCGCAAGCCGCCCCATAGAATGGCAGAGCGATAGGTCACATCCACCTGTGGCGACAAGCGCATCCGGCCCAGAAGCGGCAGGACCCCGAACAGCATGATCGCGCGTGCCACGCTGGCCGCGACCACGATCACGCCAATCAGGAACAGGTCGCTGGCGCGCAAATCGCCCATCAGGCGCGGAATAAGCAGGGCGGCAAGGATGAAGATGAACGCGCCAGCCCAATAGGCCAGCAGGTCCCAGACCTCGCGCAGATAGCCCCAGCTTAGGGGCGTCAGGCGGCTTGGCCCTTGCAGGTTAAGCACAAGGCCGGCGACAACAACCGCGATGACGCCCGATGCGCCCAGATATTGCTCTGCGGCAATATAGGCCAGATAGGGAAGTGCGACGCTGACAGAGACTTGCGCGCGCGGAAAAGTGGGCAGCACCGCCATAAGCGCAATGCCGACGCGGGCGAATACCCACCCCAGCGCCACGCCGCCGCCGATCAGCCACGGAAAGGTCAGTGCGGCCTCTTGCAAGGTGGGGTTTGGCACCCCCAGCATGACGAATGTCAGGAAGAACCCGAACAGCGCGATGGCGGCCGCGTCATTCAGCAGGCTTTCGCCCTCGACAATGCGGGTCAGGCGTTGCGGGGCGGCGATGTTGCGGAAGATGCTGACTACGGCAGACGGGTCTGTGGTGGACACAACCGCCCCGATCAGCAGGCAGGCCGCCAAAGGCAGCGTTGTAAAAGGTGTCAGCGCGTAGCCAATAACCACGGTCGAGACCAGAACGGCCCCCACCGCCATGACCACGATCGGCACCCAATCGTCCAACATCCGGCGCGCATTGACCATAAGCGCCACCTGAAACAGCAGCGTGGGCAAAAGCACATACAGGAAGATGTTGGACCGGATGGGCAGATCCAACAGGCGGCGCACCATGGGGCTGAGCGTTTCACCCACGCCAGAGGTGGCCAAGGTCAGCGCCGTGGCCCCGATCAGCGCGCCCATGATGGCCAGAATCACCGTAAACGGCAAGCGCAACCGTTCCGACAACGGTTCCGACACGCCGATCACGATGAACAGCAGCGCGACCGCGCCGACAAGGGCGATAATATCCATGAAAATCAGACTAGCGCGAAGCGTGTGCGCTTGGAAAGCGGCGTGCTGTTATTCGGCAGCAAGGGCCACCATTTTCGGCGCCGCACGCCCAATTTCGGCCATGGCAGTCACGACATTATCCATCAGCGCTTGAAATTGGGCGAAGTCTGTCCTGGGGGTGACGCGCGCTTCATCCAGATACAGGCCGCGGTCAATTTCCACCTGAACCACATGCTGCCCGACCGAAGGCAGGCCATAGCGCTGGGCAATATAAGCCCCCGCAAAGGGCGCGTTGCGCGCAACCCGCAACCCTGCACTGGTAAAAATAGCGGCGATGGCATCGACAATGTCAGAATGGCACGACGCGCCGAAACGGTCGCCCAGCACCACATCGGGGCGCAGATTGTTGCGCGTGGCAATCGCATCACGCGGCATGGAATGCATGTCGATCAAAATGGCGCGGCCGAATTCCTCGGCGTTGTCGGCCATCAGGCCTGCCAATTTGTCATGATAGGGCTGCCAATACTTGCGCAACCGGTCTTGCGCCTGTGCGCGGGTGATCTTGCCGGAATAGATGGCGCGCCCACCGGCCACCACACGGGGAATAACGCCAAGCCCCGAACTGATCCGCGCATTCATGGCCCGCACCGCGATGCCAGAGATCAGCGCCGGGTCAAGCTCGCTGGCAGAGCGGTTGTAATCGACATAGGCGCGGGGCACCCCGCCCAGCAACACATTGGCCCCGGCCGTGGGTGCTGCGCGCAAAAGCAGGTCGACATAGGCGTCTTCGGACGAACGCAGCGACAGCTCATCTAGCTGAGAGGCTTGCAGAAAATCGGCCGGGTAGGACCGTGCGCTGTGGGGCGATGCAAACAGAACCGCCGTTGTTGCAGGGGCCGCCGCTATGAACTGATATGCCAGCATGTCCGATTTCCTTGTCATATCGGGTTATAGCGCGAATTTCGGCTTCCGAAAGCCCTTGATCCTGCCAACGACTCTATTTATAGACCCGTTCACAGACGCGGTCATGGCCCGCGTCCCTTTTGTTTGGGGCGCATGTCAGACCAGTCGGGCGCGTAGCTCAGTGGTAGAGCACTACGTTGACATCGTAGGGGTCACAAGTTCGAACCTTGTCGTGCCCACCATTTCATCCCTGCATATGCAGGACAGTATCAGAGGCAGGCGCTTGCGCGCCGCGAGAAGGAGAAGGCCTATGAAGGTCAAGAATTCGCTCCGGTCGCTCAAGCAGCGCCACCGTGATTGTCAGATCGTGCGCCGTAAAGGCCGGGTCTATGTCATCAACAAGACCCAGAAGAAATTCAAGGCACGTCAGGGCTGATTTTAGCCTTGTCTGTCGGGATTTGACGCCGCCCTGTCGCTTGGGGCGGCGTTCTTCTTTGGGTGCATTGTAATTTCCGGGCATGAGTGACTCCATGCCCAGCGCCGCCCCCATCTTACCTGTAGAAATGCGCCTGTCCGACCGCCCGGAATGGGGCTATCTGCTGCGCGATTTCTACGAGTTGTATCGCGACCTACCTGCCGGCGGCAGCGCCAAGATTCGAACGCACCAGCGGGCTGTGCGCGAGCGTATTGCGCGGGTGATCAAGGCCAATGCACGGATTGCCGATCTGGCACCGTTGGAAAAGCCCGTGACGAAGCATTTCCGCCGCGCGCTGGATCAGGGGCGCGAAGCGCGGCATTCGGCTTTCATCCGCACGATTGATGCCATCTATGACCGGCTGCAATGGCAATACGGGTATGAGAAGGTGCCGCGTGGGCTGGAACAGAAATACGCCTATGCCGAACTGGTCGGTCCGACCGGCCCGGTTGTGACGAACGAAGTGATCCTTGGTCTTGTGCTGTTCGCGCCGAGCTGCACTTACCCCGCCCATGCGCATGACGGGATTACCGAAAGCTACCTGTGCCTGTCCGGCGCGGTGTCGGAAAACGACCAAGGGGTCTATGCGCCCGGCTCGCTAATCTTCAACCAGCCGGGGCAGTTGCACCGGATCACGGTGGCCGATAATGAACCGTCGCTGTTAGCCTATGCCTGGATGGGCGCGACTGACAAGCTGGCCAACCAGAAAATGGTGTTCAGCCGCGCGCCGAAAGCCCAGCACTAAGCGCCTTCAACGAAGCGAATCAGTCGAGGCAGGCAGATGCGCTTCAGGTCGTAATTGTCCACGATCGTCTTGCGCGCAGCGATGCGGCGTGCGGCAAAGCGTTCAGGGTTCGCCAGTGCCGCGATGAGCGCCTCTGACCAAGCATCTACATCGAAGAAATCGACCAATTGACCGTTCACGCCATCTACCACCACCTCTTCCACCGGGGCGGTGCGCGAGGCGATGACATGCGCGCCCATCGCCATCGATTCCAGAAGCGACCATGACAGCACGAACGGAATGGTCAGATAGGCATGCGCGCGGGAAATTTGCATAAGCGTGACATAGTCGCGATAGGGCACACGGCCCAGAAAATGCACCCGGTCCTGCCCCGGCGCGCCGGAAATTTCGGATAGAAACCGCTCTTTCCATGTTCCGCTGGGCGGGGCCATACCGTAGCTGACACTATCCCCACCGATCACGACCACTTGCGCACCGGGTCGCGCGGCCAAGATCTGCGGCAAGCTGCGGATAAAGATATGCGAGCCGCGATAAGGTTCGATATTGCGGGTGACATAGGTCAGCACCTCGTCGCCCGCGCGCAAAAGGCGACCGTTGGGCAAAGTGAACTGCGCCGATGGATTTGGCTGAAGGGCGTCGGTGTCGACCCCGTCATGGTTGATGGTGATCTTCGTGCGAAGCTCTGGCGGGAACGTGTCGGCCTGCCATTCGGTCGGCGACAGGGCTGCGTCGGCCTGCACCATCGACAATGCCAGATGGGCCTGCCGTGCGATCACGGGGAACCCCGCGAACGGGTCATCACGGCTGAATTCAGGATCAAACCCGACATCAAGCCCCTTGGTGCCGTAATAGAATTCGGCATAGATCAGCAAACGGGCGTCGGGGAAGACTTCTGACAAGAACAAGGTTTCGCCCCAACCGGAATGCCCGAAGATAATTTCGGGCATAAACCCCATCTTGTCACGAAGCTGGATCGCCGCGCGGCCCGCGCGATGGGCGCGATCCGTCATTGCCATATAGGTCGTGGCCAGCCGGGCTTGCCCCGGTTTTGGCGCTGGGTCCGGCATGGGGTAACGATAGGTGGAAATCGGGCTTTTTTGCTGGTTGCTGTCGGCGGTCAGGGCCACAACCTCGTGGCCTCTGGCGGCGAGCGCGGGGGCAAGGTGCTTGAACTGTCCCGGAAAATTCTGGTGGACGAACAGAATCTTCACGGGTGCCCCCTTACTCTGCGCCGATGGCGGTCATATCGAACGCGGCGGCCAGCAATGTTCGGGTGTAGGGGTCTTGCGGGTCGTCAAACACCTGATCGACTGGCCCGCTTTCGACCACATCCCCCTGTTTCATGACCGCAATTTTATGCGACAAGGCCCGCACCACGCGCAAGTCGTGGCTGATGAACAGGTAGGCCAAGCCGTGACGGCGCTGCAATTCGCGCAACAGTTCCACGATCTGCACCTGCACGGTCATGTCCAGCGCAGAGGTCGGTTCGTCCAGCACCAGCAGCTTTGGCCGCAGGATCATGGCGCGCGCGATGGCAATGCGTTGCCGCTGACCGCCGGAAAATTCGTGTGGGTAGCGTTCCATTGTGGCGGGGTCCAGACCCACCTCTGTCATGATTTCTGCCACCAATTCGCGCTCTGACCGTCCGGTGGGGATGCCATGAACGCCCAAGCCTTCGGCAATGATCTGCTCGACCGTCATACGCGGCGACAGGCTGCCGAACGGGTCTTGGAACACGATCTGCACATCACGGCGCAGCGCCCGCAACTCGGTCGATTTGCGGCCCTGAATGTCGGTGCCGTTAAACCAGATCGGCCCCTCGCTGGAAATGAGCCGCAGGATGGCAAGCGCCAACGTGGTCTTGCCCGACCCGGATTCGCCCACCACGCCCAGCGTTTCGCCCGCGCGCAGGGTAAGGCTTGCCCCGTTCACGGCCTTCACATGCCCCACGGTGCGGCGCAGGAACCCGCGCTGAATGGGGAACCAGATGCGCAGGCCATCGGTGCGCAGCACTTCCGTCGCGCCCTCTGGCACCGGCGCGGGGCGGCCATGCTGTTCGGCGGCCAGCAATTTGCGGGTGTAAGGGTGCGCAGGGTTGGCAAAAATCTCGGACGTTTTGCCCTGCTCGACAATCTCTCCGCCCTGCATGACACAGACGCGGTCGGCAAAACGGCGCACGATGTTCAGATCATGGGTGATGAAGAGCAGGCTCATCCCCTCGGCGCGTTTCAGATCGACCAGCAGTTCGAGGATCTGCGCCTGAATGGTGACATCCAGCGCCGTGGTCGGTTCATCCGCGACCAGCAATTCGGGACCATTGGCGAGCGCCATGGCAATCATCACCCGCTGGCGCTGCCCGCCCGAGAGCTGATGCGGATAGGCTGACAGGCGGCTTTCGGCATCCCGAATGCCGACCTTGTTCAGCAGGTCCAGCACCCGCGCACGGGCCGCGGCCCCCGACAAGCCCTGATGCAGCGACAGGCTTTCCGCGATCTGCTTTTCGATCGTGTG
>JAFGVZ010000204.1 GCA_016937725.1 Paracoccaceae bacterium | reverse complement strand
GATTTCGGCATTCGCTGCGTCATCTCGACCAGCTTTGCCGATATTTTCTACAACAACTGCTTCAAGAACGGTATTTTGCCAATTGTTCTGCGGCAAGACCAAGTCGCGGCACTGATGGACGATGCCCGCAAGGGCGAGAATGCTCGCATCACAATTGATCTGGAATCGCAGACCGTGACCGGCGCTGATGGCACGGCTTATACCTTCGAGCTTGACCCGTTCAAGAAGCATTGCCTGTTGAACGGGTTGGACGATATCGGCCTCTCACTTGAAAAAGTAGCGTCAATTGACGCTTTTGAAGCCAGTGCAGCGCAGGCGCGTCCCTGGGTTTGATCCTTGATTTTTCGACCTAATCTGGCGGCACCCAAGGCGGGTGCCGCTTTTTTTCCACAAATTTGATGCAAAGGCGCGACAGTTCGACCTCGAAATCGCCCAATCCGTTACCGATAGTCGGCTTAGCGCTTGCTAGGGTGACGGGAAATGGGCAACATTGTGTCAAGATTAAGGCAGTTCCGGATCAACGGGCTGCACGACAAGATCAAAGACCTGCGGGCAACGACCCCGCAACAGGCATCGAGGCGAGGCAGTCGAACGTCCATGTCACATGTGGCACAGTGTTTCTTGCGTGGCTTTCTGGTCGCGGTGTTGGTCTTGTTGCCAGCAGCTTTGCTTCCCGGCACCTCGCAAGATGTCGCGCAGGCGGTCACGCTCATAGCGCTGATTTCGGCTGCGGTTGTCATGGCTGAATATGCTGCGGCCTATCCCGGCCTGATCGAATTCCGCGATGCGAAACCCTACAACCGGCTGCGCTTTGGCATGTTCGCGGTGATCGTGCTGTCGCTGACCGTGTTGCAGCGCGCGGTCGCCAGTGGCGAAGATAGCCTTGTTTCTTCGGTTGCGATTTGGCTGGCTGGCACGTTCGATTTCAGCTTCAGCCCGATCCGTATGCTGGCCCTGTCTTTGCCAGAAGGCCTTCCTGTCGGCCACCTTCTGAATGTTATGGCCAGCGCGTCTTTTGCGTTTGTTATGGGGTTAGTTGGCCTGCTGGTGTTCCTTGCTGCAATGGGTTTTGGATATTGGCCGTCCAAGGGAAGTTCCTTCAATGTCTGGATCAACCTGCCGAATTTCGACCCCACAAAGGGTGTAGATGTTGTCCAACGTCTTGAACGCGATGCTCAGATTAACGTGTTGTTAGGGGTTATCCTGCCATTCTCACTCCCGGTGCTGCTGCATTTATCCAGTCTGCTGGTGCAGCCACTAACTTTTGAAACAAGTTTGACCTTGGTGTGGGGACTGGCATTCTGGGCGTTCATTCCGACCAATCTCATTATGCGTGGCGTCGCCATGTATCGTGTGGCGCAACTGATCCGCGCCCAGCGCCGCCGTATTGCAGAGGAAGAGGCCGCAGTGCCCTTGCCCGCGCGCTCTGCCTATTCCTGATCCTGATCGCACCAGCCGCCTTGGCCGCGGGCGCATTGGACAGCAATGTGCGGATCGTTTTCTGGCGGGTTGATTTCCAGACCCGCGGCCCCGGCGAGGCATTGGCCCAGATCATCGCAGAACGTCCCAACACCCAAGCGATGGCGCAAATCATCGCACAACTTTCGCCCGATATTCTGGTGCTATCCGGCATCGATTACGATTTGCACACCACAACTCTCCGTGCCTTCCGCGATCAGATTTCAGCGCTGGGACCAGACTTGCCCCATGCCTATGCGCCAAAACCCAATGCTGGCTTTCCGAGCGGGCTGGACCTGAACGGCGACGGGTGGGCGCATGGCCCTGACGATGCGCATGGCTATGCCGAATATGCCGGCGCAAGGTCGCTCGCTGTGCTGTCCCGATACCCATTCCAGTTATCGGCTTTGCGCGATTTTTCTCAAATGCTCTGGCGCGACCTGCCGGGTGCTTTGCTTTACGACGGCGCGCAGGATTCCCAACTCGCGCGACATCGTTTGTCGAGCGTGGCGCATATCGACCTGCCGGTCGTTTTGCCGAATGGCGCAACGCTTGCCTTGCTGGTGTATCAAGCTGGCCCGCCTGTCTTTGGCGACCATCCCGACCGCAACCGCAACCGCAATCACGACGAAACCGCTTTTTGGACCCATCTGCTTGCCGGCACCGTTGGATTGCCGCCTGCACCCCCCTTCGTGCTGATCGGCGGTAGCAATCTCGACCCGCATGACGGCGACGGGCAGCACGAAGCAATGCGCGCGCTGCTGTCTCACCCAGACCTGCAAGACCCGCAACCAACGAGCAAGGGCGCGGTCGCCCAAGCGGACCCGGACCATTCTGGGCCACCCAAGACCGACACCGTGGACTGGGACGCACCGCAAGGCAATTTGCGGGTGGCCTATATTCTGCCCTCACGCGACTTGCGGGTTACAGGCACGGGCGTTTTGTGGCCCATGCTTGATAACCCGCTGTCAGACATACTGGCGCAAACAGGCACTGCGCATAAGCCGGTCTGGGTCGATATCGCTCTTAATTAAGCAGACCTGCATGGCGCATGGCAGCATCCATCCGGGCCTTTGCTGCGTCGGTCAGGCCCAGAAGCGGCATGCGCACTTCTTCGCTGCACCGGCCCAAACGGGACAGGCCGTATTTTGCGGCAACCAAGCCCGGTTCGGCAAATATGGCGACATGAAGGGGCATCAGCCGATCATGAATCTCCAACGCGCGGGCATAATCGCCCGCGAGCGTGGCCTCCTGGAACTCGGCGCACAGGGCCGGGGCGACATTGGCCGTGACAGAAATGCAGCCAACCCCGCCTTGTGCGTTAAAGCCCGGCGCGGTGGCATCTTCGCCCGAAAGCTGAAGGAAATCGGGACCACAGGCCATGCGTTGCAGGCTGACGCGTTCCAGTTTGCCGGTCGCGTCCTTGACCCCGATGATGCGCGGCAATTCCGCCAGACGTGCCATCGTATCGGGCATCATATCCACAACCGAGCGGCCGGGGATGTTGTAAATGATGATCGGCAGATCACAAGCATCGTGCAGCGCACGATAATGCGCGACCAGCCCGTCTTGCGTGGGCTTGTTGTAATAGGGCGTGACCACAAGTGCGGCATCGGCCCCAACATCTTGGGCGTGGCGCAGAAAACCGATCGCCTCGATCGTGTTGTTAGACCCGGCCCCGGCAATGACCGGCACACGACCCGCCGTGGCGCGCACCACTTCCTCAACCACGCGCTTGTGTTCATCATGGCTGAGCGTGGGGCTTTCGCCCGTTGTCCCGACGGGCACCAACCCGTGCGAGCCTTCGGCAATCTGCCAATCGACCAGCGCATGCAGCGCATCAATGTCCAGCGCATTATCTTTAAGCGGCGTGACCAAAGCTGGAATAGAGCCTCTGATCTGCATGTGCCTCTCCTTGATATTGCGCGATTGTGTGTTGTCGCTAGACCCGTGGCGGTTAGAACGATGCAAGGACATTTTCAAGGTCTAAAGAGGTTTCCGATGGCAGCGCGCGCACGAAGATTCTGGATTGTCACCTGTCTTGTTGCGACGGTCACGGTGTTTTCGGTGCCGCTGCGCGCGCAAAACAGCCCTCCGCCCCCGCGCGAGGCTGGGCTGCTGGGCGCGGCGTTCAGCGCAGGACAATCCGGAAACTGGCAAGAGGCGCGCGCGATTGCAGACCGGATTGGCCCGGATGCACGCACCTTGGTGGACTGGCAAGCCTTGCGCGCGGGCAGCGGCGACCTGACCGCGTTCGGCAGTTTTCTGGATGACCACGCCCATTGGCCATTGGCTGATCGTTTGCAGCGCGACGCTGAGAATCTGTTGGAAGGCGCCGATGCTGCCAATGTGCGCGCGTTCTTTGCCACCCGCAGACCGCAGACAGAAGCCGGGAAGCTGGCGCTTGCCTTCGCGCTGCTGGAAACCGACCCTGCCGCCGCAGAAATGCTGGCCCGTGACCTGTGGCGAAACGCGGCCCTGTCCGAAGGGGCAGAGGCGCGGCTTTTGTCCACATTCGGCACCACGTTAAGCAATCTGCACGCGGAACGGGTCGATTCTCTTTTATGGCAGGGCGCGCGCAGCGCCGCAGAGCGCAACCTGCCCCGACTCGACGCGGATCAAGCGGCCTTGGCACGTGCGCGCATTGCCCTTCAGGCGCGCCAACCCGGTGTCGATTCCTTGGTAGCTGCCGTGCCCGCAGCTTTGCGCAACGACCCCGGTCTGGCACATGACCGGTTTGATTTTCGCTATAATCAAGTCAGCCGCGAAAGCGCTGCTGAATTGATGTTGACACAGTCGCGCGCGCCCGAAGGGCTGGGCCGCGCAGAGGCATGGGCGGCGCGCCGCATCGTGCTGGTGCGCGGTGCCATGGCCGATGGCGCATATCAGCGCGCCTATGATCTGGCCACGCCGAATGGGCTTGAAGACGGCATCGCCTTTGTCGATCTGGCCTTTCTGGCCGGCTTTATCGCGTTGGAATATCTGAATAAACCTACCGATGCGCTAGAGCATTTTCGCGCGCTTCGTATGCGCGTATCCAGCCCCATCTCTCTGGGTCGGGCCGGGTTTTGGGAGGGGCGCGCGCATGAACGGCTGGGCGACAGCATCTCGGCCCAAGCCGCATATGAATTCGCCGCTGAACACCAGACCGCCTATTATGGCCAACTGGCCGCCGACCGTCTGGGCCTGTCGCTGGACCCGACGTTGATTGTTGGACCGACCTATCCCGATTGGCGCGACACGTCGTTGGCGCAATCCGACCTGCTGCGCGCGGCGCAACTGCTGTATGACAGTGGCGACTGGTATGAAGCGCGGCGCTTCCTGATGCATCTGGCCGGACAATTGACAACAGAGGCCGAGCTGGGCGCGCTGAGCGATCTGATGCTGGCATGGGGTGAGCCGCATTTCGCGCTGAAGATTGCCAAAATCGCGGTGCAAGAAGGCATCGTGCTGCCACGCGCCTATTTCCCTGTGCCGCAAGATGATTTGAACACACTCTCGGCCCCCAACGACCTTGTATTGGCAGTGACCCGGCGGGAAAGCGAATTCGACCCACGCGCCCGCAGCCGCGCCGATGCGCGCGGCCTGATGCAGCTTTTGCCCGGAACGGGCCAGATGATGGCGCGCAAGTTGAACGTGGCCTTCGACCCGTCGGACCTGACGCAAAACCCCGCGCTGAACATGCGGTTGGGCGCAGCCTATCTGTCAGAGTTGCGCGACGAATTCGGCCCGTCGTTAGGGTTGGTGGCCGCCGGGTATAATGCTGGCCCCGGACGCCCCCGCACGTGGGTGGCCGAGATTGGCGACCCGCGCAACCCGCAGGTGGATTTCGTGACATGGGTCGAACGCGTGCCCTTTGCAGAAACACGCAATTACATCATGCGGGTGGCCGAATCGCAGGTCGTCTATCGCAGTCGCCTTGCTGGCAGCCCCCAGCCCATTGGCTTGGAAACGCTGATCCGTGGGCGCTAATCGCGCTTAGCTGCCCAAATGCGCCCAATGCGGCGGGTGGGGATCGGCCAGCCTTTGGTTCAGCGCCGCCAAGTCGAGCGGCCCGATGGGCATGATGTCTGTGGGCTGGAATGACCTGTAGCCGAACAGGTCGAAATCCCACCTGTAGATATCATGCACCAGATGCAGCGTCAGGTCGTCGAAATAACTGTCCATGGGCAGGTCGGGGCGGGTGGCCATGTTGAAGCGCGGCAAGGCGCTCGGGCGCCTGTCCTGCGGCAATCGGTTCAGGACCGGCACAACGCCTTCTGAAAACCGTTCGACATGAAACACATGGTCAAAGGGCAGGCCATTGACGGTGAAGGACCGCAGATGCTGGGCTTGCGGCGTCCAATGCCGGTCGAACCAGAAGCGGTCGCGGTTGCGCAACGTGTCGCGCAGGAACAATACGAACCGCCGGAAGCCGGGGCGCGGGTCGGCATTTTCCGACAGGTCCGCCCCATAATGCTGTGTCAGGATCGCGCGCAGGTTACCTCGGTAATAGCTGCCATCGCGCTGTTTTGTGCGGATCTTGTCATGGTAGCACGCCAAAAGCCGCGCATAGGGGTTGCGAATGGCCGTGAACACAAACCGATCCGGGCGCGCCAAGGCCGTCGTGAACCCATCCGCAGGCCATTTCAAAACTGTATCACCCGCGTCATGCACATCGCCTACGAAGAACTGCCCATGATCGGCGTGGAATATCAGCTGACCAAGGGTCGAGCAGGCGGCTTTGGGCACCTCTCTATACACCAATCCGGTCATCGTGCTGGCCCAACCACCTGCGAAGCGTCCGGGGTGAAGGCTCATGCCACTGGCTGGCCGCTGCATGACTGCCCTTTCCTCGGCCCTTCCCCTTGCAGGGCGAAGCGCGTAACCTGCCCCGAACCACGCTGATCGAGGATTCTATGCCCTATTCATACGATGACCAGAACATCTTCGCCAAGATATTGCGCGGCGAAATCCCGTGTAACAAGGTGGCGGAAAGCGAGCATTGCCTTGCGTTTCACGACATTGCCCCGCAGGCGCCGCAGCATGTGCTGGTTATCCCGAAGGGCGCTTATGTGACCTATGACGATTTCGCCACGCATGCGAGCGATGCAGAGATCGTCGATTTCACCCGCATGGTGGCCAAGGTTTGCGCGCAATTGGGGGTCTACCCCACGGCAGGCAATGGCGGGTATCGCCTGATCTCGAATGCGGGGCCAGATGCCAATCAGGAAGTGCCACACCTGCACGTGCACATCCTTGCAGGCGCGAATATTGGCCCGCTGACCACGAAGCGGACTTGACGGCAGGCATGCAAATCCCTAATCCCAGCGGTCAGAGGCGAGTTGGCGGAGTGGTTACGCAGCGGATTGCAAATCCGTGTACAGGAGTTCGATTCTCCTACTCGCCTCCATGTGAGTTTGGCGCACAGGATAACCTGCCGGATGGCTGAATGCGCCGTTTGGGGGGATTATCAGCATGATCGCCGGATCTGCTATATCAGCTCAAGAGACCTGTGACTTCTTGGTTCTTTGAGAAGCGGTGGCAACACTCGGATCACGCCGAAAGCAAGACCGCGCAAATACCTTAACCTGCGGGGCCGTGCTTATCGTCTAGGTATCGGCGTCAACTGGCATGCTGCCCCCTGCTTCCGTTAAAAGAAGTCAAAGTGGACAATATCGACCCCTTCAGGCGCAGCCAGACGCAGGACAACGCTGTCACCCGTGAAATCCGGTCCAAACGTAAACAGCGTGATCGGTTTACCATTCGCGTCAAGCCGCACCAGTTCTGTCGGGCGAAAGCTCAAGCCCGGGATGTCGGGACGAACCGTTTGGACACCGTATAGCTCGAAATCAGAGGGTTCGAAGAACACTCCATCCACAACCAGTTGATCACCTTCGCTGGCATGATAATCCATGATCTGGGTCACGCTGTTGCGCACACCTGCAGAGAAGAACTTGTCCGCGCCGTCGCCGCCCCAGACACGGTCATTCGGACCAAACCCGTTATCCGAGCCATAGCCACCAAAGATAAAGTCGTCGCCATCGCCACCAAACAGCAGGTCGAAGCCGCCGCCGCCTGTGATCGTGTCGTTGCCCGACTGACCCGCGATCGTGTCCTCACCGTGGCCACCCATCAGCAGGTCATCCCCATCCATGCCGTTGATGCGGTCGTTTCCGGACTGCGACACCGTCGCATCTGCCGTATCTCCGTAGACGGTGTCGTTACCCGTTCCGGCAAAAACAACATCTGACCCTTGGCCACCGTTGATGCTGTCATCATCGGCACCCCCCAGAAGCGTGTCATTGCCGCCATCGCCGAATATGATGTCGTCGCCACCATCGCCGGTGACGTAATCGTCATCATCGCCGGCCGACACTGTGTCCATCCCGCCGTCGCCGGAAATAGTGTCCGGACCAGCATCCCCCGTGACGCTGTCATTGCCATCACCCGCCGAAATGCTATCGCTCCCACTGCCGCCAGTCACGCTGTCATTGCCCGCACCTGCCGCAATGCTGTCATTCCCGCTGCCGCCGGTGATAGTGTCGTTGCCATCGCCACCGTCAATTATGTCCGACCCGCGCCCGCCATCAATGCTATCGTCGCCATCGCCACCTGAAAGGCTGTCATCACCACTTTCGCCAAGGATCGTGTCGTTGCCGCCGAAGCCGTCAAGCATGTCTCCGAAAAAACGTCCCTGCATCAAGTCTGGCCCAGGGCCACCGTCCAGATCAAGCGGTGCCGCCACCAGCGATGTGTCGAAATTGACGATCTGGTCCACCTCGGCGCTTGACAGCCCGTCCAGCGCGCCACGTCCAAGCGCGGCCAATTGTTCGGCTATGTCGACCGTTACATCTCGCGGGTAACGCTGCACACCAAAATGCAGGATCGACTGGGTTTCGCCGGGCGCGAGCGTCAGGTCGAAGCGATAGATCAAGTCATCCCGTGACAGTTGAACCGCTGCCGGGGAAATGCCCGAACCATTCCCGAACACATGCGCGACAGCGGGATCGCTGTAGCTACCAGGCCAGTCATCCGTGACAATCCAGATATCGTCTGTCGTGAAGGCCAAATCATCGCTGGACGTGCCGACGACATTCGTCGAACCGTCAGACCCAAGATTGGTCTGGATCTGGAAGCGGTAAGTGACTTCGGTGTCGCCCGTATTGGTGATGCTGTCGAAGAAACGCGCGAACGTGTCGTTGTTGGGCACATAGACTTTACGCTCGACCCGAATGTCGGGAACGCCCGACTGCGTAAAGGGGCCGATCGCGATTTCGCGGCCATCTTCCTCAGACTCGGTCAATGCCGTGCTGAGACGTCTTAGGTTGGCCAGCCGAAACCCACCGTCAAATGCATCCGAAGTGCCATTGCTTATCGAACCGTCGGATTGGATGTCCCACAGGAAACCGGCACCATCACTGAGGTTGAGTGGCAAACGCACTATTGTCATGACCAATTTCCCAAATATGAAAAGCAATTTGCCGGAGCGTTGACCAGCCCGAGGACATGAGTCAACACAAAAGCCCTAAAGCGCCCAAAGACCATGGGGCAAGTGGTGAACCAAGCTTTCTAAGCAGGCGTGATCATGTTTCGCAGTGCCAATCTCGAACCATCACACGCTCTGACCTTGCCTTGAATGGTAAGACGTGCAGCACCGCCAAGGCGCTTGGGAAACCATCATGAAGCGGGCCTTCCAGCCTATCCACCGCAGCGGCTTTGATGATGTCTTCATTCACATTCGGATCGCCATTGGGTATTTGGGCTGGCAAGGGGTATGACACTCGCCCTCAAGCCGATAAGAAGCTTCGTAGGCTGGCACATGGCAGCCAACAGAAACGCAACTTTTAAAAGAAAAGCATGATACGAAGTGTTGCGCGCAACTCTACTCTTACGTGAATATTCAGGCGCTCCCGTGGGTTGGAACGATGTTTGCGGATATACTAGGCACCTTACAGCAGTTCCGTCCTGCCGACTTGCCACGATAGGACCAGATCTATCGCGACCGACGAAGTGAAGTGACCATGCTGGCGCAGCTTAAACAAAACCTGCACGATACGGCGCTGGAGTTCGGCTTTTCTGCCTGCGCCGTAACGCGACCGGACGCAATTCCACAAGCGCCAAACCGTTTACAGGCTTTTGTCGAGGCAGGCCATCATGGCCAAATGGGCTGGATGGCAGAGCGCATGGGATGGCGCGGCAATCCCGCCGCCTTGTGGCCGGACGCGCGCAGCATCATCATGCTGGCGGAAGCCTATACACCCGATCACAACCCGCTAGACCTTTTGGCGCTGCGCGAGCGCGGCGTGATCTCTGCCTATGCGCAGGGGCGTGATTACCACGACGTTGTCAAGAAACGGCTGAAACGCCTTGGGCGCTGGCTGATTGAACAGGCAGGCGGCGAGATCAAGGTCTTTGTCGATACGGCGCCCGTGATGGAAAAGCCCTTGGCCGAAGCTGCCGGTTTGGGCTGGCAGGGCAAACACACCAACCTGTTGTCGCGCGACTTGGGGAACTGGTTTTTCCTTGGGGCGATCTTCACCACCCATGCCCTGCCCCCCGATACGCCCGCCGAAAGCCATTGCGGAACCTGCCGCGCCTGTCTGGAGATCTGCCCGACGGGCGCCTTTCCCGCACCTTACCAACTGGATGCGCGGCGTTGCATTTCCTACCTGACGATCGAACATCATGGCCCGGTGCCAGAAGAGTTGCGCGCGCTTATGGGCAATCGAATTTATGGCTGCGACGATTGCCTTGCGGTCTGCCCGTGGAACAAGTTCGCGGCGACAGCATCCGAGGTTAAATACGCAGCCCGCGATGGCATGATCACGCCTGACCTTGGCGAATTGGCGCGGCTAGACGATCCCGCCTTCCGCGCGCGGTTTTCTGGCTCTCCGATCAAGCGGATCGGGCGCGGGCGCTTCGTGCGCAATGTGCTTTATGCCATCGGCAATTCGGGCAGCGCGCGACTTCGAGACGTAGCGCAAGGCTTGTGTGAAGATGCGGACCCGGTCGTGGCCGATGCGGCGCGATGGGCCGTGGCGCGGCTATCCTGACGCACGAGGTGGCTGCCGCCCCCTATCCCCGCGAGTAACTGGGGCAAATGAAAAGAGTGTCACCCCTGCCAATCCGCGCTTTGCATTTCGCGCAGGCGGCTGGCTGTGCGCTCGAACTCGAACGCTCCTGTGCCCTCGGTATACAGGTTTTCAGGCTCCGCTGCGGCCGACGCGATCAGGCGCACCCGCCCTTCATAGAGCGCATCGATCAATGTCACGAACCGCTTGGCCTGGTTGTAATTGCCAGATGAAAGCTGCGGAATGTCGTCAAGGATCAGGACGCGCAGTGCCTCTGCAATCGCCAGATAATCGGCGGCCCCAAGGGGTTGGCCACACAGCTCCCAAAACGAAGCGCGGCCAACGCCATTATGCGCCTTGGGGATGACCACGTCGCGGCCTGTCACGCGCAGGCGCAATTCCTGCCCCGGATCATGCCCCGTCAAATCGTCCCAAAGCTGGTCCAACCGCGCGCGCGCCGGTGCGCCAGCGGGGGTAAAGTAAACCTGCGCCCCGGCCAGACGGTGTTGGCGGTAGTCGGTTTCGGATTCCAGATGGTGCACGATCATGCGCGCTTTCAGCATGTCGATGAAAGGCAGGAACAGCGCGCGGTTCAGCCCGTCTTTATACAGATCATCCGGCGGGCGGTTCGAGGTGGTGACAATCGCCACGCCCGCCTCCATCAACCGCTCGAACAACCGGCCCACGACCATCGCATCGGTAATGTCGGTGATCTGCATCTCGTCAAAGGCCAGCAGCCGCACTTGGGCCGCAACCGCATCGGCTACAGGCGCAAGCGCGTCTTGAGTGTTCGCTTGGCGGGCCTTGTGCATGCCTGCATGAATTTCCTGCATGAACGCGTGAAAATGCACTCGCCGCTTGGGCACATCGCCCGCATGGGCCACGAACAAATCCATCAGCATGGATTTGCCGCGCCCGACACCGCCCCACAGGTAAAGTGCAGGCGCGCTTGTAGGTTTTCCCCGCCCGAACAGGCCGCGCAGCCCACCACTCTTTGCCACGGGCTGCGCCAGATGGTCTAAGATCGGCTGAAACAGCGGCAAAGCCGCGCGCTGTGCCGGGTCTGGGCGCAGCGTGCCGTCCTCTGTCATGCGGTCGTAAACGATGGTCAGGGCGCTGGTCATCCTTAGTGAATACGCCAAGCCGCATGGCACGAAAAGCCCTGCTTGCCAGTCTGCGCGGGCCTCGGTAGGTGTAAAGGGCTAAGTTTCTAGGGGGCAGAGATGGACGATCCGAAAACGCTGGTTTCTACCGAATGGCTGCAAGCGCATCTGTCCGACCCCGATTTGCGTGTGCTCGATGCCAGCATGTATATGGCGGCACACGGGCGCGATGCGAAAGCGGAATATAACGCCGCCCATATCCCCGGCGCGCGGTTCTTCGATATTGACGAGATCAGTGACCACCGCTCTGCCTTGCCCCACATGGCCCCCCCGGTCGAGAAGTTCATGTCGCGCACCCGTGCCATGGGCGTGGGTGATGGGCATCAGGTGGTGGTCTATGACGGGATGGGCCTGTTTTCCGCCGCCCGCGTGTGGTGGATGTTCCGGCTGATGGGCAAGACCGATATTGCCGTGCTGGATGGCGGGTTCCCGAAATGGCAGGCAGAGGGACGCCCCGTCGAGGATATGCCCCCCGTTTTGCGCGAGCGCCACATGACTGCGCAACGCCAACCACATTTGGTGAAGGATGTCAGCCAGGTTGCCGCCGCGATCAAGCTGCGCGATTGGCAAATCCTCGACGCGCGCAGCCCATCGCGGTTTCGTGGTGACGAACCCGAACCCCGCGAAGGCTTGCGCGCGGGCCACATGCCCGGCGCGCTGAACCTGCATTATGCCGAATTGCTGAACGCCGATGGCACCATGAAGCGCGGCGATGCTTTGCGTTCCGCATTTGAAGGGGCAGGCGTTGACCTAGAGCGCAGGGTCATCACTACCTGCGGCTCTGGCGTGACAGCGGCGATCTTGTCACTGGGGCTAGAGATTCTGGGCCACCGCGACCACGCGCTTTATGATGGGTCATGGTCGGAATGGGGCCTGTTCCCGGACCTGAAGGTGGAACAGGGATGACCACCCACCGCGCCGGGGAAACGGTTCCCTATACCGTCACATTCTTGGAAATGACCGAGCGGCCAAATTATGATTGGCCGCATACCCCCACAGCCATGACCGGCGCGCTTCTGCGTGCCGAAGCGCCACCCGTCTGGTATTTCCGCGCGCTCTACGACGCGGTCGGTCGCGATTACGCTTGGACTGATCTGCACGCCATTGAGGATGCAGAGATCGACGCTTGGCTGAAGAAGCCGGAGGTCGCGCTTTATTCGCTGATCGACAAGGGCTGGCCGCACGGGTTTTTCCTGCTGGACTGGTCGGCGGGTGAAACCTGCGAACTGTGCTATTTCGGGCTGGCTCCGGGTGTTGTGGGGCGTGGTCTTGGGTCATGGATGCTGCGCACCGCCATCCTGACCGCTTGGGCACAAGAGGGCGTCGGCAAGCTGACAGTCAACACCTGCACGCTCGATCATCCACGGGCGTTGATCCAGTATCAGCGGCACGGGTTTTCGGTGGTCCGGCAAGAAGATCGCACAAGGGTGCTAGCCCGCGACTGGACCAAGGCGCAGGACTAGCCAGATGTTCGAAACCCTGCCCTCGCCGCAGATGGACGGCATCATCGCGCTGATGCAAGCCTTCGCCGCAGACCCGCGCGCGGGCAAGATCGACCTTGGCGTGGGCGTCTACCGCGATGCGCAGGGCCGCACCCCGGTGATGCGCGCGGTCAAAGCGGCAGAAGCGCGGATATTGGAACAGCAGGACAGCAAGGGCTACCTGTCTCTGGCGGGTGATGCCACCTTTCTGAGCGCCATGGAAACCCTGCTTCTGGGCGGCGCTGTGCCTGGCACGCGCGTGGCAGCGGTCGGCACACCCGGCGGCACCTCTGCCGTGCGTCAGATTTGCGATCTGATCGCCAAAGTCCGCCCCGGCGCGACCGTCTGGGTCAGTGCACAGACATGGCCGAACCACGAACCACTGATTGATGCAGCCGGATTGAAAGCGCGGCCCTACCGGTATCTGGACCGGGACGCCGGTGCGCTGGACCGCGGCGGCATGTTCGCCGATCTGGCCCATGCACAAGCGGGCGAGGTCGTGCTGCTGCATGGTTGCTGCCACAACCCGACCGGCGTGGACATGTCGCCCCAAGACTGGGCAGAGGTCGCGGCGCTGTTGCAACGCACCGGCGCCACACCTTTCGTGGACATGGCCTATCAAGGCTTTGGCGAGGGGCTGGATGCCGATGCAGGCGGTTTGCGCCATTTGGCCGCGCGCCTGCCCGAAGTGTTGATTGCCGCGAGTTGTTCCAAGAATTTTGGCCTATATCGGGACCGGGTGGGCATTGCGATGGCCGTTGTGCCCCAAGCGCAGCGCGACGCGATGGCGGCCACGCTGGCCGGGTTGAACCGGCAAAGCTTCGCCTTTCCGCCCGACCATGGGGGCCGCGTGGTCAGCACAATCTTGGGCGATCCATTGCTACGCGTTCAGTGGGTGGAAGAGCTGGAAGAGATGCGCAATCGCGTGCAAACCAACCGCCGCGCGCTGGCCAATGCGCTGCGTGCGGCGACCGGGTCCGACCGCATGGGCAGCGTGGCCGCGCAACAGGGCATGTTTTCCATCCTGCCCCTGACACAGGCGCAGGTGATGCGGCTCCGCGACGATCACGCCATCTATGTGCTTTGGGACGGGCGGGTGAACATGGCGGGGCTGGACCCGTCACGCGCGGGAGATGTCGCACGCGCTGTCGCGCAGGTGATGCGCGGGTAGCGATGCGCGCCCCGGGCTTGACCCGGGGCCTCGCGGTCAGCTTGGTCTACGCCGTCTTCCCCGGCTTCACCGACGCCGTCACATAATTCACCGACAGGTCACGCTCGGACAGCGACCAGCTCCACCGCAGCTTGTCGAACACGAACCCGGTGCGGTCCACAGGCTCTAGCCCCGCACGGCGGATCAGGTCATATAGCTCATCCGGGGTGATGAATTTCGACCATTCATGCGTGCCCTTGGGCAGCCAGCGCATGACATATTCCGCCCCGATAATGGCCATCAGGTAGCTTTTCGGGTTGCGGTTCAGGGTCGAACAGATCATCAACCCGCCCGGTTTCAAAAGCTGCTGACAGGCGGTCAGATAGGCCAGCGGGTCAGCCACATGCTCGACCACTTCCATGTTCAACACCACGTCAAACTGTTCACCCGCCGCCGCCATATCTTCGGCGGTGGTGTGGCGGTAGTCGATGGTCAGACCTTCCTGCTCGGAATGGATCTGCGCCACGGGAATGTTGCGGGGCGCGGCATCCGCACCCACCACATCGGCCCCCAGCCGCGCCATCGGTTCCGACAGCAACCCGCCACCGCAGCCAATATCCAGCAACCGCAGCCCTTTGAACGGTGGGGGCGTGGTCAGGTCACGGTCGAATTCGGCGGCAATCTGACGAGTAATGTAGTCCAACCGGCACGGGTTCAGCATATGCAGCGGTTTGAACTTGCCGTTCGGGTCCCACCATTCTGCGGCCATCGCCTCGAATTTCGCCACCTCGGCAGGGTCGATCGTGCTTGTGGTCATGGTTCCCCCGGATTTTTCAAAGTGCCCCATGGCGGGCGCGTCTGCCGATCTATATAGTCGTACACATGGACAAGCCAGTCGGACACGATAACGCACAAAGGGGTCTTTACCCCTATGTTGAACCCTACGACCAGCGCTTGCTGGATGTGGGGGACGGCCATCGTGTCTATGTCGAGCAATGCGGCAACCCAAGCGGCATGCCCGTTGTGGTGTTGCATGGCGGCCCCGGTGGCGGGTGCAGCCCGACCATGCGGCGGTTTTTTGACCCAGCGCATTACCGCATCATCCTGTTCGATCAGCGGGGATGTGGGCGCTCGAAGCCTTCGGCCTCGACCCATGCCAACACAACCGGGCATCTGCTTGCGGACATCGAACTCATCCGCAGCGTTCTGGAAATTGACCGCTGGGTCGTGTTCGGCGGCTCTTGGGGGGCGACGCTTGCGCTGGCTTATACGCAAGCTCATCCCGATCAGGTCGCGCATGTGGTGCTGCGCGGCGTGTTCATGGGCACCCGTGCAGAACTGGATTGGTTCTATGGCGGCGGTGCCGCGCGCTTCTTCCCAGAGCTTTGGGCGCAGTTCATTCGGCCTATTCCCGAAGACGAACAGGATGACCTGATCGGGGCCTATGCTCGGCGCTTGTTCAGTGGCGACATTCACGAAGAAAACCGCTTCGCCCGCGCGTGGACCCGCTGGGAAAACGCGCTGGCCTCGATCGAGACGCGCGGCCTGTTGGGGGGCGACGCGCCAAGTGATTATGCGCGCGCCTTTGCCCGGCTGGAGAATCACTATTTCTCGAACGGGTGCTTTCTGGG
>JAFGVZ010000203.1 GCA_016937725.1 Paracoccaceae bacterium | reverse complement strand
GGCCTTGCGCCCTTCCATGGTCGGGTGATGATCGGCAACCGCGATAGCGCCAAGTCGTCCACCGGCCACGGCTCGCCCCTGCCGATGCTGGTGCATGGCGGACCGGGGCGCGCGGGCGGGGGCGAGGAACTGGGGGGCATGCGCGGCTTGCACCATTACATGCAGCGCAGCGCGGTGCAGGGCACGCCGCGCTTGCTGGCCGCCGTGACCGGGGAATGGACCAAAGGGGCAGAAACCCAAGACGGGCTGCACCCGTTCCGCAAATCGCTTGCCGACTTGCGGCTAGGTGACCGGATCGTAACAGACCGCCGCGAAGTGACGCTGGCCGATATCGAACATTTCGCCGCCTTCACCGGCGACACGTTCTACGCCCATATGGACGAGGACGCCGCCCGCGCGAACCCGTTCTTCGAGGGGCGCGTGGCGCATGGCTACCTGATCGTATCGTTTGCGGCAGGATTATTCGTGCAACCCGATCCCGGTCCGGTTCTGGCCAATTATGGCATCGACAATCTGCGGTTCCTGACACCGGTTTACCCCGGCGACCGCTTGGGCGTGGTGCTGACATGCAAGGCGATCAACCCGCGCGCCGATAACGATTATGGCGAGGTGAGCTGGGATTGCGAGGTCACTAAGCAGGATGGCAGCCTCGTCGCGCAATTTGACGTGCTGACCATGGTCGCCAAGGATTGGCCCGATTAGGTGGCGTTCTGGGCCGCAGGCAAATCCAGCCACAACTTCCCACCATCATATCCGCCCTGCACCCGAAAATCAGGGCGGCGAAGCTCTGGGAACGCACCCTCCCAATCGCGGAACTTGTCTTGCGATACGACGCGCCCGCCATAATCGCGCGCAGCGCGCAGAACCATCGGGTCCGCCGGTTCGCCCTTGGGCACCACCATGACCTGTTCATGCGGCAGGCCAAGGCGTTTGGCCAGCTTGTAGTGGTTGCGATAGCGCCCTTCCAGCTTGTAGCCGACATTGGCGTCGAACACGACGCCGGGCGTGTAGCCTTGTGCTTGCAAACTGGCGACCACGGCGCAAACTGGTTTAAGGTTGGGGATGTTGTCGCGCCAATGCATAACGTTTGACCCGTCGACTAACATGAACCGCGCTCCCTTCGCACGCAGTTTGGCATGCGCGGCGTCACGTTTAGCCCCGCGCAGCACCAGCCAGATGCCGAGCAGTGCCAAGACCACCAGAAATGCAATCTCTGGCCAATAGAGCGTTAACAAGCTGAAACTATCTGGCAAGATCATAAGAATATCGGGCGCTTTTCAATCAGAGATTGCGTAACGCTAGGGCCGAAATATGGCGAAATTATGCCCGCCCGGATGTGGAGGACAGCAATCTTGGGTCCACCCCGATCCGGTCCAAAGCCGCCCCCCAAAGACGGTCGGGTGCGGTGCCATACAGCAAGCCAATATCTGCCGGGCAGGTCAGCCAACCGCCTGCGCGCAACTCATCCTCTAGCTGGCCCGGCCCCCAGCCGGAATACCCCAGCGCCAGCCGAACCTCTGCCGGGCCTTGCCCTCGCGCGATCTGCGCCAGAATGTCCATAGAGGTGCTCAGCGCGGCAAATTCTGTCACCGCCATGGCGCTATCGGCCACGAAAACATCCGGAGTGTGCAACACGAACCCCCGAGAGGTTTCGACGGGCCCGCCAAAATAAACCGGGTCATCGGCTTGAAGGGGCGAATCGCCCAATCCGCGATACGCACCTTGCAACGGCACATCTAGCGTTTTGAGAAGCGCGCCGAAATTCAGATCGGGCAACGGTTTGTTCACGATCAACCCCATCGCGCCGTCGCGCGAATGCGCGCATAAAAACACCACCGCATGTGAAAACCGCGGGTCGGGCATGCCGGGCATGGCAATTAGCAAGGTTCCGGTCAGGGTGTCAGGGTCTGTCATACCGCCAGCATGCCCTAGCGCCGGGGGGCTTGCATAGCCTTTGTTGGCCTTCGGGTTGCAACCTTTGGGCCACGGCAGCTTGCTCTCGCCGGAATGTGACTTTCAATCCGCAGCCAGACCGGGGATGACAGAGGCATGTCCAAGATCAAACCCATCATCGCCGCACTGTTGGGCGCATGCCTCTGGGCCAGCAGCCCGGCCAGCGCGCAAGTGCCGCGCCCATCCGATATTGTCGCGGCGGAAATCCGGCCCGGCTGGCGCACAGAGACCGGCACAATCATGGCCGCCTTGCATCTGCGGTTGGCGCGTGACTGGATCACCTATTGGCGCCATCCCGGAGAAAGCGGGATCGCGCCCCGACTAGACTTGTCCGGCTCTGGCAATCTGGCGGGCGCGCGCTTGCATTGGCCAGCGCCGCGCCTGTTTACCAAGGCCGGTTACCTGAGCATCGGTTACGCTGACGACTTGGTGCTGCCTATAGAACTGACCCCTGCCCGCGCGGGCCAACCGATTGACCTGCGCGCCGCACTCAGCATTGGGGTCTGCGATGATGTCTGCATCCCCGTTGATATGACCTTCGCTGTTGCGCTGGACGGGCGTGGCGGACCGGACCGCGCCATCCGCACTGCGCTGGAGAATGGCCTGAAAACCGCGCGTGGTGCAGGCTTGTCCGAGGTGACGTGCGATATCGAACCGGCCCGCAAGGGAATGCAGCTTTCAGCCCGCTGGACTATGCCGCAGAGGTCCGGGCAGGAATTTATGCTGCTTGAAGTGCCCGACAATGTGTGGCGGGTGCAATCCATGCCTTCGTTACGCGCGGGCGGGCAAGTCACCGGGCACGCTTTACTGCGGGCGCGCAAGGGGCAAAGCGGTGCCATCGACCGCAGCGCCATTCGTATGACGCTGATCACCACCGATGGCGCGTTCGAGCATCAGGGCTGTTCGCTGACACGCTGAGCGGCGCGGCGCTGTCCCAACCATACCGCAACTGCCCCCGCGACCCAGATCAGGGCCAACAACACCGCCGTGCCCGCAACTGCAAGCACCAGCGCCGCACGCAGAGGGTCTGCGCCAAAGTTGGCGGCTACCCCAGACAGGGCCGCGGGCAAGGTGCCCTGCCAGATAGTCCAGCCCAAAGTAGCCGCAAGCCATGCGGTTACCGCCAGCAACGCCACGCGCGGCAACTGGGCGACGCCACCTTGCGGCTGCGTCAGCGCGCGCCCTAAAGACGTGAACAGCCGGCGCACATCATGGCCGATGGCCAGAAGCGCAGGCACCAGCAACAGCACGATCACCATGCCAAAACCAAGGCCATACACCAACGTGATGACGGTGGGCTTCAAGAACGCGGCTTGGGTCGATTTTTCAAACAGCAAGGGCATTAGGCCCAGAACCGTGGTCAGCGTGGTCAGAATAACCGGACGCAAACGGTCGCAGGCGGCATCCACAATCGACGGGATCAACCCACGGTCGCGGGCGTATTGGTCCACCGTCGTGACCAACACGATGGAATCGTTGATTATGATCCCTGCCATGCCCATGATCCCCACGATAGAGAACATCGACATCGCCATATCCCAGGACATATGCCCGTAGATCACCCCGATCAGACCGAAGGGGATGACCGCCATCACCACCAAGGGCCGCATCCAGCTGGAAAAGACCCAAGCCAGCGTCAGGTAGATCAGGATCAGGCACAGCCCAAGGCCGATGGAGGCATCGGTCAGGAACTCGCGCTCCTGCTCGGCCTGCCCGGACAGCCGCGTGGTGATCCCGAAATCGGCTTCCAGCGCGGGCAGGATCTGATTTTGCAGCGCCAGCGTCACCTCGCGCGCGCGGGCGGGGTCGTCTTCGGACAGGTCGCCCGACACAGTGACAACGCGCGCGCCATTCTCGCGCAGCACACGGCTAAAGCCCTGCCGTTCCGTGACCGACACGATATCGCCTAGCAACACGTAATTGCCGGTGGGCGAACGCATCTGCATGCTGTCCAGAAAATCTGCCGCGCGCTCGGTTTCCGGCAATTCCACGCGCACCCGGCCCGTGCGCAAGCCATCGGGGAAGGTCGCGGCCTCTATGCCCGTCAGGCGGTTACGCAGGTCGCGCGCAAGGCTGTCGATGGTAAAGCCCAGCGCTTGGCCTTGCGGCGTAAGCTCCAGCACCAATTCGGGTTTATCATAGGGCAGGTTGTCATCCAGCCCGGTAATTTCCGGGTATGGGGCCAGCGCCGCGCGCAACGCTTCGGACGCGGCTTTCAGCGTTTCGGCATCGCCGCCCAACAGGTCAACCGACAACGTATCGCCACCGGGGCCAGAGCCCCATGACCGGAAACTGAATTCTTCCAGTTGCGGGTGGCGCGTGACCATATCCTGAAGCTGCGAGGCAAAGGCAAAGCTGGAAATCGGGCGCAGATCTGCATCGACCAGATCGATCGAAATGCCGCCCAACAGGTCGCCATCCTTGTTCTCAGCACTGGCCAAAGGACGGCCCGCGTTGCCACCCACTTCAACCATGGCAAAAGTGATGGGGTTCACGCCGCTTTCGGCTTCGATCTGCGCAGCCAATTCATCCGCGGCGCGCTGCAATTCGCGCAGCATGTCGATCGTGTCGGCGCGCGTGGCCCCGTCATTCATCACGATATTGCCGGTGATGGACCCCTGTTCCGGCGGATTGAAAAACCGAAACGGCAAGTCGCCCCGCACCAGATGGGCGGCCTGCACCGCCAAAAGCGCCACCAACCCGGCCAGAACCGGGTAGCGCGCTGCAACAACCAGTTGCATCAGCGGGCGGAAGGCCTTTTCGCGCATCCACTGAAAGCCCTTGTTCACCTGCCGCGAGGGCCAGTCATACCAGCTTTCCTTCAGGCCCGCGGCAATGGAATGCGCCATGTGATTTGGCAGGATCAGAAAACACTCGACCAGCGATGCCAGAAGCACCGCGATCACTGTCAGCGGAATATCGGCAATCAACGTGCCAAAGCGCCCGCCGATCAGGATAAGCGCGCCAAAGGCCAGAATGGTCGTGATGGTCGCGGCAAAGACCGGTTGCGCCATGCGGGTGGCGGCGTTCTCTGCTGCCTCTGCCGGACTTTCGCCCAACTCACGCGCGCGGTAATCGGCATGCTCACCCACCACGATGGCGTCATCCACGACAATGCCCAGCGTGATGATCAGCGCGAAAAGCGAGATCATATTGAAGCTGAGCCCCATCAGATACATGCCCGCAATCGCCGCCATCATCGCCGCCGGAATACCTGCCGCCACCCAGAACGCGGTGCGCGCGTTCAAGAACAGGAACAGCAGCACCACGACCAGACCAAGGCCCATGACCGCGTTGCTGACGAGCAGATTAATCCGGCCAGAGATGAATTCAGCGCGGGTCGAAACCAGTTCAATGCTGGTGCCTTCGGGCAAGGTGCGGTTCATCTCTGCGGCGATTTCGGCAACCTGCGCCTGAATGGCAATCGCGTCGCCTTGTTGCGAGCGGTCCACACGCAAGGTGATCGCCGGGTCCGGCCCGACAAAGAAAGCACGGTCACGGCTAATGTCGCTTTTTTCCACAAGCGCCACGTCGCCCACGGTCAAAACGGACCCATCGGGGCGCGTGCGCAAAGCGACTTGGGCGATTTCCGTGGCAGAGCGGCGCTCTACCCCCGTTCGCACACGCGCGGCCCCAGAGGCCACGTCGCCCGTCGGGTCGGTGCTGACCGCCCGGGCAATGGCCTGTGCAATCTCGGCCATGGTAATGTCATGCTCTATCAGGTTGCGGCTTGGCACCTCGACCATAACTTCGGCACTGGCCACGCCGCGCACGATGGTGCGGGTGATCCCGGCATCATACAGGCGGGCGGCAAATTCGTCGGCAAAGCGGGCAAGCTGTTCGGTCGCCACAGGGCCGCTGACAACCACGTTGGTCACGCGGTCCGACCAGGTAGAGCGTTGGGTCTGCGGGTCTTCCACATCTTCGGGCAGGTTGGACACGGCATCTATCGCGTCCTGAACATCGCTTGCCGCGCGCGACATGTCCCAGCCAGTCTCAAATTCCAGCGTGAAGCTGGCGCGCCCTTCGCGCGATTCGGTTGTAATGTCGGTGACACCCTCGACCGCCTGCAAAGCCGGACCGACCAGTTCGACCACGGCGCGGTCGATGTCTTCAGCCCCGGCACCCGGCCACGGAATGTTAACGGTGATATTGTCCACCACCACATCGGGGAAAAACTGCGCGCGCATCTGTGGAATGGCGGCAAGCCCCATCACCACCATGATGACCAAAAGCAGGTTCGCTGCCGTCTTATGCCGGGTGAAATAGCGAAACAGGCCAACAGCCTGAACAGCCAAACGGGCGCGATTGCGAGGTTGCGTGTCGCTCATGGCTTAGCCCCCTTGACGCGCGCCGCCGCCGCTTTCCAGCCGCTCGACCGTCTGGGCCGGAACGCTGTCTTGCGAGAGCTGCGTGATCAGACGCGCGCGCACCTGTTCGGGCATGCGTGTATTCCCTTCGACTTGGGCGATCAGCCGCGCGCGGCGCTCGGGGTCGAGCGATACCATTTCCGGCTCTTCCGCTGCCAACTGCCCCTCGGCATTTTGGCGCAAAGGTCGCACCAAGATGCCCGCGCCAAGCATCGGGCCGACCTCGCGCACCAGATCGAGCCCGGCCAACCCGCCCACTTCTATAATCACGTCATCGCCCTGACGGCGCAGCACTGTCGCAGGGCGCGCGCTTAGGCGGTTGTCTTCGCCTATCACCAGCACCTCGCCACCAGTCGTGATGGCGCTGGCAGGCAGCAAGGCAACACCATCAAGCGCGGGTTCGGACAGACGCACGGTTACAAAATCGCCGGGGCGGAAGCCGCGCGGATTGCCCAGTTCCACGAACACTTCGCGGCCGCTTTGGCCAGCCGCGACCGTGGCAGAGGCCCGGACCAACCGACCGGGCGAAGTAATTTCATAACCCGCCACTTCCAGCGCAACCTGCGCATCGGCATCGCGCAAGCGCCCCGCATCATCCAGCAAGCGCAAATATTGCGCGGTGGACACGCGCACCGACACTTCCAGCGCATCGGGGTCGATGATGCGGGCAAGCTGTTCGTTTGTGTTCACAAGGCGCCCTTCCACCAGCGCGACATCGGCCAAGGTGCCCGAAATACCCGCGCGCACAGTCGTGTCGGCCAAACGCCGTTCGGCTTCGGACACGGTAATTTCTTGGCGGTTCAATGCCGTCCGAGCTTGATCTGCCCGCGCTTCGGCGCTGGCTTGGGCCTGTTTGCGCCCGACCACGGCCTGACGCGCAGAAGCCAGCGCCAATTCCGCCTCTTCCAACGCCGCCTCGGTGGCAACACCCCGCTCTGTCAGCCCTACACGGCGCTCTAGCGCGCGGTTGCGCAAATCGAATTGGGCTTCTGCGGCGGCCACGTCTTCGGCGGCCAGCGCAAGGGCGCGCTCGGCATCACGCAATTCGGCCTCTGCACGGGCCAGATCGCTTTGGGCAATCGCAAGGGCCGCTTCTGCATCGGCAGGGTCCACCCGGAACAACATCTGCCCCTCGGTCACCTCTGCGCCATCCTCGACACCCGCGCCCAGTTCGATAATCCTACCGCCCACCGGCGCACGCAATTCCAGCGTGCGCTGGCTGCGCACCTCTCCAAAGGCCGACAGGGTTGGCTGCACCTGCCCCGGCGCGACGCTTACGGCCCGCACAGTGAAGACGCGCTCGCGCACCTCGCCGCCTGCGCCGCCAGCATTTTCGGCGCGGGTTTGAATGGCGGTCACAAGCGTCATGCCCGCAAAAAGTAATGCCGCGACAGAGACCGCCGCAAAAAACAGGCCCAACAGGCTACGGGTCAGAAAACGCATGGCTACTCCAAGTTCGGTGCACCCTATACGCGCCGCGCACGCGGATGCTTCAACCTGCTATAACGCCGCAGCGAGCTACTTCCGTCGCAAATGTTCGTCCAGACGGGGAAAAATCTCGACAAAGTTACAAGGGCGATGGCGGAAATCGAATTGCAGCGACAGAATTTCGTCCCACGCATCCTTGCAGGCACCGGGCGAGCCGGGCAGCGCGAACAGGTAAGTGCCATTCGCCACACCGGCACAGGCGCGCGACTGGATAGCGGATGTGCCGATCTTTTGCATGGAAACGATGGTGAACACCGTCCCGAACGCTTCGATTTCCTTTTCATACACGTCCCGATGCGCCTCTACCGTCACATCGCGCCCCGTCAGCCCGGTGCCGCCGGTGGTCAGGATGGCATCTATCCCGTCATCAGCGCACCAATCACGCAGCTTGGCGGCGATCTGGTCCCGCTCATCGCGGACAATGTCGCGCGCGGCCAGCACATGGCCCGCCGCGTCAATGCGCCCAACCAGAACGTCACCCGATTTGTCATCGGCCAGCGCGCGCGTGTCAGACACGGTCAGAACCGCGAAACGCACGGGCATGAACGGTTTTTCAGGGTCAATGCGGCTCATGTCAGCTCTCTCAGCTTGGCTTGCAGGGATAGAAGATCGGCCCATGCCTCGCGCTTGGCCGC
>JAFGVZ010000025.1 GCA_016937725.1 Paracoccaceae bacterium | reverse complement strand
ATTTCCGCGTCGGGCGTGATAAGCTGCGCGACCTGCCACAACCCGGCATTGGGCTGGACCGACCGGATTGACCGCGCCGTGGGCCATGCGGGGCAGGTGGGCAACCGCAACACGCCGACCGTGCTGAATTCGGGCTTTCTGGGCGCGCAATTCTGGGACGGGCGCGAGCCTGATCTGGAGGGCCAGTCGCTTGGCCCCATTCAGGCCGATGTCGAAATGAACATGTCGTTGGAAGAAGCGATCCAGCGCCTGAAGGAATTCGAGGTTTATCAGCAGCATTTTGCCGTTGCCTTCCCCGAGGATGCCGACCCGATCCGCGCCGAAAACGTGGCCCTGTCCATCGCCGCCTTCGAGCGCACACTGAACACCCCCAATTCGCCGTTGGACCGCTTTTTGCGGGGTGACGTGCAGGCGATGACCGATCAGCAGGTTGACGGTATGAAACTGTTTGTCGATGCCGGTTGCGTGGCCTGCCACAATGGCCCGGCCTTCACCGACAGCAACTATTACCGGTTCGAGCTGCCCAGCTCGAAGGATGAGGGCCGCTTCCTTGTCACGGGTGACGAGGCCGACAAATTCGCCTTCCGCACGCCGACCTTGCGCAACGTGGCTGTGACCTATCCGTATTTCAACAACGGGTCTGTCGACAACCTGCATGACGCGGTGAACCTGATGGCGGATCAGATGCTAGGGCAGGAATTCTCGGAAAGCGAGAATGACGCGATCGTCGCCTTCCTGCATGCGCTGACAGGCGAAATGCCCGCCGTAGAAATTCCCGCGCTGCCATAAGGCGCGGGCGCATACAGGATGTGCCGTTTCCCGGCGGCGCATCCCGGTCTTCCAACACCTGTGACCGCCCTATGCGTCCTCCCACGCTGGGGCGGTTTTTTCACAAAAGCGGGCTGGCCAGCGCGATGACGTTGTTGCGCAGCCGCCGCCAGAGCGGCCAGCCTGCCACATCGGCGCGGGTGATCGGGTCTGAGCGGTCGATATAGGTCTGCTGGCGGCTATCCAGTTCGGCGGTGACATCGGGGCAGGCCAAAAGAAGTGAGTTTTCATAGTTCAAATCTAAACTGCGGTGGTCCAGATTGGCGGTGCCCAGCATGGCGAATTGCCCGTCCACCGTCACGATCTTGGAATGGATCAGGCCGGGGCGGAACAGGTGCACCCGCACGCCCGCGTGCAGCAATTCGGGCAACAGGCTTTCGCTGGCCGCGCCCACGATGGCGCTGTCATTGCGCGCGGGCAAGATCAGATCGACCGCAACCCCGCGCTCTGCCGCCGAACAGATGGCCACATGCAGCGCTTGGTCGGGGACGTAATAGGGCGTGGTCATCACCAGCCGGTCCGTTGCGGCGTAGATCATGGCGCATAACGCATCTGACGGCGTGGTCAGCACATCGTCGGGCCCCGAAGAGATAACTTGTGCAGTCACATCGCCCCGGTGCTCTTCGACGAGGGGTTCGGCCAAAAGCGCGCTCAAATCCTCTGCATGGTGGGTCATCCAATCATGCACGAAAACGGCCTGTTGCTGGCGCACGACCGGCCCTTCCAGCCGCACCAAGATATCCACCCAAGGCGCGAAACGGCGTTTGATGGCAAAGGCAGCGTCGGCGCAATTGCGACTGCCGATCCATGACAGGCGGTTGTCGACCACCACGATCTTGCGGTGGTTGCGCAGGTCGATCCGGCCAAAGAGCAGGCTGATCAGCGGGTTTCCCAAGGGAGCGGCCCGCTCCAGCGCCACGCCCGCCGCGCCCATCTGCCGCCAGAGCGCCGAGCGGATCAGCCGCCTTGCGCCATGGTCATCGACCAGCACGCGGCAGGCCACGCCCCGGCGCGCGGCGGCGCAGAGCGCCTGCGCCATGCGGGTGCCGGTGCCATCGGGCAACCAGATGTAATACAGCACATGCACATGGTCGCGCGCTTGTTCGATGGCGGTGATGATGTCGTCCATCATCGCATCGCCCTCGGGCAGCAAGGTTAGCCTGTTGCCGGTGACGGGCGGAAACTGGCTGGTGGCTTGCCCCGCGGCAAAAGCCGGGCGGGCTGGTCCCGTAGGTTGCACGCGCGGGCCAGTCTGCCCGATCTGCGCCGCGTTCAGGTGGTTACGAATCTCGCGGATCCGTTCGCGCTGGGCGCGGGCCATGCGGATTTCCCCGAACAACGCATAGGCCGCCAAGCCGACACCCGGCAGCGCCAGAATGATCGTGACCCATGCCAGCCGCGCAGAGGGCGTCAGGCCGGGGCGCAACAGCGCGCGGACAACGAAACCCGCCTGCGCGATGAACACCATAATGACCCAGACAGAGGGCATGCCCACCTCAAGTTAATTGCGCCTGTCCCCCGGTTTTGCTTGAAGCTGGGCCGGGGGGTCTATCTACTGCCCTCATATACGATTTTTTTCGCAAGGATGGACAGGCCGCATGCCCTTTTCGCAAGCGCAGGACCGATTTATCGCACCCGCCCGACTGCGTCCGCAATTATGGCGGCTGATGTTGGGGGTGGGGCTGATCCTTGTGATCTACTTGGCTTGGATGGCGGTTATCGGCGTTGTGGTCACGCTGGCCGTGGGCTTTGACGGGGCAGGCCCGATCATGGGGCAGGTGGGTGTCGGGTCCACACCATTGTCCATTCTGGTGTTGTTGGGCACCTTTGGCGGGCTGGTGCTGGGCACATTCGCGGCGGTGCGTTGGGTTCACAAGCGCCCCGTGGCCAGCCTGTTTGGCCCACGCGATGTGCTGTTGCGCGATTTTGCCGTGGCGCTGGGTCTGTTCTTGGCGCTGTCGGTGCCGGGTATCTTTTGGGTTCTGGCGTCTGGTAATGTGTCGCCCGGTTTGTCGTGGCAGGTCTGGGCCATCTTCGCCGTGCCAGTCTTGCTCGGCCTGATCTTGCAGACCGGCGCCGAAGAAATTGTATTCCGTGGCTATTTGCAGCAACAGCTTGCCGCGCGTTTCGTGGCGCGCTGGGTGTCGTATGTTGTGCCCTCCATCCTGTTTGGCTTGTTGCATTACGCGCCCGCCGAAATGGGGCAGGGCGCGTGGCTTTTGGTGGGGCTGACAGGGTTCTTCGGGCTGCTGATGGCGGATCTGACGGCGCGCAGCGGCTCGCTCGGGATGGCTTGGGGCCTGCATTTCGGCAACAACACGCTGGCCATCCTTGTCTTCACCACCGGAGAGGCGCTTGACGGTGTCGCGCTGTTCCGGCTGCCTTATTCGCTGAGTGACCCCTCCAGCGTGGCTGGCCTGCTGCTGGTGGACCTCATGGGTTTGGTTCTGGTCTGGGCGCTTCTGCGGCGCTGGCTGCGGGGTCGTTGATTGCATTTGCCGCAGGCTTTGCTTATTTCAGCGCAAAGCCCCGTGCAGGATCGCCCCATGAACTGGATCACCAACTACGTTCGTCCCACGCTCAACTCGTTCTTCACCAAGCGTGAGATGCCCGAAAACCTGTGGGAAAAATGCCCGTCCTGCGGCACGATGCTTTTCCACCGGGAATTGACGGATAACAGCCAAGTCTGCACGAATTGCGGTCACCACATGGCCCTGACCCCGCGCGAGCGGTTCGCCAGTTTCTTCGATGGCGGGATGTTCCATGAGATCGAGGTGCCCGCCCCCGTCGCCGACCCGCTGCAATTCCGCGACCAGAAGAAATACCCCGACCGCATGAAGACCGCCCAGAAAAACACGGGCGAAAAGGAAGCCATGCTTGTGGCCGAGGGCGAAGTGCTGCGCACCAGGCTGGTTGCCGTGGCGCAGGATTTCAGCTTCATGGGCGGGTCCATGGGAATGTATGTGGGCAACGCCATCATTGCCGCATGCGAACATGCCGTGGCCCGCAAGCTGCCTTTGGTGCTGTTTTCCGCCGCGGGCGGCGCGCGGATGCAAGAAGGTATCCTGTCGCTGATGCAAATGCCGCGCACGACCGTCGCAATCGACATGCTGCGCGAGGCCGGTCTGCCCTATATCGTGGTGCTGACCGACCCGACCACGGGCGGTGTGACCGCAAGCTACGCCATGCTGGGCGATGTGCAGATAGCTGAACCCGGCGCGCTGATCTGCTTTGCCGGGCCGCGTGTGATTGAACAGACCATCCGCGAAACCCTGCCCGAAGGCTTTCAGCGCGCCGAATACCTGCTGGAACATGGTATGTTGGACCGCGTGACCCCGCGCAAAGAGCAACGCGCAGAGATTGCGACCATTCTACGCATGCTGACCGGGCAAAGCGCTGTGGTGCATGGCGATCTGCCGCCGCCAGATACCCCTGTGCAGGCCGGGTGAGATGAGCGCAGGCTCCGACGCGCTTCTGGCGCGGATGATGACATTTCATCCCAAGATCATCGACCTGACGCTGGACCGCGTTTGGCGTTTGTTGTCAGCGCTGGACCACCCGGAGCGCCGCTTGCCCCCCGTCATTCATATAGCCGGCACCAATGGCAAGGGCAGCACGCAAGCCATGATTCGCGCCGGGTTGGAAGGGGTAGGCCTGTCGGTCCACGCCTATACCAGCCCGCATTTGGCGCGGTTTCACGAACGCATCCGGCTTGCGGGGACGCTGATCACCGAAGCGGCCCTCAGCGATGTGTTAGACGAATGCCTGCGCGCGAATGGCGAAGGCGCGATCACCTATTTCGAGATCACGACTTGTGCAGGGCTGCTGGCCTTTGCCCGCACACCTGCCGACTATACGCTTTTGGAAGTGGGGCTAGGCGGGCGGCTGGATGCCACCAACGTCGTCGAAGGCCCCGCGCTGACTGTCATCACGCCGGTCAGCATGGACCATGAGCAATATCTGGGCGACACGCTTGCCAAGATCGCCGCCGAGAAGGCCGGGATCATCAAGCGCGGCGTGCCTTGTGTTGTGGCTGCGCAAGACGATGTAGCGCTAGAGGTTATTGAAGCCCGCGCGGCCCGACTTGGCGCGCCGCTTCTGGTGCAGGGACAGCACTGGCATGTCACGACCGAGGCGGGGCGACTGATCTTTCAGGACGAAACCGGGCTGCTGGACTTGTCTTTACCGCGTTTGGCGGGTCCGCATCAGGTGCAGAATGCCGGCACAGCGATTGCCGCCTTGCGCGCCCTGGGCCGTGGGGCTGGGGCGGAAGCGGCTGTCACCAATGCCGAATGGCCCGCGCGCATGCAGCGCCTGCGCCACGGCCCGCTGGTCGATGCTTTGCCAAAAGGCATTCTCTGGCTGGATGGCGGGCACAACCCGGCGGCGGGGCAGGCGATTGCTGCCACGCTGAAAGACCGCGGCGACCGCCCGCTTTGGATGATTTGCGGCATGCTCAACACCAAGGACGTAACCGGCTTCATGCGGCCGCTCGCCCCTCATGCGCGCCAGCTTTTTGCCGTGTCCATTCCGGGCGAAGCGGCCACGCTGAGCGCCAGTGCCACGGCCGACGCCGCGCGCAGAGCCGGGATCAAGGCGATCGAGGCGGAAAGCGTCATCAAAGCGGTGCGCGCAATCGCGGATCAAGACGCCGAAGCGCAGGTTCTGATCTGCGGTTCACTGTATCTGGCGGGCCAAATTCTGCGCGAGAACGGTTGATCCGACCATGAAAAAGGGGCCATGCAGGCCCCTTTTTGCACTCACGCTGAGCTTACTGGGCGCCGAATTGTGCCAGATAAGCGTAGATATCCTCGGCAGAGCCACGCAGACGGTGGTTCATGTTTGAGCGCGCACGGGCATCTCCTGTCACTTCGCGCAGGTAACCCGTCGGGTCTGCGACATAGGCAACGAAGTTTTCTTTTGTCCAGGTGATTCCCGCTTCGCCAGCGGCCTGCATGGCCGACGAGTAACGGCTATACCCGTCATACGACCCGGCAACTCGCCCCGCAACGCCCCACAGGTTTGGCCCGGTGGGCGCAACGCGGTGAATCACCTCGCCATCGGGCGAGGCAATGCCGTGGCAGCTTGTGCATTGGCGGAAATTGCTCTCACCGGCGGCGGCATCGCCAGTGGCTTGGGCATTTGCGGTCAGGGGCAGCGCGCAGAATGCGACTAGGGTGGCGGCTTTAAACTTCATGGGGTCCTCTTCCTCCTTGGCTTACAGTCGTCAGAATACGGTGGGATACCGGACAACATCGCCACAATACCCGACAAATGTGCTTTCACAATCCAATAAATATAAAATCTTGAATATACCTTTTTCATGCGGTGGCCTGCGCGTTGGAAATCCGCCGCTGGAAACTCCGCTCGCCAGCCTGTATCGGTTCACATGTGCAGCAAGCCGACAGAAGGGGCCGGGCATGGATATTCGCGCGCTGATGATGGGGCTGGCCTTCGCCTTCATGTGGTCTTCGGCCTTCGCCTCTGCCAAGATCATCGTGCAGGCTGCGCCGCCATTGATGGCGCTCTCGCTGCGCTTCCTGATCTCTGGCCTGATCGGCATCCTGATCGCGCGGGCCTTGGGTCAGACATGGCACCTGACGCGGGCGCAATGGCGGGCAATCTTCATTTTCGGGCTGTCACAGAATGCGCTGTATCTGGGGCTGAATTTCGTGGCCATGCAAACGGTCGAAGCGTCTTTGGCAGCGATCATCGCATCGTCCATGCCGCTTTTGGTGGCCTTTGCCGGATGGGCCTTTGCAGGCGAACGCCTGCGCCCCATGGCCATTGCAGGGCTGGCGGCTGGGTTCGGCGGTGTGGCACTTATCATGGGGGCGCGGCTTGGCGGCGGGGTGGACCTGTATGGCGTGGCCCTCTGCGTGATCGGGGCCATCGCGCTGACGGTTGCCACGCTCTCTGTGCGCGGCGCGTCGGCGGGAGGCAGCAACCTGCTGATGATCGTGGGCCTTCAAATGCTGGTCGGCTCGGCGCTGCTGGCTGGCCCCGCGCTGGCCCTCGAAAGCTTCAACGTGGCTTGGTCATGGCAGCTTGGCGCGGCCTTCAGCTATACCGTGCTGATACCGGGCTTGGCCGCAACCTGGGTTTGGTTCCTGCTGGTCGGCCGAATCGGCGCGGTGCGTGCCGCGACCTTCCACTTCTTGAACCCCTTTTTCGGCGTTGCCGTGGCGGCGCTGCTGCTTGGCGAAAGCCTTGGCGTCTATGACGTGCTGGGCGTTGTCATCATCATGGGCGGCATCTTGGCGGTTCAACGCGCTCGCGTGGCCGAAAAGCTGGGCTAGGGCCGCGCAACCGAACAATCCATCCCGCGCGCGGACAGGCGTGCGCAGGCGCGATCGGCCTCGCCTTCGGTCAGACCGGCAAAGCTGGCTTCGAACCGGCCACTTGTCTGGCGAATGCGGCTGATCCCGCTGGAAAGTGCCTGCGCTTCGGCCATCTTGACGGTAATCAGACTGCGCTCCGCATCGTGACGGCTGTTGAATGCCCCCAGCGAAATACCCCATAGCCGCGCATCATCCGAGGTTGATACCCGGCTGATGATTTGCGGCGTCTCTGCATGAAAGGTTTCGGCAACGATAGCGGTGTGGACCTCTTCGTCGGTGGCATCAGAGCGGGTCAGGATAATCCCCGAATCTTCGATGATGGGGGGCGCAACCGTTACATCCAGATCGACATTTGCCTCGAAGGTGCTGGGCGCTGCGCTGGGCAAGAATGATTCGGGCGCGCCCGTCCACAGAATTTCCGCGGGTGGGCCTTCGTTTTGGGCCAATTCCATCGGTTCTTGCGGAATGTCTTGTCCAAGTGCCGCGGCCTCTGCCACCACGGACGCGATTTCAGTGCTGACGGGTTCCGATGTTTCGGCCAAGGGTGCCGGTTCAACCGTTTCTGGGGCGGCTGCGGCCATGTCTTCGGACGGGTCGTCAAGGCTTGTTATGTCCATAGGCACGGCCAAACTGCCCTGCGCTTCGGCCAAATCAAGCGCTGCGGCATCGGCTTCTTCCAGCGCATCCAGATCGGCGGGGTCAACCAAGCCAAACCCGGCGGCTTCCGCTATGCTCAGATCCACCGTTTCGGCTACGGCCTCTGGCCGGGGGGGCGGGCTGACATCCAATTCTGCCGGGGCAAGCGCTGTCAGGCTCAGTTCCTCTACGGTTTGCGACACCGACAGGTCCACGCCTTCTACCACGGCCACCAGCACATCATCGGGCACCGGCGGCACGGGGCGCGCCAGCGGGCGCGGGCTGGTGCGCACGGCGGTTACAAGACGGATCGTCTTGGCCCCGGCATTGGGGTCGTCATCGCCATTCTGGGGCTTGGCGGCAACCAAGGCCCCGCGTCCTTGATAGGCCGGGGTTGCAGGCGGGCGCACGGCCACGCGAGATTTGGCGCGGCTGAAGCCCATATCCATCAATTCTGCCACTTTCGCATTGCGCGCAGCGGTCGAACTGCCACCGAACATGGTGGTAATGATGTGCTTGGACCCGCGCTGCGCCGAGGCTGTCAGGTTAAAGCCCGCCGCGCGGGTATAGCCCGTCTTGATTCCATTCGCGCCCTGATAAGCGTCCAGAAAACGGCGGTTGGTGTTGGGCACATTGGCCACGCCCGCGAAATCGGACCGGCGCGAGAAGATGTTGAAATATTGCGGATAATCGAAAAACAGTTGTCGGCCTAGAATGGTCATGTCGCGCGCGGTCGAGACATGGCCCGCCTGGGTCAGGCCATGCGGGTTCTTAAAGGTGCTGTTGCTCATACCCATCGCGCGGGCGGTGCGGGTCATGCGCTCGGCAAAGGCTTCGACGCTGCCGGAAATGCCCTCGGCAATCACCACGGCGGCGTCATTGGCCGAGCGCAGGGCAGCGGCGCGGATCAGGTAGCGCAGTGAAATCGTCTGCCCTTCGCGCAGCCCAAGGCAAACGCATTCGGTCTTGGTCGCGCGACGGCTGACGCGAAATTTCGTGTCTAGACCGACCTCGCCATGTTTCACGGCCTCGAAGGCGACATAGAGTGTCATCATCTTGGTCAGAGAGGCCGGGTGTAGTTTGGTGTCATGGTTGCGGGCGTGGATCACTTCGCCATTGCGGGCATCCATGACCATGGCCGCATAGGGCGCCGCATGAAGGGGTGCGAGGGACACCCACATCACCCATCCCAGCACCAATATGCCAAGCCCGATACGTCGCATAATCTGCGCCTGCATCACGTTGCCTCTGCCGTTTTTTGTCCCGCTGGTTTTTGCTGCGGGTTTCACTGCTCAAAGTCAGACTATCATGAACACGTTCAGGGGAAAAGGTCGTTTATTCAATACCTTTCGCTGTGTTCTTAATGCAAGGCAATAGCAGGTCTTGGGCTGCGCGCTAACCCAACCCGCTATATTTCGCGTCAGCAGCCGTCAATCCAGCCGACAAGATCGGGCAATTCGCCTAAATGCCGCAGCGCGCGAAATCGGTCATGCGCGAAAGGGGTGTCGGCTTTTTCCATTTCCCATTCCAGCCCATGGGGCACATGCACCCCCCAAGCGCCTGCCATGATCGGGGCGACCACGTCCGATTTCATGGAATTTCCCGCCATCAGGGCGCGCTCGGCCCCGTCGCCATGGCGCGCGAAAATGCGGGCATAAGTGTCTGGCGTTTTCTCTGACACGATCTCTATGGCATCGAAAAGGTCACCCAAGCCCGATTGCGCCAGCTTGCGTTCTTGGTCCAGCAGATCGCCCTTGGTAATCAGCACCAGATGGTGCGACGGCGCCAGCGCGCGAATGCTTTCCTCTGCATGGGGCAAAAAGTCGATCGGGTGGCGCAGCATCTCTTGGCCCGCATTCAGGATGTCGGAAATAATGCTGGCGGGCACACGGCCTTCGGTCACTTCAATCGCGGTTTCGATCATGGATAACATGAAACCCTTGATGCCGTAGCCGTAGCGCGCAAGGTTCCGGCGCTCTGCGTTTAACAGGCGCGCCATCAGGGTCTCGCGCTCTGTATAGTCAGCCAGCAGCCCGGCAAAATGCTCTTGCGTCATGCGAAAGAAGCGCTCGTTGTGCCAAAGCGTGTCATCAGCGTCGAAGCCGATCGTGGTGATCCTGTCCATGTCGGTTCCTGAACGCGCGGGGGTTTTCAGAGGGGTGACTCGTTCTATATTCAAAGGTATATCAGCCTGCGTAACCCAAGCGGAAGAGCCCGATGCATATCGCACCGACCATGACAGATGGCGATGGAGTGGAAAATGATGGCGCGGTCGTCACCAAGACGAAAACCCGCACCCAACGCCCGCCTATGTATAAGGTCATGTTGCTGAATGACGACTACACCCCGATGGAATTCGTGGTGCATGTGCTGGAGCGCTTTTTCGGAATGTCGCATGCCATGGCGTTCGACATCATGCTGACCGTGCATAAAAAGGGTGTTGCGGTGGTGGGCGTCTTCTCGCATGAGGTGGCCGAAACCAAGGTGGCGCAGGTGATGGACTTCGCGCGCCGCCACCAGCACCCGCTGCAATGCACGCTTGAGAAAGAATAATCCCGCTTCATGCCCCACAGTCTTGTGACCCTGGCCAATCCGGCCCCGCGCGCCGACCGCTTGGTGCGCGCGGTCGAAGATGGCCTTATTCTGCCCGATGGTCCCGTAACCGTGCTGCGCCCTGCTGCGGGTGAACTCTTTGACCCGATTGAGCGCAGCCGCCTGCGCATGGTTCAAGGCTATAAGCCCGACTATGATGCGCTGATGCAGGCGGGATACTCTGTCAGCGTTGCGCCAGAATCCGCGCCAAGTGTGCTGGTCTGCCTACCGCGGGCCAAAGACCACGCCCATAGGCTGATCGCGCAGGCAGCCAGCCTTGCAGGCCAGATGGTGCTGGTCGATGGGCAGAAAACCGACGGGATAGACTCGATCTGGAAAGCCCTGCGCGCGCGCGCGCCGGTCGAAAGCTTGTCGAAATCGCACGGTAAACTTGTGTGGTTCGATCCGCGCGGCGTGGACTTTTCGGATTGGGCTACGGGCGCACAGGACGTGCAGACCGAATTCGGCCCCATGGCAACCGCGCCGGGCCTGTTTTCGGCCGATGAGGTAGACCCGGCATCCAAGATGCTGGCCGAGGTGCTGCCGCCTGAACTGCCTGCACGCATGGCCGATTTTGGGGCGGGTTGGGGATATCTCTCTGCCGCGATCCTGTCGCGCAGCGGGCCAGAGGTGCTGCATCTGGTCGAGGCCGAACATGACGCGCTGGCTTGCGCGCGCCGCAACATCACCGACCCGCGGGCGCAATTTCACTGGGCCGATACCACCGGGTTCATGCTGCCGGATTCTCTTGGCGGCATTGTGATGAACCCGCCTTTCCATGTCGGGCGCGACGCGCGGCCAGAATTGGGGCTGGCGTTTATTTCAGCGGCGGCGCAAGCCCTTGGCACGCGCGGGCAGTTATGGCTGGTCGCCAACCGCCATTTGCCCTATGCAAAAGTGCTGGAAGACCGGTTCGTGCATCTGTCTGTTCTGGCCGAGGACACGCGCTTTCGCGTCTGGCATGCCAAGCAACCGCGCAGGGGAAAACGATGAGCTTTTCGATTGCCGGCAAGACCGCGATCATCACCGGGTCTGCCAATGGGGTCGGGCTGGCAATTGCGCGCCATTTCATTGACCAAGGTGCCAATGTCATTATGGCCGACCGTGACGAGGCGAAGCTGAAATCCGAAGTCGCCAAGATTTCCAGTTCGGACGAGCAGGCGATTTTCTTCGCGGGCGATTTGCGTGAACGGCTGACAATTGCCAATTTGCTGTCAGCGACCGTCGATGCGTTCGACCGGGTGGATATTCTGGTCAATGCCACGCGCCAATGCTTGTCCTGCGATCCGCTCGATGACCAAAGCGACACGGTCGAAGAAGCGCTTCAGCAAAACCTGCTGGCCAGCCTGAAGTTAAGCCAGCTTGTTGCCAAGCGCATGATCGCGCAAGCGGAAGGGGTTGAGGATAAGACGCGTATGTCCGGGTCCATCGTGAACCTGTCGTCTATCGCGGCGCGGCGCACGCAGCCGGAATTGATGGCCTATTCCATTGCGTCTGCCGCGCTGGACCAGATGACACGCTCACTGGCTGTCGCTTTGGCAAGTGCGCGCATTCGGGTGAATGGTGTGGCGCTTGGGTCGGTCATGAGCGCCAATCTGAAAGAGCAGATGCAGGCCAATGACGATTACCGCGAGCGCATATTGCGCCAGACGCCCATGGGGCGTATCGGCGCGGCGTCCGAAGCCGCCGAGGCCGTGCAATTCCTGTCCTCCGACGCGGCGGCTTTCATGACGGGCCAGATCGTGACCATCGATGGCGGGCGCACGCTTTTGGACCCGGTCTCGGTGCCCGCGCATTAGGGGCTATCCAATGCACGGGTCAAACACGAAGCGGGATTTCGCCCTTATTCTTCCATACGAGGGTTCTCGGCCAAGGCTTTGGCTGGGTCCACCGCGATACGCGCCAGCGGCCAGGTCATGTCAACCAGCGCGCCGCGCAGGTCGGGCGCACCGGGCAAGGTTTTGATAATCCCGTCACAATTGAGAAACTCCATCCGCGCGCCGGTGCGTTCCAGAAGTGTTTTTGCGATGAACATGCCAAGGCCCATGCCGGAATAGCCGGGGCGGCGCTTGGGGCGGTTCGGGTCGCGACCCCGGCCGATGAAGGGCTCGCCGATACTGCCTAAAACCTGCGTCGAAAAGCCTTGGCCGTCGTCAATGATCCGAATGCGCAGGGTTTGCTTGGTCCAGCTTGCATCGACCCAAACTTCGGAAGCCGCGAAATCCACCGCGTTCTGGATCAGGTTGCGCAGCCCGTGAATAAGTTCCGGTCGCCGCTGGATCAACGGTTGCGCCGCCGAGCCGCCTGCGCCGGCCTTGATCAGGAAATGCACGGTTTTGCCACGGTTCAGATGCGGTTCGGCGGCTTCTGTCAAAAGGGCCTCTAGCGGCGCGCGGCGCAGAAGCGTGTCGTCCTTTCCACTGCGCCCCATGGATTGCAGGATCGTGCGGCAGCGATCAGCCTGTTCAACCAACAAGCGCGCATCTTCCGCAAGGTCGGGGCGGTCCGCCAATTCTTCGGCCAGCTCCGCGCTGACCAGCTTGATCGTGGCCAAGGGCGTGCCAAGTTCATGCGCGGTTGCGGCCACCACGCCGCCAAGATCGGTCAATTTCTGCTCGCGCGACAGCGCCATTTGCGCGGCCAGAAGGGCATCGGCCATGGAATTTGCCTCTGCGGCAACGCGCTGGGCGTAGAAGGTCTGAAAGGCAATCCCGATCACGATCGCCGCCCAATGCCCGAAGGTCAGGATGAACGCCACGTCCAGCACCGTGCCATCTTCAAAACGCAAAGGCCGATAGCTGACGCTGACCAGCGTGATCAGCGCAATGGCCACAAGCGACAAAAGCAGTGTCGAGCGCAGCCGAAGCGCCATGGCCGCCACCGCGACGGGTGCCATGATCAGCAATGCAAAAGGGTTGGTGATGCCGCCGGTCAGATACAGCAGCAGCGAAAGCTGCGTGATATCGAACAGAAAGGTCAGCGACGCTTCGGTGTCGGACAGCCGTTTCGCCGCTGGATACAAGAACAACGACAGCAGGACAGAGATGCCCGCCGCGCCAATGACCAAGGCGACCAAGCCGTTGTCAAAGCGCAATCCAAAGGCAAGCTGGCCCACCACCAGTGCCCCGATCTGGCCGCTCAGCGCCAGCAGCCGCACATAGGCCAGCGTGCGCAGCCGCACCCATTCGGTGCGGCTGTCTTGGGTGATCTCTCCGAAAGTGGGGTCCATGGGGGCGCGTTGTCACATTTTGGGGAAAGGGGATTGTTACGCAGGCCGGGCTTTGGCATCAAGCGCAGGTAACACGAACGAGGGCTCCATGCTGCAAAGATATTCGCTTATGGCCGCAGGTTTCTTGGCCCTTGTCCTTGGCGGGCTGGGGGCGATGGTGTTTTTCGCGCCCGAAGACACCCAATTCGCGCAATGCCGTGAAACATCGGTCGCAGGGGGCAGCGGAGCCATTGGCGGGCCGTTCACCCTGACGGACCATACCGGCAAGCAAGTGACAGAGGCCGATTTCGCGGATCGCCCGGTTCTGCTTTATTTCGGCTATACCTTCTGCCCCGATGTTTGCCCCTATGACAATGCCCGCAACGCAGAGGCCGTGAACCTGCTGGAACAGCGCGGCTATGACGTGACGCCGGTTTTCATCTCTGTCGACCATGGCCGCGACACGCTGGAAGGGTTGGCAGAATTCGTCAGCTTCATGCACCCCAAGATGATCGGGTTAACCGGAACCGAACAGCAGTTGCGCGACGCAGCGCGCGCCTACCGCGCCTATTACGCGGTGCAAGATACCGAGGACGAATTCTACCTGATCGACCATTCGACCTTCACCTACCTGAACCTGCCGGGGCACGGGTTTGTCGAATTGTTCCGTCGTGAGGTGACGCCTGACCAGATGGCTGACCGCGTGGCCTGTTTCCTCGACAATGCCTAAATCAGCATATTTCCAGATAATTCTGCTTTGACCGCCCCATGTTCGGTTCAAATTGACCTTTGCCCTTGCGCGGCCTAACTATCTGGAAGCCCAAAGGGGAACCAGATGACCGAAACCGCTGAACTTGAACTTGACCTTGGCCCGGACCCGTCGCTGTTAATTGTCGATGATGACGATGTCTTTCTCAAGCGCCTTGCCCGCGCCATGGAAAAGCGTGGCTTTTCCGTAGAAATGGCCGATAGCGTGGCGGCTGGAAAAGCAATCGCCACGGCTAGGCCCCCGGCCTATGCCGTGATTGACCTTAGGTTGGACGATGGCAATGGGCTGGACGTGGTGGAAGTGCTGCGTGCCAAGCGCGAGGACGCGCGCATCGTGGTTCTGACCGGGTATGGGGCAATTGCAACCGCTGTGGCGGCGGTAAAAATCGGGGCGACGGATTACCTGTCCAAGCCCGCCGACGCGAATGAAGTTGTCCGCGCGCTTCTCTCCTCGGGAGAGGCGCTGCCAGAGCCGCCGGAAAACCCCATGTCCGCCGACCGTGTGCGGTGGGAGCATATCCAGCGTGTCTACGAGCAATGCGACCGCAACGTCTCGGAAACTGCGCGCCGGTTGAGCATGCACCGCCGCACCTTGCAGCGCATTCTGGCCAAACGCTCGCCGCGCTGACATTGCTCAGGCCTCTCTTCGGGCTATCCTTTGCGGCGGACAGGTCGCAGGGATTTCGATGACACTACTGGCGCTCGAAGATATTCGCAAAAGCTTCGCCAGTGCCGAGGGCGCCGTGCCGGTGCTGCAAGGCGTGTCGCTGGGCGTGGCGGCGGGGCAAGTTGTGGCGCTGACCGGCGAAAGCGGCAGCGGGAAATCCACCCTTTTGCACATTGCTGCGGGTCTGGAAGCCCCAGATTCCGGCCGCGTGCTGATTGGTGCGCAGGACATGGCTGCGCTGCCCGATGCCGGGCGCGCGAAGTTGCGGCGCGGCACTGTGGGGCTGGTATTTCAGCAGTTCAACCTTGTGCCATCCTTGACCGTGGGCGCGAACTTGGCCTTCCAAGCGCGGCTTGCGGGTGTCCATGACCCGGAGTTTTGCGCGGCTCTGGCTGTCCGTTTGGGCCTGTCGGACCTTTTGGCGCGCTATCCTGAACAACTTTCGGGCGGGCAGCAGCAGCGCGTGGCCATCGGGCGGGCCTTGGCCGCAAAGCCCAAGGTCCTGCTGGCCGATGAACCGACCGGTAATCTGGACGAAGCCACGGGCGATGCGGTCTTTGCGCTGATGCTGGAATTGGCCCGCGCGCAGGGCGCGGCGCTCTTGCTGGTCACGCATTCTGCGCGGCTGGCCGGACAATGCGACCGCAACCTGCACCTGCGCGCGGGGCGGCTGGCATGACGCTCACAGCGCTTTTGTCGCATTGGCTGCGCAACAAAGTGCAACTGGCCATGCTGCTGGCGGGTCTGACACTGGCAACCGCTCTGTGGTCCGGGGTGCAAGCCCTGAACGCGCAGGCGCGTGGGGCTTATGCCACCGCCGCCGCACTGGTGTCCGAGGATGGCGCGTCGCGGCTTGTCGCGCCAAGCGGGCAGATGGATCAGGCGAGATTTGCCGAGTTGCGGGCGCAGGGGGTGCTGGTCTCTCCAGTGGTTGAGGGGCGTTTGGCCGTGGCCGAAACCCGCGTCACGCTTCTGGGCATTGAACCCCTGACGGCCCCGCAAGGGACTGCCGCAGCCCTTGCCGATGGCGATTTGCAGGCATTTTTTGCAGGCGCGGGGTTCGCCCATCCCGAAACACTGGCCGAGTTCAGCGCCCCGCCCATGCCGCTCAGCCCGTCGAACGCAGTTCCAGTCGGCACGTTGTTGGTTGATATTGGCACCGCGCAACGCTTTTTGGGCATGGAAGGCCAGATCAGCCACCTGTTGCTGACTGGTCCCGCGCCCGATCCCTTACCCGATGGCTTGCAACTTGCGCAGGCCAGTGAGGGGGCAGAGCTTGAAGGCCTGACCGACAGTTTCCACCTGAACCTGACAGCCTTTGGTGCGCTGGCCTTCGCCGTGGGCCTGTTCATCGTGCATTCTGCCGTGGGACTGGCCTTCGAGCAACGGCGCGGGTTGTTTCGCACCTTGCGCAGTCTTGGCGTGCCGCTGCGATCTTTGACTCTGGCCTTGGCTTTCGAATTGGTCTTGATGGCGTTCGTGGCGGGGCTGGCGGGGCTGGCGCTGGGCTATGTGCTGGCCGCAGCCCTGTTGCCCGATGTCGCGGCCACGCTGCGGGGCCTATACGGCGCGCCGGTGCCCGGCAGCCTGCAATTCAGCCCGGTCTGGGCGCTGGCGGGTTTGGCAATGGCCTTTGCAGGTGCAGTGCTGGCGGGTGGGCAGGCATTGTGGCGGTTGTGGCACATGCCGGTGCTCGCGCCCGCGCAACCCCGCGCTTGGGCCATGGCGACGGGCCGCGCGATGCGCTGGCAGGTTGCGGGCGCGCTGGCCTTGGGTGGTGTGGCCGTGGCACTGGCTTGGTTCGGATCGGGCCTGTTCGCGGGATTCGCACTTTTGGCAGCAGCGCTTCTCTCGGCTGCATTGCTGACCCCGCCCGTCTTGGCGCTTGGTCTGCGCGGGGCAGCGCGCTTGGCCCAAGCGCCTGTCGCGCAATGGTTCTGGGCCGATAGCCGCCAGAACCTGCCGCGTCTGTCACTGGCACTGATGGCGTTGATGCTGGCGCTTGCGGCCAATATCGGCGTGGGCACCATGGTCGCCAGCTTTCGTGCCACTTTCATTGGCTGGCTGGACCAGCGCCTTGTGGCCGAGTTCACGATCACCCCGCGAGACGCCGCACAGGCGGTCGCGTTGGAAGCCTTTCTTGCACCGCGCGTGAATGCTGTGCTGCCCCTTCGCCGGGTGGATGCCACGCTAGCCGGTTTCCCCGGCGCGGTGTTCGCCATGCGTGACCACGCCACGTTTCGCGACAACTGGCCGCTGATTGCTGATGTGCCGGATGTCTGGGACAGGCTGGCCGCAGAGGACGGCGCGCTCATCAACGAGCAACTCGCGCGCCGCGCGAACCTTTGGCCGGGGGACAGTGTCCTGTTGCCAGGTGCAGGTTCTGTGCCCGTCTTGGGCGTCTATCCCGATTACGGCAACCCGCTGACACAGGCCATTGTGACCGAAGGCTGGTTCGACCGTCTTTACCCCGGCACACCCACGCGGCAACTGGCCATCCGCACCGATGACCCCAGCGCCACGCGCGCCGCCCTTCTGGACGAGTTCGGGCTGAGCGCGCAGGCCATCACCGACCAAGCACAGGCCAAGGCCATCTCCATGGCGATTTTCGAGCGGACTTTCCTGATCACCGGCGCGCTGAACGTGCTGACCCTGTCGGTCGCGGCGCTGGCGCTGTTTGCAACCCTCGTCACGCTGTCGGGCCTGCGGCTGGTCCAGCTTGCGCCCTTGTGGGCCATGGGGTTGACCCTGCGCCAACTGGCAGGGCTGGAACTGGCGCGCGCGCTGGTGCTTGCAGGGCTGACCATGGTGCTGGCCCTGCCTGTGGGGCTGATGCTGGCGCAGGTGCTGCTCGCGGTCATCAATGTGCAGGCCTTCGGCTGGCGGCTGCCGTTGCAGGTTTTTCCAGCCGATTGGGCGCAGCTTGCGCTTTGGGCCGGGCTGGCCATGATTGCCGCTGCCGCTTGGCCTGCATGGCGCTTGTGGCGCGGGGGCGGGGGACCATTGCTAAGGGTGTTTGCCTATGAACGTTAAGGTTTTTCTGGTCCTGCTGCTATGGGCACCGACCGCGCTGGCCCAAGGTTTCGCGGGTCTTGGAACCGATGCGACTGGATTCGCCGTCCCAGAACGCGGCCGCGCGCTGCAATTCCCGCGCGATCATGGCGCGCATCCCGCATACCGCATTGAATGGTGGTATCTGACCATGACGCTTCAGGGCGCGGATGGCCGCGACTACGGTGCGCAATGGACGCTGTTTCGGTCTGCTTTGGCACCAGAGGAACGCACCGGTTGGGATAGCCCGCAAGTATGGATGGGGCATGCGGGGCTGACCACGCCAGATGCGCATTTCGCCGCCGAACGCTTCGGGCGCGGCGGGGTGGGGCAGGCGGGCGCAGAGGCCGCGCCGTTTCGTGCCTATATCGACGATTGGCACATGACCAGCACTGCATCCACGGGTGCAGATGCCTTGTCCGCGCTCAAGGTCGAAGCGACCGGACCCGATTTCGGCTATAGCTTCGAGCTAACCGCCGAAGGTCCGCTCGTCTTCCATGGAGAAAACGGCTATTCCATCAAATCCGCCGCAGGGCAGGCGAGCTATTACTACTCGCAACCTTTCTACACCGTCACCGGCACGCTTGATCTGCCGACTGGCCCGGTCGAGGTGACGGGCCAAGGCTGGCTTGACCGCGAATGGTCTAGCCAACCCTTGGCCAGCGACCAGCAGGGGTGGGATTGGGTGTCGATCACACTCGATGACGGTCATCGCTTGATGGGGTTCCAGTTGCGCGGGGCCGATATTTTCACCGCCGGCACGTGGATTACACCCGACGGCACCGCCACCGCATTGCCTGATGGTGCGCTGCGCTTCACCCCTCTTGGCACCGCGCAAGTGGCGGGCCGCACGGTGCCGGTGCGGTGGCAGATCGACTGGCCAGCGCGCGACATGCGCCTTGTGACAGAGCCGGTGAACCCGCAGGCCTGGATGGACCTGACCGTCAGCTATTGGGAAGGACCGATCCGCGTCAGCGGCACCCATACCGGGCGCGGCTATCTGGAAATGACCGGCTACTGACAGCTTCATCTTGCCCCAAATATTCATGGCAACAGCCGCCACCGACGCGCGCCCACATGCCTTGACGCCGCGTTGTGCTGGACCAAATGCCCCACCCCCGGCTAGGGTTTCGTGTCAGCCAAAGGAACCTCCATGTCATCCTATCCCCATATGCTCGCGCCCTTGGACCTTGGCCATACCACGCTGAAAAACCGCGTGCTGATGGGGTCCATGCATACGGGGCTGGAAGAACGCGGCGATTGGGGACGCGTGGCCGAATATTATGCCGAGCGTGCGCGCGGTGGCGTGGGGCTGATCGTGACCGGCGGCATGGCGCCGAATGCCGAAGGTGGCGTATTCCCCGGCGCGGCGGGGCTGTTCACCCCGCAGGACATTTCCAACCACCGCCTTGTCACCAACCGCGTCCATGCAGAGGGCGGCAAGATCGCCATGCAGATCCTGCACGCGGGCCGCTACGCCTATAGCCCCGATTGCGTCGCACCTTCCGCGATCAAGTCGCCCATCAGCCCGTTCAAGCCACGCGAATTGGATGACGAGGGCATTGAAAAACAGATCGCTGACATCGCCGCCGCGGCCGCCCGCGCGCGCGAGGCGGGCTATGACGGCGTCGAAGTCATGGGGTCCGAGGGGTATTTCCTGAACCAGTTCCTATGTGCAGCCACCAATCACCGAACCGACCGCTGGGGCGGCACGTATGAAAACCGGATGCGTTTGCCGGTCGAGGTGGTGCGCCGTGTGCGTGAAACTGTCGGCCCCGATTTCATCGTGATCTACCGCATCTCTCTCATTGACCTTGTGCCGGGTGGCCAGAGCTTTGCAGAGGTGGTGCAACTGGCAAAGGCCATCGAGGGCGCGGGCGCGAGCATCCTGAATACCGGCATCGGCTGGCACGAAGCGCGGGTGCCGACCATCGCCACATCCGTGCCGCGCGGCGGTTGGGCGTGGGTTACGCGCAAGCTGATGGGGCAAGTGGGTATCCCTATCATCACCTCGAACCGCATCAACACGCCGGAACTGGCCGAAGAATTGCTCGCAGGCGGGGCCGCCGACATGGTGTCGATGGCGCGCCCCTTCTT
>JAFGVZ010000202.1 GCA_016937725.1 Paracoccaceae bacterium | reverse complement strand
TGGCGCACCCAAGAGGATTCGAACCTCTGACCTCTGCCTTCGGAGGGCAGCGCTCTATCCAGCTGAGCTATGGGTGCCTTGGTCTTCGTATAGGCGCGCTGCACCCACGATGCAACGGGGTTTCATGCGAAAAGATCGTGACATAGTTCCAGCCCGTCTATCAAGGCATCCACCTCTGCGCGGGTGTTATACATCGCAAAGGACGCGCGGCAGGTGGCGGTCAGGTCCAGATGCTCCATCAGCGGGCCGCAGCAATGCTGGCCGGCGCGCACGGCAATCCCCTTCTGGTCCAGCACGGTCGAGATGTCATGCGCATGCGCGGCCCCGTCCAGCACGAAGCTGAAAATCGCCCCTTTGCCCGGTGCATGGCCCTGCACGCTGACCCAGTTCAGCCCCGCAAGCCGGGATTGCGCATAGTCCCGCAAATCAGCCTCGTGGGCTGCGATATTGTCCAGCCCGATGCCCATCATGTAGTCGATGGCCACGCCCAGCCCGATCTGCTGCACAATGCCGGGCGTGCCCGCTTCGAACTTGTGGGGCGGGTCGTTATAGATCACACCGTCGCGCGTGACCTCGCGGATCATGTCGCCGCCGCCCATGAAGGGGCGCATTTCTGCCTGACGGTCGCGGTTGATGTAGATCGCGCCCGACGCCGACGGGCCATAAAGCTTGTGGCCCGTGACCGCGTAGAAGTCGCAGCCAATCGCCTGCACATCCACCGGCATATGCACCGCCGCTTGGCTTCCGTCCACCAACACCGGCACGCCCTTGGCGCGCGCACCTGCGCAAATGGCCGCCACATCGACCACCGTGCCCAGCACGTTAGACATATGCGTGACCGCGACCAGCTTGGTCTTTGGCCCAATCGCGTCGATCACCGCTTGCGGGTCCAAACTGCCATCGGCTTGGGTTTCGACCCATTTGATGACCACACCCTGCCGCTCGCGCAGGAAATGCCACGGCACGATATTGGCGTGATGCTCCATGATCGACAGCACGATCTCGTCGCCAGCCTCCAGCCGGGGCATCGCCCAGCCATAGGCCACAAGGTTAATCCCCATGGTCGTTCCGGTGGTATAGAGGATTTCATCCTCATGCGCCGCATTCAGGAAGCGTTGGAGCTTGCCGCGCACGCCTTCATATTTGTCGGTCGCAAGGTTCGACAGGTAGTGCAAGCCGCGATGGACATTGGCATATTCCTCGGCATAGCCGCGCGTAACCGCCTCGATTACCGCACGCGGTTTTTGGGCCGATGCGCCATTATCCAGATAGACCAGCGGCTTGCCGTTCACCTGCCGCGACAGGATCGGAAATTCGGCGCGTATCGCGTTTACATCCAGCATTATTCCGTCCCAGGGGCCCCAACGCCCAAAATTGCAAACACGATTGCCATGATCATGGCCAGCGCGAAAAAGGCGAATATCGTCACCACCACGACCCGCAAAACAGAGGTGAACCCGTGCAGCGCCATGGTGAAATTGACCAACAGCCACATGAAAATGGCCAAGGCTACCAAAGTGACCAACCCAAACAGCGGAGGCACAATCAGCAGCACCAAAAGCTGCGCCACCTGCACCGCGATCATCACGAATTGCAGCCAAGCCAGCAACAGCAGCGCATCGGGGAACGTGCCCTTGCCTCCGGCCAACCGCCCAATTCCCTGCACAGCGACCACAAGGCCCAGCAAGATCATGGTCTGGAACACCGCCATGAAGATCATGCTGCCGCCGAACCCGTCTTCGCCCAGCAGCAGGATAGAGGCTTGGCCGACCAGCACCGACAGCACCACGACAATCACAAACCCCAGCCAGCGTGCATCATCAGGCGGGTTCATGGCCACAAGGCGCGCTGCGGTGTCGCGCGGTGCAGTCAGGGTCGCGCGAATGAGCGCAAGAACGGATGACAGCGTCAGGTCCATATTCCTCTCCTAGCCCTGCGATGCGGCAAGGCCGCGCACCGCAGATGTGCTTTTCGCAAGTATGTAGAGGAACACCAGCAGCACCACAAACCCGAAGACCTGCGTCACAGCGACTGGCCCCAGAAAGGCCGACAAACCGCCTTGCAGCAACATCAGCGGTGTCACCGTCAGCAGTGACCAAAACAGCGCCAAGCGCGCAAATATACCGGGCACCTTGTGCCCCGACACGCGCAAGCCCAGTTTCAAAAGTGCTGCCAAGCCATACAGGACCAGCGGCAACAGGAACATAATCCCGAACATCGCCCCGCCCATCCGCTGCTCGAACGTGACAGAGGGATCGAGCGTCGCCGCGCGCGACAGCACAGGCCATTGCGCCACGAAGATCAGCCCGCAAGCCAAAAGAGCAAAGAACATGACCTGCGGTTCGCGCAAATCCCCTTGCGCCAAGCCACGCACTACCCCGGCAGGGTCGCGATAAGAGCGCACAATGTTGCGTGTCACAGACATGGCACCCGCCGTTCCTGCTTTACCTTGCCGAAAATACTCTTGGGCGTCTGGCCAATGGCCGGACGGGGACAACGCCTCCGCCCAGATGCTCATTTATGGCGCTGCAACCAAGCTTCAAGACGGTCGCGCAGGTCGCCTGCCAAATCAGCATCGGCAATCTCGTCCAACGCTTCCGCCAAGAACGCCAAGACCAGCAGCATTTTCGCTTCCGACTCGGGCACACCGCG
>JAFGVZ010000201.1 GCA_016937725.1 Paracoccaceae bacterium | reverse complement strand
GTCATCGCCGTGCATCATGATCTGGCCACCGTGCCTGACTATTTTGACCATGTGTTCCTGATCAATCTCACCCGCATGGCAGAAGGGTCCGTCGCCACCACCTTCACGCAAAAGAATTTGCACGCCACCTATGGCGGGCGGCTTGGCTTGGCCGCGCCAGAACGGCTGATACAGGCGGCGGAATGAGCAATTTCTGGGCCGCGCTGACTTTGCAGGCCGGCTATAACGCGGCGCTTGTGGCCATCGGGGCCACGCTTTTGGGGGTGGCCGCGGGTGCTGCGGGCAGTTTTGTCACGCTGCGCAAGCGCGCGCTGGTGTCGGATGCCACCGCCCATGCAGCACTTCCGGGCATAGTCTTGGCCTTCATGGTTATGGTCGCTCTTGGCGGCGAGGGTCGGTCGCTGGCAGGATTGCTGCTGGGCGCGGCACTCAGCGGGTTGGCGGGACTTCTGACCATGTCGTGGATCACCCGCCGCACCCGCCTTGCCGAAGATGCGGCCATGGGGGCCGTTCTGGGCGTGTTCTTCGGTCTGGGCATTGTGCTTTTGACACTGGTGCAAACCATGCGCGCGGGGCGGCAAGCGGGGCTGGAAGAGTTCCTGCTGGGATCGACCGCCGGAATGCTGCGCGAAGACGCGCTTCTGATCGGCTTGGGCGGAACCGTGGTGCTGGCGCTCTGCTGGCTGATGCGTCGCCCCATGACGCTGGTGGCCTTTGACCCCGGCTATGCGGCAACGCTTGGCTACAATACAAATGCGATTGACCTGCTGATCATGGGTCTTGCCATGGCCGTGACCGTGATCGGGCTGAAACTGGTGGGGCTGGTGCTGATCGTGGCGCTGCTGATCATTCCGCCCGTGGCCGCGCGATTCTGGACCGAGAGTGCGGCCCGCATGGTCTGGATAGCCAGCGCCATCGGGGGCGGCGGGGCCTATTTGGGGGCTGCGATCTCTGCCAGCGCGCCTGCTCTGCCCACTGGCCCGATCATCGTTCTGGTGCTGGCGGCAGGGTTTACGCTATCGTTTCTTTTCGCCCCGGCGCGCGGCGTGCTGGGCGCAGCGCTGCGCCATGCCCGCCTGCGCCGCCGCTTGGCCAAGGGGGCGTGATGGGCGCCGAATTCGTCCAATTCTCGCTTACACCCATCCTGATCGGCACCTTCGCCGCCATGGCCTGTGCGCTGCCCGGCAATTTCCTGATCCTGCGCCGCCAAGCCATGATTGGCGATGCCATCAGTCATGTCGTGCTGCCCGGTATCGTGGTCGGCTTTCTGGTCAGCGGCACAATCGCAGCAGGGCCGATGGGCCTGGGTGCTGCGGGCGCGGCCATTATCGCGGTTATCCTGATCGAGGCCATCCGCCGCTTCGGCCGGGTCGAGCCGGGCGCGGCGATGGGTGTGGTCTTCACCACAATGTTCGCGGCAGGCGTGCTATTGCTGGAACAATCCGGCAGTTCCGGCGTGCATCTGGATGTGGAACATGCGCTGATGGGCAATCTGGAGCAATTGATCTGGCTGCGCGCCTCTGGATGGGACTCCCTGACCGACCCGGCAGCACTCGCCACCCTGCCCCCGGAATTGCCAAGTATGGCGCTGGCCTGCGCGCTCATCGCAGCATTGGTCGTGATTTTCTGGCGCTGGCTGAAGATCGCCACCTTCGACGAAGGCTTCGCGCAATCCATGGGCATCCCCACAGGCGCGCTTGGCTTCGGGTTGGTCATAAGCGCCGCCTTGGCCGCTGTTGCGGCGTTTCAGGCGGTGGGTTCGATCCTTGTGATCGCCATGTTCATCTGCCCTCCGGCGAGCGCACGCCTGATGACCAACAATCTGGCCGCGCAGGTCTGGTGGTCGCTTGTCTTTGCGGCCCTGTCGGCCAGTCTGGGCTATGTGCTGGCAGGCTATGGCCCACTTTGGCTGGGGGCGCAGAATTCAGTCAGCGCGGCGGGGATGATCGCCGTCGTCTCTGGTGTGATCCTTGGGCTGGCGGCGCTGTTCGGCCCGCACCGCAAAGGTGCGCAAGCGGTCTAGGCGCTTCAGCCGCTCTGCATCATTTTTTCATGCACCGCTTGCATGCCGCGCGCGGCCATGTCGCTGACCTCTTCCGCGTGAACATGCAAAGCTGTGACCATGTCCGGGTCGTCAGAGGTCTGGACCTCGACAATGCCCTCGTCGGTCAGGTCGATCTGGGTCGCAATGGCGTCGGGCCGCTGGAAGAAAATATCCAGTGTTTTGCTTTGAATGAAGATTTGCGGATCACGCCCCTCTTCCACCCGTGCGATCATGCCCACAACATGGCTGACCAAGGCTGCCATCACGTCGGGGTCGGTCGAACTGGTCACGGTGCGAATGCCGTTGGGCAGCAGTTCCACCTCGCGGCGCAAGGTCTGAAAGGCGCGGAACATGACCGCCAGTTCTTCGCTTTCCTGCGGTGTTGCATCCAGACCGCGCAGGCCCGGCATGGTCACTTCATCATGGCCTGCCCCGTTATGGCCATGCCCGTGCATCCCGCCATGCCCCATCATCTGCGCCATGGCACGATGGTCGGACAGAACAAAGGCCGCGCTTAGGGCGGCTGCGCCCAGCAAGCTTCCGGCAATGACAGAGTGTTTCAGGCGCATGCGTTTCCCCCTTATCGCAGGTGTCTACCTTGCACAGGTTGTTTGGTGCGGGCACCCAAATCCTTGACCCTCACGCAAATGTGCGGGCGGGGTGCTATCCCGGCAGTTTGTCGCGCAGGAAGGACAGCGCCAGCGACAGCCCGTCATGCGCGATGCCATGCGCGGTGCCCTTCGAGATATGGCTACAGGTCTCGAACCCTTCGGCCACGAGCGCATCGGCAGCCTCTGACAACGACGCGACCGGCACGACATCATCTTGGTCGCCATGCACCAAAAGCACGGGCGGGCGGCTGACAGTTTCGGCCCCCAAAACGTCGGGCGCCAGCAACCGCCCCGAGAAGCCCACCACAGCCGCCAAAGGCGCGGCGCGGCGCGGGGCGACATGCAAGGACAACATGGTGCCTTGAGAAAAGCCGACCAGCGCAAGGGCCTCTGGGGCCAGCCCCTCATTGGTCAGAACTTCGTCCAGAAAGGCGTGGAAGTCATTGGAGGCCGCCAGCAGGCCCGCTTGCGCGTCTTCCTCGGAAGACCCGTCGATCCACGGGATCGGGAACCACTGAAAGCCCATCGGGTTGGCCACACTGCGTTCCGGCGCGTCGGGCGCATAGAACACCGTCCCCGGCATATGCGGGGCCAGCGGGTCGGCCAGCCCCAACAGATCGCCGCCATCCGCGCCGTAGCCATGCACGAACACTACCGCCGATGTCGCTTTGCCGCCATTCGCAGGCCCGCGCTTGTCCGATTTCAACACCCGAGTCATATGACGCCTTCCCTATCGGTTTCCACACGGTAATAGGCCCAGAGAAGCCCCGCCGCAACCGTCCGCCACGGCGACCAGCTTTCGGCCATGCGGCGCATGGGGGCTTCGCGCGGGCGGTCGGGCAGGTCGAACAGGCGGCGGGCGGATTCCTGCAAGGCCAGATCGTTGGGCGCGAAAACATCGGCGCGGCCAAGGCTGAACATTGCGTAAATTTCGGCGGTCCAGCGGCCTATGCCAGTGACTTCCACGAGCGTTGCCGTCACCTCGGCATCGGGCGCATGGCGCAGCGCGTCGAAGTCGATCCCCGCTTCGGCCAAAGCGCGCGCGTAGCGGATTTTCTGGCGCGACAGGCCCGGCGCGCGCAACGCCTCGTCATCGGCGGAAAGAACCGCTTCGGGCGTCGTCAGGCCTGCCGCTTCCATCCGGTCCCAGATGGCGCGGGCGGCATGGGTGCTGACCTGCTGGCCTATGATCGCGCCCAACAGATGCCCGAATCCTTCCGGGCGGCGGCGCAAGGGCGGCACGCCGGTCAGGCGCAACGCATGGGCAAAGCGCGGTTCGCGCGCCGCCAGCCAATCGCAGCCTTCGGCCATGCAGGCCTCGGACGTCAGGATGCGACCAACCGCCGCCGGATCGTTGCACATGTAAAACACCACTTCCAAATGGAATATTTCCGCGCTAATCCTGCGCGCATGACAGACACGATTGCAACCCCCGCCAGCGATACCCGCGCCAAACGCAATGTGGCCGTTCTGGTCGCCGCGCAAGCCGTGGTGGGCGCGCAATTGCCGGTGATGTTCATCATCGGCGGGCTGTCGGGTCAGATGCTGGCGCCGAATCCGTGTTGGGCGACCTTGCCGATTTCGATGATCGTGCTGGGGTCCATGCTGGCGGCAACGCCGCTTTCGGCGATCATGCAGGCTTACGGGCGGCGCGCAGGGTTCTGGCTGGCCTGCGTCAGCGGGGCGATTGGCGCGATGCTGGCGGCATATGGGCTATATGCCGGGTCGTTCCTGATCTTCCTGTTGGGCAGCTTGCTGTCGGGCGTCTACATGTCGGCAAACGGGTTCTACCGCTTCGCCGCCGCAGACCAAGCCAGCCCCGAATTCCGCCCCAAGGCGATTTCCTATGTCATGGCGGGGGGGCTTTTGTCGGCCATTTTCGGCCCGCAATTGGTGTCGGCTACATCCGATGCGATGGCAGTGCCGTTTCTGGCAACCTATCTGGGCGTGATCGGGCTGAACGTGGCGGGCATGGTGCTGTTGTCGTTCCTTGACATCCCGACGCCGCTGAAACCCGAAGAAGGCGCGCCCAAGGGCCGCCCAGTGCGGGAATTGCTGTCCAGCCCGGTCATTGCCGTGGCCATCATCTGCGGCACCGTGGCCTATGCGTTGATGAACCTTGTCATGACCTCGACCCCCTTGGCCGTGGTCGGCTGCGGGTTCGACACCGGCGATGCGGCCAATATCGTCTCTGCCCACGTGCTGGCTATGTATGCGCCATCCTTCATCACCGGCCATGTGATTGCGCGTTTCGGGTCGCGCGCCGTGGTGGCGACCGGGCTGGTTATTCTGGCGCTGTCGGGCGCCGTGGCCATTTCGGGCGTAGAGCTGGAGCAGTTCTACATCGCGCTTATCCTTTTGGGCATTGGTTGGAATTTCGGCTTTATCGGGGCTACGACCATGCTGACCGCCGCCCATTCGGTGGAAGAGCGCGGGCGCGTGCAGGGGCTGAACGATATGATCGTCTTCGGCGGCGTGTTCCTCGCTTCGCTCAGTTCCGGCACGCTGATGAATTGCTCTGGCGGCACCACCGAAACAGGCTGGCAATTCGTCAACATGGCCATGATCCCCTTCCTTGTGCTGGCAGGCGGCGCGCTGATCTGGCTGGCCCTGCGCCCGACACAGGCCGACGCCACCTGATACCTGCCCTGACGCAACGTGATTTCCTGTTTCGCTTGCGCGGTTCGCCCGCTGGTGCTTTTGTGTGCGTCAATCAAAAACGCCGGAACGGGAGGGGGAAGGCATGCGGGATTTCCGAACACCAGAGGATGTGTTCAACGTAGAGGCAGAGGCCGCGTGGCAAGACCGCGCCTTGCCGGTCTCGGTTTATCAGGCCCTGACACGTGCGCGCGACACGTGGGGCAATCGACCGGCGGTTTCGTTTCAGTTGTTTTCTGACCCGAAAGCCCGCGCCGAAACCATGTCATGGGCCGAATTGCACACCCGTGTGACACAGGCCGCAAACCTGTTTCGCAGCCTTGGCGTGCAAGAAGACGACACCGTCGCCTATGTGCTGCCCACGCTGAACGACACAGCCATCGCGCTTTTGGGCGGTATGACGGTGGGCCGGGTGAACCCGATCAACCCGCTTCTGGAACCGGAAAAGATTTCCGCCATCCTGCGCGAGACGAAGGCGAAGGTCGTGGTCACGCTGCGCGCCTTCCCCAAGACCGATGTCGCGCAGAAAGTGGCAGAGGCCGTGGCCCATGCCCCCGATGTGAAACATGTTCTGGAAGTGGACCTGCTGCGCCATCTGTCGCCACCCAAAAGCTGGATCGTGCCGCTGATCCGCCCCAAGGTAGAGGTGCATCACCACGCCAAGGTGCTGGATTTCAACAAGGCGCTGCTGGAATGCAGCAAGGCGCTGTC
>JAFGVZ010000200.1 GCA_016937725.1 Paracoccaceae bacterium | reverse complement strand
TTGTCGCTGCCGCGCCCGGTCGGCCCCCATCCCGAAGATGGCGAGATGATCGAGGCGGGCATTGGCCGCTATGGTCCTTTCGTCAAGCACGGCAAGAAATACGCCAATCTGCCAGAGGTAGACGAGGTATTCACGATCGGCATGAACCGTGCCGTCGAAGTGCTGGCCGCCAAGCCCGAACGCGGGCGGGCGGCAGCAGCCGAGCCGCTGAAGGAACTGGGTGAGCACCCGGATGGCGGTGCTTTGGCTGTGATGAAAGGGCGCTATGGCCCCTATGTGAAGTGGGACAAGGTCAACGCGACCCTGCCCAAGGACATGGAGCCAGAGGCGATCACGCTGGAACAGGCCATAGAGTTGGTGAATGCCAAGGCCGAGACCAAGGGCAAGAAGAAGGCCCCCGCCAAAAAGGCCACTGCCAAGAAACCGGCGGCGAAAAAGCCCGCTGCGAAAAAGCCAGCCGAAAAAAAGACCACGACCGCTGCGGGCAAAAAGGCACCTGCCAAGAAAGACGGATAGCGCGACCATCCGGTTGACTAAATCCCGGCAGCAGGTCAATTGTGTTCCTCGGTATATCGAAGTGAGGCTCGGCATGAAGAAGGTCTATGGTTCTGCGGCAGAGGCGCTTGATGGGCTATTGTTCGACGGCATGACCATCGCTTCGGGCGGGTTCGGTTTGTGCGGCATTCCGGAATTGCTGATTGCCGCCATTCGGGACGCGGGCACCAAGGATCTGACGATCGCATCGAACAATGCCGGTGTGGATGGGTTCGGGCTGGGCGTGCTGCTGGAAACGCGGCAGGTCAAAAAGATGATGTCGTCTTATGTCGGCGAAAACGCGGAATTCATGCGCCAGTATCTGTCGGGCGAGTTGGAACTGGAATTCAACCCGCAAGGCACCTTGGCCGAGCGGATGCGCGCAGGCGGCGCGGGCATCGCCGGGTTCTACACCCGCACTGGCGTCGGCACCCAGATTGCCGATGGCAAGGAACACAAGGTGTTCAACGGCGAAACGTTCATTCTGGAGGAAGGCATCTTTGCCGACCTTTCCATCGTGAAAGCTTGGAAGGCTGATACCACGGGCAACGCAATCTTCCGTAAGACCGCCCGCAACTTCAACCCGCCTGCCGCGAAATGCGGTAAGGTCTGCGTGTTAGAGGTGGAAGAGATTGTCGAGCCGGGCAGCCTCGACCCCGATGCGATTCACTTGCCCGGAATTTACGTGCACCGCTTGATTCAAGGCGAGCATGAAAAGCGGATCGAACAGCGCACGACGCGCGCGGCTTGAGCGAGGGACGGCGATGGAAGGACAAACGCTTTCAAGCGCGATGGGCACGAACGAAGCTTTTTCCGGCTTCTCGCGGCTAAGCATTGCCATGGTGCTGACCGACCCGAACCAAGACGATAACCCTATTGTCTATGTCAACGACGCGTTCGAGCGGACAACCGGCTATAGCAGCGCCGTCGCCGTGGGCCGCAATTGCCGCTTCCTGCAAGGCGAAAAGACCGACAAGCGCGACGTGGACCGCATTCGCGCTGCGCTAGAAGCCAAGCGCGAAGTGTCGGTCGATATTGTCAATTACCGCGCCAACGGCACGCCGTTTTTCAACCGCCTGATCATTGCCCCGATCCTTGGCGACGATGGCGAGCCGGTCTTTTTCTTCGGCATCCAGAAGGAACTGACCGAAACCGACCGTGGTGCCGACAATCGCATCTCTGGCGACAACCTGACCGTGGTGCAGAACCTTGTGCAGCGCGATTTGGCGATGATCCTGACCAATTTGCGCGAACCGGCGGCCAATGACGAAATGTCGACCCGCCGTGAATTGGAAGCCCTGCCGCGCCGTCTGGAAACGCTGCAACTTGTCTATGAAGAAATGCGCCTGACGGGTGGGGCCGATGGCCTTGGCAAGATCGACCTTGGCACCCTGATTGGCCGGGTATCTTCCGCAATCGCGCATGATGATGGGCGCGCGGGCATTCGCTTTGTGCAGAATGTGGAGCGTGCCGAAATCACGCTGGACCACGCGACGCGCATTTCCATGATCGTGTCGGAAACGCTGCATAACGCTTTCACCCATGCGTTCAGCCTGCAAGATGAGGGCCGGATTGAATTGCGCGTATCCAACCTGTCGGGCGGGGGCGTGCGCATCATGGTCAGCGACGATGGCGAGGGCCTGCCCGCCGGTATGGCATGGCCCAGCGAGAAACATGCCGGTGGACGGCTTGTCCGGGGCCTGTTGAACGGGCTGGATGCTACGCTGAACGTGGTGCGCGGCGCGGCAGGCACGGTGGTGCTGCTGGATGTGCCCGTGAATTTATAGGCTTGAACCCAAGAAGGATAGCAAATGCCCTGGGATCGCAACCAGATGGCCGCACGCGCGGCGCAGGAACTGGAAGACGGGATGTATGTCAATCTGGGTATTGGCATCCCGACTTTGGTGGCCAATTACATTCCAGACGGCGTGCAGGTCACGTTGCAATCGGAAAACGGCATGCTGGGCATTGGTCCTTTCCCGACAGAGGATGAAATCGACCCCGACCTGATCAATGCGGGCAAGCAGACCGTGACAGCGCTGCCGCACACGGCCTATTTCGACAGTGCTGAAAGCTTTGCCATGATCCGGGGCGGCAAGATCAACATGGCGATCTTGGGCGCGATGGAAGTGGCCGAGAATGGCGATATTGCCAACTGGATGATCCCCGGCAAGCTGGTCAAGGGCATGGGCGGCGCGATGGATCTGGTCGCGGGCGTGAAGCGGGTGATCGTGGTCATGGACCACACCAACAAGGCGGGCGAGTCGAAGGTTCTGAAGGCCTGCAC
>JAFGVZ010000199.1 GCA_016937725.1 Paracoccaceae bacterium | reverse complement strand
GCCCGTCAGCCGCATCGCGCGCAAGGCCCGAAAGCATCAGCGCCTCTGCCCCCAGAACCAAGACCATCTCTTGCAGGCGCGGCGCGGCAGGTGCGTTTCCTCTCAGCAGGTCCAACGCGACCGCCAATTCCACCGCGTTGCCCGCGGCCGGGGCAAGCGGCTGGCTCATATCGCTCAGCACCGCGCGGGTCGGGCAGCCTGCGCGGGTTGCAACCTCGACCAAGGCTTGTGCCAAGTTGCGGGCGTCCTGCGCATCGGCCATGAACGCGCCAGAGCCGGTTTTCACATCCAGCACCAACCCGTGCACCCCGGCGGCAAGCTTTTTCGACAGGATCGACGCCACGATAAGCGGTTGCGAGGCAACCGTCGCGGTCACATCGCGGATGGCATAAAGCCGCCGATCCGACGGGGCCAGATCTGCACTCGCCCCGACAATGGCGCAGCCTGCATCTGCCACTACGGCGCGCAGGCGCGTAGGGTCTGGGCCAATAGTGTAGCCGGGGATCGCTTCCAGCTTGTCGAGCGTCCCGCCCGTATGCCCCAAACCGCGGCCAGAGATCATCGGCACCACCGCGCCACATGCCGCAAGCGCCGGAGCCAGCACCAAGGAAACCGTGTCGCCCACCCCGCCTGTGGAATGTTTGTCGACAACTGGGCCGTTGTCCCACTGCAACTTTTGCCCCGAATCGCGCATGGCAAGGGTCAGGTCGGTTGTCTCTTGCCGGGTCATGCCACGCAGCACGATGGCCATGGCCAAGGCCCCCGCTTGCGCATCCGACAGGCTGCCATCGGTCAAGCCGCGCACCAGCGCCGCGATATACTGGGGCGCCAGCATGCCGCCGTCGCGTTTTAGGGCAATCAGGTCTTGGTAGAGCATGGGATTTCCGTTGATCGTCTGCCCCAGAGTGTCGGACCAGACGCGCCAAGTGGCAAGCCCGGTCGCAGCATCCGGTTAAACCAAGTCTTCCGAGCGGATGATGGGAAAGAACACGCCCCCGGACCAAAGGCCGAACCATGACGCGCCGTCATGCTCCGTGTGCTCTGCCAGCTCCACCAGCCGATAAAAGCTTTTGCGGTCGATCAACGCCTCTAACCCGGCGCGGATATGAATATAGGGCGCAGGCTCTTCGGTTTCCGCGTCACGCGCAACCCGCAGGACGTTGTCGGGGCCGGCCCGTGCTTCGTCGCCCATATTGGTCACGAAAGTAATGGTTTGCTCCGCCCCCGCGCCCTCTGCCCGAAAATCGACCGCGACGAAGGGAGCATCGTCAACGGTAATGCCCACCTTCTCGACCGGGGTGACAAGGAAATACTTGTCGCCCTCGCGTTTCAGGATGGTCGAAAAGAGCCGCGCCAAGGCAGGCCGACCTATGGGCGTGCCCTCGTAAAACCATGTCCCGTCGCGGGCGATGCGCATGTCCAGATCGCCGCAAAAGGGCGGGTTCCACAAATGCACCGGGGGCAGGCCCCGGCCTTTGCTTGCGGCGCGTGCTGCATCGGCCAGCGCATTGGCCGACAGTGTCACGGTATTTTGTTGCACAGGTGTTTTTGCCATTGGCTGCCTTTGCGATATGTCTGAGGGTAACGTAACATGACTTCGCGTGTTTTCACCCCAAAGCGGGCCGAAAACCAAAGGCAAAAGGACGCGCCCGATGACAGATGCCACCGACCTTCCCCAGCAGATCGAAGCCCTTGGAGAGAAGTTGGCAGGCGCGCGCGCCAGCATCAACCGCCGTTTCATTGGGCAGGAAACCGTGGTCGACCTGACGCTCGCGGCTATGCTCTGCGGTGGCCATGGGTTGCTGATCGGCCTGCCGGGCTTGGGCAAAACGCGGCTGGTGGATACGCTTTCGACCGTTATGGGCCTGCACGGCAACCGCGTGCAATTCACCCCCGACCTGATGCCCGCCGATATTCTGGGCTCGGAAGTGCTGGATGTGAACGACGACGGCAAGCGCGCCTTTCGCTTCATCGAGGGGCCGATCTTCTGCCAACTTCTGATGGCGGACGAAATCAACCGCGCCAGCCCGCGCACGCAAGCCGCCTTGTTGCAGGCCATGCAGGAACGCGAGGTGACGGTGGCGGGTCATCATCACAAGCTGGCCGCGCCCTTCCATGTGCTGGCCACGCAGAACCCGCTGGAGCAAGAAGGCACCTACCCGCTGCCCGAAGCGCAGCTTGACCGCTTCCTTGTGCAGATTGACGTGAATTACCCCGACCGCGACACCGAGCGCGACATCCTGATCGCCACGACCGGAGCCAGTGAGGACCGCGCGCATGAGGTGTTCACCGCCGCCGAGTTAATCGAGGCGCAGGCGCTTTTGCGGCGCATGCCGGTGGGTGAACGCGTGCTTGATGCCATTCTGGACCTTGTGCGCGCTTGCCGCCCCGGCGAGCCAGAGGCGCATGAAGCGGTGCAAGGCATGGTCGCATGGGGCCCCGGACCGCGCGCCGCGCAAGCGCTTATGCTGACGGTGCGGGCGCGAGCGTTGTTGCAAGGGCGGCTTGCGCCCTCGCTCGATGACGTGGCGGCCATGGCGCGTCCGGTGCTGTCGCACCGGATGGCGCTGGGTTTTGCCGCGCGCGCGCAAGGGGCCGATCTGGGGCAGATTATTGACCGTGTCGCTGCGCAGGCGACCGATATGGCGGCGGCTGCGTGACGGCCGATCTACGCCAAAGAGCCGAAGGGCTTGCTGCCCCCCTGCCCGCGCTTTTGGCGCAGGCAGAGCATTTAGCCGCGTCGGTTCTGCCCGGCGCGCATGGCCGCAGGCGTGCAGGGCAAGGTGACGAATTCTGGCAGTATCGTCCTGCCACGGCCTCTGACGGCGCGGCGCGGATCGACTGGCGGCGCTCTGGTCGGGCGGACGTGCATTTCGTGCGCGAAACCGAATGGCAGGCTGCGCAGGCGGTTACGCTTTGGGTGGACCGCGCGCAAGCGATGGGGTTTTCCGGCGCCAAAGACCGCGCCCCGAAGGCTGACCGCGCGCGCCTGCTGGGCTTGGCGTTGGCGGTGCTGCTGCTAAAGGGTGGCGAGCGTGTTGGGCTGATGCCAGACCTGCCCCCACGCATGGGCCGCGCGCAGCTTGAACCGCTGACCCTGACCCTTGGCGCGGATGATATGGCCGATTTCGGCACTCCCCCCGCTGCGCTGTTGCCCGCGCGGTCACAAGCGGTCTTCCTGTCGGATTTTCTTGGCCCGACCGAGGGGCTGGAACGCGCAGTCGGCCAAGCGGTTGCGCGCGGGGTGCGCGGCGTTCTAGTGCAAATCTTGGACCCGGTAGAGGAAGAGTTTCCCTATCAGGGCCGTTCGATATTTGAATCCATGACCGGCACACTGCGGCATGAAACCCTGCGGGCAAATGATCTGCAAACGCGCTACCGCGACAGGCTGGTCGCGCGCAAAGATGCACTGGCTGCCTTGGCGCGCAAAAGCGGCTGGCAAGTGCTGAGCCACCATACCGACCAATCGCCCGCAACGGCGCTGATGGCATTGTGGCAAGCACTGGACGGGGGGCGGTGATGGGCAATCTTGGCTTTGCAACACCTTGGCTTTTGGCCGCTTTGGTCGCGCTACCGCTATTATGGTGGCTGTTGCGAGCCGTGCCACCCGCGCCTGTGGTGCGCCGCTTTCCCGGCGTGGCACTGTTGCTGGGCCTGACGGATGAGCGGACAGAAACCGACAAAACCCCGTGGTGGCTGCTGCTGCTGCGCGCGCTGGCCGTGGCCGCGCTGATCGTCGGCTTTGCCGGGCCAACCTTGAACCCCCAAGCCGCGCGCATGGGCGATGCACCGCTTCTGGTGGTGATGGATGCCAGCTGGGCCAGCGCCCGCGACTGGTCCCGCCGGACCGAACGGGTGGCCGAAGTGCTGGCAGAAGCCGCGCGCGCCGACCGCCCCGTGGCTGTTGTGGTGTTAAGCGATTTGCCCGAAGGCCCCCTGCCCCTGCGCGAGGCGCGTTTCTGGGCCGAACGTGTCGGCGCCCTGACACCTGCACCTTTCGTGGCCAAAGCTGATACCGTGGCAGAATGGGCCGCAACCCTGCCCGAGACGCTGGACAGCTATTGGGTCTCTGACGGGTTGGACCATCCCTATCGCGGTCCGCTGACAGACGCCTTGCAAGCGCGCGGCGCATTGGCCGTATATGAAACCAGCCGCCCGGTTCTGGCGCTGGCCCCGGCAAGCCTGCGCGAAGGCAGCTTGGTCTTGCAGGCCATCCGGCTGCCGAACCAACCCACGACCGATGTAACGATCACAGCCCATGGCCGCGACCCTTCAGGCGTGGAACGCGCGCTGGCGCGCGCTACCGCCACCTTCGAGGCAGGAGAGCAAACCGCAGAAGCCGAACTGGTCTTGCAACCCGAATTGCGCAACCGCATCACGCGCTTTCAAATCGAAGGCATACGCAGCGCGGGTGCCGTGGCGCTGACGGATGACGCCTTGCAACGCCGCAAGGTGGCGTTGCTGACCGGGCGCGAGGGTGATGAGGGGGCCGACCTGCTGTCGCCCTTCTTCTATCTGCGCCAAGCGCTTGGTCCAGTGGCAGAACTGATCGAAAGCCCCTCCATCGACGATCTGCTATTGACCGCGCCGGATGTGCTGATCTTGGTCGATGTCGCCGCCTTGGGAGAGGTCGAGACCGGCCAGATCCTGGATTTCGTGCGCAGCGGCGGGCTGCTCTTGCGCTTTGCCGGCCCGCGTTTGGCCGCGTCAGAGATTGCACGCGATGCCGAGGACCCGCTTTTGCCTGTGCGCCTGCGCATTGGCGGGCGCACCGTGGGCGGCGCCATGAGTTGGGGCGCGCCGCGCATGCTGCGCGACTTCGCACCCGAAAGCCCTTTTGCCGGGCTGAGTATTCCGTCCGATGTGACGATCGCGGCCCAAGTGCTGGCCCAGCCTGACCCCGGTCTGGCAGAGCGCACGATTGCCACGCTGGCCGATGGCACACCCTTGGTGACACGCCGCTTCGATGGCGACGGGCAAATCGTTCTTGTCCACACCACCGCCAATGCCGATTGGTCCACCCTGCCGCTCTCGGGCCTGTTCGTGCAGATGCTGGAACGGTTGGCCGTATCCACCCGTGGCGCGGCGCTGGAAGAAAGCGCGATCGCCCAGCAGGTCTGGCAGCCCCAACGCGCACTTGATGGGTTTGGCAAGGTGCAAGACGTCAGCAACGATGCGGCAATCGACGGCGAAACACTCGCCGCGCGGGACTTTGGACCGGACTTGCGCCCCGGCGTCTATTCCAGCGCCGCAGGCAGCCTTGCGCTGAACCTGATTGGCGCGGACAGCGTGCTGAGCGCGGCCACTTGGCCCGCATCCGTGCCGGTCGAGCGCGACACGGTCGCCGTGACCCGCGATCTGCGCGCGCCTGTGCTGATTTTGGGGCTGGGGCTGTTGTTGGTCGACATATTGGCGGCCCTCTGGCTGTCGGGCCGCCTGCGCGGCGGCGCGGTGGCCGCGATCCTGCTGGCATTGTCGCTGCCGATGGACGCCCATGCGCAGGAAGATGACCGCCTTGCACTGCAAGCCACCAGCGCGGTTGTGCTGGGCCATATCCTGACAGGCGATGCCCGTGTGGACGAGATTGCCCAAGCTGGCCTGCGCGGGCTGTCGCGCATCCTGTTTGCCCGCACCTCTGTCGAGCCGGAGCCGCCCATTGGCGTGGATATCGAGCGCGACGAGCTGACCTTCTTCCCGTTCCTTTACTGGCCGATTACAGAAAATACGCCCATTCCATCGGACGCGGCCTATGCAAAGCTGAACCGCTACTTGCGCGGTGGCGGGCTGATCCTGTTCGACACCCGCGATGCCGAATTGGCCGGGCTGACCCGCACCACGCCAGAGGCGCGGCGCTTGCAGACCATCGCCCGCCCGCTGGATATACCGCCATTGGAACCGGTGCCAGAGGACCATGTGCTCACCCGTACCTTCTACTTGCTCAGCGAATTTCCGGGCCGTTATCGCGGCCGCGATGTCTGGGTCGAAGCCGCGCCCGCCGATGCCGAACGCGCCGAGGGGATGCCCTTTCGCAACCTCAATGACGGGGTAACGCCTGTGATCGTCGGCGGGCATGACTGGGCATCGGCTTGGGCGGTTGATGAGATGGGCCAGCCCATGGTGCGCATCGGGATGGGCCTGTCGGGCGAAGAGCAGCGCGAAATGGCCTATCGCTTTGGCGTGAACCTGATCACCCATGTGCTGACGGGCAATTACAAATCCGACCAGGTGCATGTGCCGGCACTTTTGGAAAGGCTGGGGCAATGAACGGAACCGAGATTACCTTTGCACCGCTGTTGCCATGGCCGCTTCTGGGGGCTGTTGCCGCTGTGGCGGCTGTCATGGTCGCGTTGGCGCTGTGGCGCGGGTTGCGGGGCTGGTGGTTGCGCGGGCTGGCGGCTTTGGCACTGCTGGCCGCACTGGCAAACCCCGCGCTGCAAACCGAATTGCGCGACACGCTCAGCGACATTGCCTTGGTGTTGGTGGACGACACCGCCTCCAACCGGCTTGGTGCGCGCACCGCGCAAACCGAAGCCGCGCGCGCCCATCTGGAAGCGGAACTTGCCGCGTTGCAAGGGGTCGAAACACGTTTCGTCACGGTCGAGGATGCAGGCCGCGACCAAGGTAGCCTGATCGCGGGCAGCTTGGCTGAAGCCTTGGCTGAAATCCCGCGCGACCGTTTGGCGGGCACTTTCGTTCTGTCCGACGGTTTGGCGCATGACGGGGAGGTGGTGCTTGACCTGCCCGCGCCGCTGCACCTGCTGCAAACCGGCACCCCAGAAGATTGGGACCGCCGCCTGATCGTGTCGAACGCGCCCGCCTTCGCCATCGTGGGCGAGCCTGTGACCCTGACCTTGCGGGTGGAAGACGAAGGCGCGGTGCCCCCCGGCGCGGGCGGGATGGCGCCCTTGTTCTATTCCATAGATGGCGGGCCGCGCCAGCGTGCGGTGGTGCCCATCGGACAGGATATGGAAATTGACGTCACGCTGGACCGGGGCGGCATGAACGTGCTGCAATTCGAACTGGAAGCAGCGCCGAACGAACTCACCGACCGCAACAACGCCGCCATCGTGCAGATGAACGGGGTGCGCGACCGTTTGCGCGTTCTGCTAGTGTCGGGTGAGCCCAATGCAGGCCAGCGCACATGGCGCAACCTTCTGAAATCGGACCCGGCGGTAGATTTGGTGCATTTCACCATTCTGCGCCCGCCAGACCGCCATGATGGCGTGCCGGTGAACGAATTGTCGCTGATCGCCTTCCCGACGCGCGAGTTGTTCATCGAGAAGATCGACGAATTCGACCTGATCATCTTCGACCGCTACAAGCGGCGCGGCATTCTGCCTGCGGCCTATTTCGCCAATATCGCGCGCTATGTGCAGGATGGTGGCGCGCTT